>JBBIOI010000004.1:0-71329 GCA_037443425.1 Deltaproteobacteria bacterium
TGACTATCTCTCTGGGGATGTGGGTAGTGATATATATCTTTTTGGTCGTGGGTATGGGCAGGATACTATCTCGGATTATGATACGTCGTCTGGTGTGGATACGCTTAGGTTTTCTTTGGATGTAGTGCGTTCTGATGTGGAGATCACTCGGAATTCTGACAATGTGGTCTTTAGGATCAAGGGTGCTTCGGATTATGTTTCTGTGGCGAGCTGGATGGCGGGTTCGGCTTATCAGTTGGAGAGGGTTGAGTTTGGTGATGGGGTTGTGTTGACGGGCGTTGAGGTGACGGAGCTTTCGGCTGAGATAAGAGGGACATCGGGCAATGAGAGTCTTTCTGGTTCGAGGGCTGCGGATCGGATGTATGGTGATGGGGGGAGTGATTCGCTTTATGGCAATGGTGGGGATGATCTCCTTGATGGTGGGGATGGGAGCGATACGCTTTATGGTCAGGATGGTAATGATATGGTTATAGGAGGATTGGGTAGTGACTATCTTTATGGTGGAAATGGTGGTGACATCTTAGATGGGGGTTTTGGCAATGACTATCTCTCTGGGGATGTGGGTAGTGATATATATCTTTTTGGTCGTGGGTATGGGCAGGATACTATCTCGGATTATGATACGTCGTCTGGTGTGGATACGCTTAGGTTTTCTTTGGATGTAGTGGCTTCGGATATAATAGTCTCAAAAGAGAGTAACAATTTAGTATTTTTTATTATAGGGACGACAGACCGTATTACTGTACAGAATTGGTATTCAAGTACATATTATCGATTGGAACGAATAGAATCAGGAGATGGGAACGTTTTCAATCTCTCTGATCTACAATTAGGGACGACCGCAATAGATACTTTGAATGGCACTTTTGCGGATAGTATCATGATGGGATATGAAGGAAATGACACTATAAATGGGGGAGCAGGGAATGACCTTATCAATGGAGGTTCAGGCGTCGATTACATGAATGGTGGTTTAGATAATGATGTTTTTATTGTCGATGATATAGGAGATTTTATTGTTGAGTTAGCCAATGAGGGAACAGATACAATCTTTAGTTCTATAACATACAAATTGCCATCCAATGTAGAAAACCTTACCCTGACCGGTACAAATTCGATCAACGGAACTGGAAATGAGTTAAACAACAGAATAACCGGCAATAGTGGAGCCAATATCATCAATGGTGGTTTGGGTTCAGATACTATGATTGGAGGACCTGGAAACGATACTTACATAGTTGACAATCAAGAAGATATAATCATTGAGAATCTCAATCAGGGCACAGACACAGTTAAGAGTTACATCACCTATACGCTGAGAGATGAGATTGAGAACCTGATCCTGATGGGAAGCTCAGCGATTAATGGAACAGGAAATTCTTTGAACAACAGGTTAACAGGTAGCAATGCAACAAATGTCCTCTCCGGTGGTTTGGGTAATGATACACTCAATGGGAGCGGAGGAGCAGATACGATGATTGGAGGGTCTGGGAATGATACATACTATGTGGATAATAATGGAGACACTGTTATAGAAGCCTTAAATGATGGGACGGATACAGTGATTAGTTATATAACATACAGTCTTGGTGAGAATATTGAGAACCTAAGTTTAACAGGGAGATCAGCCATAAATGGTACTGGAAATGAATTAAACAATGTTATCACTGGAAATAGTGGAGATAATATCCTTATGGGAATGGATGGAAATGACACCTTAAAAGGAAATGGAGGGGCTGATACACTTGATGGTGGAAGGGGAAATGATAGTCTTCAAGGAGCAGTAGGAAACGATACCTATATTTTTGGAAGAGGTTATGGTCAAGATACGGTAACAGATTATGATTCAACATCTGAGAACCAAGATAAAGTGAGGTTTAATTCTGAGATTGAGCCCATTGATTTAATCTTTTCAAACAGTGGAAACAACCTTTTAATTCAAATTTATAACTCTTCCGATAGGCTGACAGTAAAAAATCAGAATCTAAGTTATGCATATCAAGTGGAGTCGTTTGAACTTTCAGACGGGAGGAGGTTGGTTTCTTCATATGTGGGTCAATTGATTCAGGCGATGGCAGAATTTTCTTCACAGACAGGAATGAACTGGACACAATTGATTGAAAATAGAAGGGAAGATGTTCAAATAATTCTCTCTCAATATTGGCAGCCCCAATAAATAAAGAGATTGATAATAAGGGAAAAAGTGATTTTGACCTGTGTGAATCATGGAGGCAAGAGAGGTGAATAATTCTAATCAATCCAGAGAATCTATAAAGATAGACACGGGATTAATGTGTCTGGTAATAGTGGCAGGGTATCATGGTATTGCTGTTGATCAGGAGCAACTACGGCACATTTTAGCCATAGGTCAAGAGGAGATGGATGTGGTGGATATTCTTCGTGCGGCAAAGGAGCTTGGATTTAAAGTGAAAGAGGCCAAGGTAAGTTTTGATCGATTGAAGCGTCTTCCAACGCCAAATATAGTTTTGATGGATGGTAGGAAGTTTAATATACTGGCCAAGATAGATACAGATAGAGTTCTTATTTTTGATCCTCTTGAAGGGAAACCAAGACTTTTTCTAAAAGATGAATTTAATTCTAAATGGAAGCAGAGGGTTATTCTTCTTGCGCATAGGAAGTCTATTTCCCCCTCGGAGAAACCTTTTGGTCTAAGCTGGTTTGTCCCTTCAATATGGAAATATCGTAAACCCCTTTCTGAGGTTTTAATTGCATCGTTGATTCTTCAGATTTTTGGTTTAATTACTCCTGTTTTTACACAAGTAATCATTGATAAAGTTTTAGTCCACAGGGGGATTACTACACTGAATGTCCTTGGAATCGGTCTAATTACAGTGATTATATTCGAGTGTATCCTGAACATCCTGAGAAGCTATTTATTTACACATACTTCCAATAGGATTGATATAATATTGGGTACAAAACTATTTAAACATCTCTTTTCTCTTCCTTTAAAGTATTTTGAAACAAGAAGGGTAGGGGATACGGTTGCCAGAGTACGTGAACTTGAGAACATACGCCATTTTCTAACTGGAGCACCACTTACATCTATTCTTGATATTATGTTTATTGGTGTATATCTTATTGTGATGTTTTTATACAGTACCACATTATCCTTAGTTGTATTAGCTTCGATACCTCTATTTGGATTACTCTCTGCGTTGGTTACTCCAGTATTACGTCAAAGGCTTGAAGAGAGATTCAATCGAGGGGCAGAATCTCAAGCATTTCTTGTGGAGATGGTTACAGGAGCACAGACTGTGAAGGCAATGGCTATTGAACCCGAAGTCCAGAAGAGATGGGAAAATTTACTTGCGAATTATGTAAGGGCCTCTTTCAAGACCTTTAAAATTTCAGGGGTTGCAGGTTCTTTAGCACAACTAATCGAAAGATCATCTATACTTGCAATCCTTTGGCTCGGTGCACATATGGTAATGGCCGGTAAACTTACTGTCGGACAGCTTATAGCTTTTCAGATGCTTTCTGGCCGAGTAAGTGGACCGGTTTTAAGACTGGTTCAACTCTGGCAGGATTTCCAACAAACAGGCCTTTCCATCAGGAGGCTTGGTGATATATTCCATAGCACTCCAGAGCCCTCTTTGAATGTTACAAAGACAAGATTTCCCGCAATACAGGGACATATAAGGATTGAAGGTGTTAGATTCCGCTATCGTATTGATGGACCAGAGGTTTTAAGGAATATCGACCTTGAGATTAAACCAGGTATGATTCTTGGAATTGCAGGAAGAAGTGGGTCAGGGAAAAGTACGCTGGCAAAATTGATTCAGAGGCTGTATTACCCAGAGAGCGGAAGGATCTTAATTGATGGAATCGATTTAGCACTTGCAGATCCTGCATGGCTAAGAAGGCAGATCGGAGTTGTACTTCAAGAAAGTTTTCTATTTAATGGTACGATAAAAGACAATATCGCTTTTCATTATCCAAATGCTCAGATGGATGAGATTATTCATGTAGCCCATCTTTCAGGGGCACATGATTTCATCATGGAGCTTCCAGAAGGTTACGATACAACCGTTGGAGAAAGAGGAATAACCCTTTCTGGAGGGCAGAGACAGAGGATCGCAATTGCAAGAGCACTTCTAACGAATCCAAAGATCTTAATCTTTGATGAGGCAACTTCATCTCTTGACTCTGAATCAGAAGCTATTATTCAGAGGAATTTGAGACAGATATGTCGAGGCAGGACAGTAATCCTCATTGCCCATAGACTTTCAACTCTCAGGATAGCTGATAAGATTATTGTCATGGATAAAGGTGAGATCGTTGAGTCAGGAACACATGATGAATTAATGATGAAAAAAGGACTCTATCATCATCTACAATTACAGCAGAATATAGAATTAAGAATATAATAATTAATGAAAAGGGATCGCTTAGAATTTGAATTTTTATCAGAAGCACTTGAGATTGAAGAAACCCCTCCTTCTCCATTAGGACGCTTACTGCTATGGATTATTTTTACATTAACGATTCTTGCCTTCCTATGGAGCTATTTTGGAAGGGTGGAAGAAGTAGCCATAGCAAGGGGAAAGATTGTTCCTGATGGAATGATAAAAGTGATCCAGCCGAGAGAAACAGGTATCATTAGGGCAATCTATGTGGAGGAAGGACAAAAGGTAAAAAAAGGCGACCTCTTGATCGAACTTGATCCCACCATTTCAAAGGCTGAATTGGAAAGTCGGGAAAGATCATTAAAGATAAATCGTTACGATATAGAGAGGCTTAATGCTGAACTTAAAGGGTCAGAAATGAAAAGGGATAGAGAAAACCCTGATAAATTAATATCTCTTCAAAAAAGCTTAAAACAGGCAAGAGAGGATGAATATAGGGCAAAAATGGAATCCATTAAATTGGCCATTTCCCAAAAGAAGACTGCCCTTTCGTCAGTAGAAGAAAGTATCGATAAACTTGAGAAGACATTAGATATTGTAAAAAAGCAGGAAGAGGTTCTCGGAAGACTGGCAGAAAAGGGATATGCCTCGGTGATGGAACATTTACAACGGCAGAAAGAGTTGGTCAGAACAGAGAAGGAATTAAATGAACAGAGAAGATTTGCTGAACAGATAAGGGATAGTATTAAAGAACAGGAGAAAAATCTCGAGGCTCTGATAAAAGAAAGAGAACGTTCAATATTAAATGAGATTATTGAAAGGGAAAAATCCATTGCCGTACTTGAGGGAGAAATTAAGAAGGCCGAAAAAAGATATGAGCTTGAAAAGCTTTATAGTCCTGTTGATGGTACTGTACACGGGTTAGCTATGTATACAATTGGAGGCGTAGTAACATCTGCTCAACCTGTAATTACTATTGTTCCAGAAGGGACTTCGTTAATTGTAGAGGCAATGGTTTTAAACAAAGATATTGGCTTTATTAAACCCGGACAATTAGCAGAATTGAAATTAGATACTTTTCCGTTTCAAAAATATGGTACTATTGATGCAGAGCTTTTTTATGTAAGTCCAGATGCAAGAGAAGATGAAAAGCTTGGATTGGTATACAAAATTAAATTGAAGCCCAAAAAGTATTTTATAAGAGTTAAAGATAGGGAGATACCTCTTTCACCAGGAATGGCACTTACAGCAGAGATTAAAACAGGTAAAAGAAGGATAATAGAGTTCTTCCTTTCACCATTGATCAAGCATATCGACGAATCCCTCAAGATAAGATAAACTTTGAAACCTTTCATATTAAAATAAATTCGAATTTATCATGATGACACTATTGTTCATGCAATAATAGTTTCTCAATTTACTCAATTTGATTTCATTTTTAAATTATTACTTTAATAGATTTGGTAAAAAAAGGGTTAATTCTGGTACTGAAATAAGAAGCGCGATATGACATAAATCTGCTATAAAAAATGGTATTATACCTTTAAAAATAGTGCTTATTGGAACATCTGGTATTATTCCTTTTAAAATAAATACATTTAAACCTACTGGTGGTGTAATAAGACCTATTTCTGTCACCCTCACTATAATTATACCAAACCAAATCGGATCAAACCCTAATGATTTTATTACCGGGAAGAAAATGGGAACAGTGAGCAGGACCATTGCCATTGAATCCATGATCATCCCAAGAAAGATATATACTATTATAATAAGAATAAGAATAATATAGCGATTTACTGGAAGTGCAGAAACAGCGTCAGCAAGGGCATACGGGACCCTTGTTACAGCGAGAAATGATCCTAATAATGAAGCCCCTATTATTATTATAAATATCATAGCGCTTGTTTTTCCTGTTTCAATTAGACTTTCAAAAAAAATTGTCCGATTCAGTTTTTTTCGACCAAGAGCAAATAAGAAAGCCCCAAAGGCTCCAATCCCACCCGCTTCAGTTGGACTGAATACACCAAAATAAATTCCTCCTATAACAATCAGAAAAAGGGCTATGACAATCCAAATATCTTTGAAAGAAGTAAACTTCTCATAAAGTGATGTTTTGGGACCAGGAGGTCCAATCGAAGGATTCCAAAGGACTATTAAATGGATTGTAATCATATAAAATAATGCCTCGAGCAATCCTGGAATAAATCCAGCAAGGAAAAGCTTTCCTATAGATTGTTCTGTAATCACACCATATATAATAAGGATTACGCTTGGAGGAATTAAAATACCCATGGTTCCACCTGCCGCTACCGCACCTGTTGCAAGCCTGTCATCATATCCATACTTTCTCATTTCAGGTAGTGCAATAGTACCCATAGTAGCAGCCGTGGCAAGGCTTGATCCACTTACGGCTGCAAACCCAGCACATGCCCCAACTGTTGCCATTGCAAGTCCCCCTCTTAAATGACCAATCCATTTGTATACTGCCCTGTATAAATCCTGACTTATTCCTGCATAGAAACAGAAAGACCCCATGAGGATAAAGAGAGGGACTACACTTATAGTATAATTTGCCACAGTATCGTATGGAATTCTTTCTATTAACCCTAATCCAGCTTTTATACCTGCCACTAAAAACATCCCGGCTAAACCAGTAGCACCCATAGCTACACCAATAGGGATTCCTGAAAAGAGGAGAAGAATTAACACCCCAATACCAATATAGCCTATTGTTAAAGAGTCCATTTACCCAATGCTTTTGCAATAGATTCAAAAAATTGAATTAAATATACAACCATTAACAACCCAAAACCTGCTCCTAATATAAAAATAAAAGGAAATTCTGGGATAGAGAGAGCTGGTGAAACAGCGTTAGCTTCTCGAAGAACCGAAGATTGATAGATATTTCGCCAAAACATAAGCCCAAAAAATATCGTGCAGATTAGGTTGGTAAAAATGCTGATAAACCCCTGCAAACGTTCATTAAGTTTTGAAAAAAGAATATCAACGTTTACATGGGCCTTTATAATCCCAGCATAACCAATAGTAAAGGCTGCTAATACTGTCATCATAAATTCTGTTATTTCATATGAACCAAGGATGGGCTTATTAAGGAAATAACGAAAGGCGACATCTGCAGCCGTAAGTATCATCATTAAAAAAAGGATTATTACACCAATATTATTCACCCACTTTATAAAGGGGTTTATTAATCTATTTAAAATATGAATAAATTTAATAAATTTTAATGCCACAAAATCTTTGCTTAAATCAGTTTTTATTTATACTCACTTAAAAATCTTAAAGTCTCCTCAAAAATCTTCCGAGCCGGTTTACCAGCAGCCTCAAGCCGAGATATTTCTTCATTCCATACTTTTTTTGCTATTTCTTTTGCCTTAACAATATCATTATCAGGTAATGTGAACATTCGATCAGGTTTAATGCCCATCCTACGAATAGATTCTTTATCACCTGAATCCCATGTTGGTCCGAAAATATTTTTTATGGCCCACTCACCGCTCACTTTACTTATAGCATCTTTAATATCAGATGGAAGAGAATTCCACACATCTTTATTCATCACTACCCAGAATGTGTTTACATAATAATATGGTAACGTGTAATAGTCTGTTACTTCATGTAGTTTAAATCCTTCTGCACCAATAAGATCGATTGTCCAACCATCTATAACGCCCTTCTCCATATTCATATAAATATCACCAGGTGGCATAGTAACTGGTGAAGCACCTGCTTCCTTAAGCCAAAGTAAAGCACCACCTGCTGTTGCCCGGATTTTTAACCCTTTCAAATCATCCAATCTCTTTACAGCTACTTTTCTTGTACCTATAGGCGCACCTTGATGTGTATGCAGGACGAGAACCTTTACATCAGCATATTCAGCTTGAATCTCTGGAAACTTCTGATAATTATGCCATAAGGCCATACTACCTGTTGTAGCGTTTTTAACGCCGATAAAAGGCTGTGAAAGTAAGTCAGTAAGAGGAAATCTTCCAGGATATAAACCATTAACAGACCAACCAATCTGGGCAACATTTGATTTAACAGCATCATATGTTCCAGTCCCTTTTACAAGGGCACTTGAGGGATACATTATTATTTTTACTCTTCCCTTAGTGACCTCCTCAACTTTTTTAGCCCAAGCAGCTGTTGACCTTCCTCCTGGGCCTCCAGGAGGGTCATGATGTGCAAATCTTAGTTCTATGGGCTTTATACTTTCTCCATATGATGTCTGAACAGAAATTATTAATGAGAAAAGGATAAATAAAACAAAAATTGTTCTTTTTAACATTTTCTCCCCCTTTTATTGAAATTTATTTAAAAACACAGAAAATAATAAAATAAAAATTTATCATTGGCAAGCAACTATTCCTTTCAAATGCAGGCCTTTAAATTTAAATTTCTAACAATCGTTTGATAAGAAAATAAATCCTTTTATAGTAATTAAACAATAGCTCCATACTATTAAGATTAAGATCTTAATTTATCAGTCATTGCGAGCATCCAGAGGATGCGTGGCAATCTCATAGGTTTCTTGCTTTGCTCAGAGTGACTTTTTGGGAGAGATTGCTTCAGCTTCGCCTTTCAATGACAATCTTTAGAAGGTATCCGCTCGAAGGCTTTTTCACACCACCTCCCCTATTTGAAAAGATTTTTAAATAGTTTTTTTCAGAGGTCTCTATTTTTATTAATTTGACAATCGGTTTTTATTCTCATAAATTTATAAGTGGAGGCTTATAATGGGTATTGATATAGAAAGATTCTTAGAGATCACTAAAGGGCTTGAGGAAGGAAATAATGAGAAGAATGAGGAGTTTGAAAAACTAAGAAGACTATTTGAGAGATTTCATATTATCAATAGAAATTATCTGGATAAAGAATCTTTCTTAAAGGCAAAGGAATCCATATCATCTATTGCCAGGACCATCGCAGATACAATAAATTTTATAGATTCAGAGATTACAAGACTTAGAATTAAAAGGGTAAAACTACCATTTGAAAATTTAGCGCTTGCTGAGATGCAAAAGATCCAGCGGAAAAATGAGCTGTTGATAAAAGAATATATTTCTAATTTTCAAAAGTAACTTTTTGTAAGGATTAAAAATGAAAAATTACAGATTTCTTTATGGACCTGTTCCATCAAGGCGTTTGGGAAGGTCTCTTGGAGTTGATATTATTACTTACAAATACTGTACTTATGATTGCATTTATTGTCAGTCCGGAAAGACGACAAAGAAAACAACCTTAAGGAATTCCTATATCTCTCCAGATGAAATCTTAGAGGAGGTGGAAAGATTCCTCAAAGAAGAAGCCGTTCCTATTGATTATATCTCGCTATCTGGTTCTGGTGAACCAACCCTTCATTCAGGGATTAAAAATATTATTGATGGAATAAAAAAGATTACAGAAATTCCAGTCGCTGTTATTACTAATGGTTCATTGTTGTATCTCGACGAAGTGAGACAGGATCTTCTTTCAGCAGACGTAGTCCTTCCTTCTATGGATGCTGTATCAGCAGAGATATTTGAGAAGATTAACAGGCCTGCCTCAGACATCTCTCTTGGCATGATTATTAACGGTCTTATCGAATTTCGAAAGATTTATAAAGGAGAGATCTGGCTTGAGATATTATTCTGTAAAGGTGTAAATGATGATGAGAATGAAGTTTTAAGGATGTTAGAGGTGGTAAGAAAGATCAATCCTGATAAGATCCATCTCAATACGGTTGTTAGACCTCCTTCTGAGAGATGGGTTAAAGCATTAACACATGAGGAGATGGAAAGGATTCAGGCGTTATTCGGCCCCAAGGCTTCTATTATATCTGAATTTGATCGCCACTCTTCAGAAATTCTAATAGAAGATACGGAATCTGAGATCATCAAGATACTTAAACGGAGACCACTCTCTTTGATGGATTTATCCAAATTGACAGGGATTAAAGAAAGGGTTTTAGAGACTATGATTGAACCTATGGTTAGTGATGGAAAGATAATAAAGAAAAATTTTGGAAATTCTATCTTCTATGAAATTCCAAGGGAATGAGCATTCAGTTTTAGAGATTTAAAATTGTTGTTTCTATTTTCTTTTTTAAAGTCTCATCAATATTGTCTTTTCTCCAGTCCCAACTTGCATCTATTTCATCACGGGTTAGCTCTACCTCTTCGGTCCTCCCCCTCTTTGAAAGAGTAAAAACATAGGAGAAATCAAATTTTCTCAAGTTTTCGATACGTACTTCAGGGTCATATTTATCTATCAACGATTCAACAAGACGTTTAACCTCACCCTTATCATCAAAAATACTATAACCATCAAATCTATTAAAAGTGGGTGACATAAGTTCCCTTTTTAACTAAGATTTATTTAGGCCTTTATAACTTCAAAGGAAAGCTGTCCATCATCATACTTAATTGGTCTTACTTTTACCTCAATTCCCACCTTTAGGTCTTCGGGTTTTATATCTTTTGATATTCTTGCAAAAAGCTTAAGCCCCTGGCCAAAATCGACAACTCCCATACTATAGGGAGGATCGTTTTCAAATCCAAATGGAGCGTAATAGGCTGTTGTAAAAGTCTCGAGCTTCCCCTTCTTTGGCATTTCAAACCAATCCATGTTGTTAGAAAAACATTTTGCACAGTCGGCCCTTGGGGGAAAATACTTTGCCCCACAGTCTTTGCAGAAAGTTCCTTCTATTTTACCTTCAGCAAGAAGATCAACAAATTTTGCAGTTTTTGTAACTGAAGTAAAACTTCTTCTTCCAAATTTCTCAAAACCCATCTTTTTACCTCCCCAATATAGTTACATTGCCATAAAGACCAACTCCACCAATATTATGAACAAGACCAATATCTGGTTCACCAGGTACCTGCATCGGTCCGGCTTCACCTATAAGTTGAAGGACAATTGTACGAATCTGTGAACCTCCGGTTGCACCAATAGGATGTCCTTTAGATAATAGACCTCCATCAACATTAACAGGGATTCTACCCTCTTTGTATGTTGCCTTCTCTCGGATAAGCTGTTTACCTTCACCCATTGGTGCAAATCCAAGTCCCTCGTAAGCCATGATTTCTGCGATAGTGAAACAATCATGTACTTCAGCAACTTTTATATCTTTTGGGGTGACTCCTGCCATTTTATATGCCTGCTCGGCTGCTGCATAGCCCACTGTTAATCCCTTAGAAAAGTCAGGTCTTGCTGCCATATTGACTGCCTCTGAGGCAGTTCCAATACCTAATATCCACACAGGTTTTTTTGAAAAGATCTTTGCCTTTTCTGCGTTAGCAAGAATGATACAGGAGCTTCCATCTGCATTTGCGCAACAGTCTCCAACCCTTAATGGCCAGGCAACAGGTGCAGCCATTTTTGCTTCTGGATTTTCAGGATTAAAATCTTCAGGCTTTACCTGTTTTCTATAGACTGCCCTATCATTTAGCACACCGTAGGTTGATGCCTTGATTCTTACATTCATTAAGTCTTCGTGTGTAAGTCCATGCTTTGCCATATATGCTTGGGCATAAAGTGCATAGTATGCAGGCATCATTGTTCCAAAAGGCGATTCCCACTGGATATCTGCACCCCTTCCCATTCTCTCCTGAGATTCGGCTGAGGTGATCTCAGACATCTTTTGAAATCCAAGCACGACAACAACATCATGGAGCCCTGCCTTTATCATACTATAGGCAACCTTTAGACCCGTGCTACTTGATGAGCAGATCGTTTCTACATAAAGGGTAGGCTGAGGGATAAGTCCGAGGTATTCAGCAATGACGCCTGCAGGAGACCTCTGTTTGTCATATTCAGGGGCAGAGCAGATTACAGATGCGTCAACTTCTTTCTGTGTGATACCAGCATCCTTCATTGCCTCTCTGAATGCTTCAAATGCAAGTTCCCTGATTGATCCCTCATAACCCCTCACAAAGTGGCTCTGACCAACACCAATTATAGCTACCTCTTTTTTCATTTAAGGCCCTCCCTCTGATCTTTTGTCATTGTTTTTAAACCATTTTTTAAAGACTTCTGATATTTTAATACAGCTCTATTATGTTCTTCAAGGCTTGAAGAAAAAAAATGTGAGCCATCATTTTTTGAGACAAAATAGAGATATGGTACCTGAGCTGGGAAAATAGCTGCCCTTATCGATTCTCTTCCAGGATTACAGATTGGGGTGGGTGGAAGCCCTGATTTGATATATGTATTGTATACAGTTTGTTTCGTAAGATGCTCTTTTTTAAGATTTCCATCAAAATCTTTTAATCCATATATTACTGTTGGATCGCTCTGAAGGGGCATATTTTTATTCAAACGGTTATAAAATACTGCTGAGATCAAAGGTTTTTCTTCTGATAGCGAAGTTTCCTTTTCTATAATTGATGCCATGATGATAATCTCTCTTTCCGAAATCTTTAGATTATTTCGAGCAACATTTAATTCCTCATAAAATACCTTCTTAAACTGGTTGACCATAATCCTTATAACTTCCTCAGGATCCATCTCTTTCATTAGATGATATGTTTCGGGAAATAATAATCCTTCAAGACTTTGAGAGGCTAAGTTTGAAAGACCAAGTGATGAAATAAGATCTTGAGAATAGACCTTTTTAAGAAATTCATCTTTATCAACAATATTTAAATCCCATAAAAGTTGAGCAATCTGGTTAACCGTATATCCCTCAGGAATTGTTATCAGCTGACTTTTTACCTGGCCATCTAAAAGTATACCTAAGACCTGCCATGGATATAGGTTTGTCGGAATTTCATACTCGCCCGCCTTAATCATCCCCTTTTTGCCTACCAATGTGGTCATTAAAATAAAAAATTGTTTATTCTTTATGATTCTTTCCCTTTCAAGCAGTTCAGATATCTTTTTAAGGCTACTACCCTTTTTTATAAGTATTGTTCTCGTGGATTCTCTATTTTCGGGAGGGGACAATATTGAACAATAGAATAGTATCAAAGAGATTAGAAGAGAACCTGCAGCGAGGATTAAGACTTTAAATTTTGGGTTCGATATCATATTTTATATTTTTAAGTCTGTCTATATATCCTTGCAGTATAATTACTGCTGCTAATTTGTCGATCACACGTTTTCTCTTTTTCCTCGAGAGGTCTGCCTTTAAGAGTACTCTTGAGGCTTCCAATGTTGATAATCTCTCATCCCATGTTTCTATCGGTAGATTTGTATGGCCTTTAAATTCCTCTATCCACTTAAGGATTTTTTGGGCCTGACTCCCTAATGTGCCATTCATATTCTTGGGAAGGCCTATAACAATCTTTTCAATATTGAAACTTTTTATTATTTTATCTAATTCTTTAAAGGTTTCACCTTTTGATTTTACTTCGATAGTCTTTAAACCCTGGGCAGTAAGTCCAAGTTCATCGCTTATGGCAACGCCTATTTTCTCTGTCCCTATGTCTAATCCCATGATCCTCATACATCTTTTTTGTCCTATTTATATCCTAATGTCAAGGTAACTCAACTCTATGAGAGCTCTGAAAAATTATTTAAAAATCTTTTCATACTGGGGAGGTGGGCTGAAAAAGCCTTCGATCGGATACCTTTATTAGTTTAGCACTATTGATTAATCCCCTTAAAATAATTGTGTTCTTTCTCAAGTGATTGTTAACAATTTAAACATTAAAAGCCCGCATTCGAAGGGTTTTGAACCCTACCTCCCCAGTCTATTAAGGACTTTTTCAGATCTCTCTCTATTCCACCAGACATCTGAAAAAGTCTTTGAAAGACTTGGAAATTAGGGTTCAAAACATCCTTTTTTATCAATCATTGCTGGCACCCAAAGGGTGCGTGGCAATCCGATGAAGTCATTGCGAGTCCTTATTGGAGCATGGCAATCTCATTCTTTAAAAAAGGGATTTAGAGGTTTTAAGTATTCAATTTTTAAAAAATTTAATAAATCCAATAAATTGGTAATTTTTCATAGGTATAGGTGGCTTGACAAAAATTAAAAGGTTTGTTATAAAATGCACAATCTCAAAAGGGAGGAGGGGGTTTTATGGATTTTAGGCTTACAGAAGAACAAGAAGCAATGAGGGAAATGGCAAAGAATTTTGCTGAAAAGAAGATAGCTCCAACTATGGAGGAGGATGAAAAGGAGCATCGCTTCAGAAGAGAGATAGTTAAAGAGATGGCAAAACTTGGTTTCTTTGGGTGTCTTGCCCCTGAAAAGTACGGTGGGAATGAAAGCGGATTTCTTGCTGCAACATTAATGACAGAGGAGATAGCAAGGATTTCTCCATCATGGGGTCTTCCATTCAATCTCCAGATGAATTCCATTCAGACAGTGCTTCTAAATTTTGGAACTGAAGAGCAACGAGAACGCTGGATTCCGAAGCTGATAAATGCAGATCTCCTTGGGTGTTTTGCCATCACTGAGCCGAACTCAGGATCGGATGTGGCCTCAATGAAATCTACAGCCCAAGAAACAGAGGATGGATTCATACTTAATGGGACAAAGATGTGGATATCAGGGGTTCCGGTTGCAGACATTGGAATTGTATATGCATATACAGATCGGTCAGCAAAGCATAGGGGAATTTCAGCATTTATAGTAGATATGCACTCTCCAGGCGTTACTCAGAAGGCAATTGAGACTAAATTGGGTCTATTCTGTGCCCCAACAGGAGAGATTGTTTTTGACAATGTAAAACTTCCAAAGGATAGTTTGGTAGGTCAGAAAGGAGATGGTTTTAAGATATGTATGGCAATGCTCGATAATACGCGACTATCTTCAGCTGCAAGGGCTGTTGGAGTTGCAAGGGCATGTCGTGAGCATTCGGTTCGTTATGCAAATGAGAGGGAACAATTTGGACAGACCATTGCCAACTTTCAGATGATTCAGGAGCAGATTGCAGAGATGTATGTAGAGGAAGAAGCTGCCCGCCTCTTGGTCTACAGGGCTGCCTGCAATAGAGATCTCGGAATGAGAAATACTATTGAAGTTTCATGTGCCAAGTACTTTGCAGCAGAGGTTGCTGTAAGGGCTGCCAATACTGCTGTTAAAATATTTGGCTCTTATGGATTCTCATCAGAATATCCAGTAGAAAGATTTTATAGAGATGCAAAATCTTACCAGATTGTTGAAGGGACATCTAATATTCAGAAGGTCATTATTGCAAGAAATGTCTTAGGGATTAAATAAAAAGTTTGATTAAAAGGAGGAAAAGGATTATGGCCACACCCGTAACTGTGCCAATGGTTGGAAAGATCGTTTCAGTATCAGTAAAGGTAGGTGATAAGGTAGAAGAGAATGATCAGGTGGCTGTTTTAGAGGCAATGAAGATGGAGATGCCTGTTGTAGCACCCGTGGGAGGCACAATAAAAGAGGTTTGTGTAAAACCAGGACAAGAAGTTGAGGCAGAGGCTGTTATAGCTATTATTGAATAGCTATAAGGGGCTTAAGGGATGAAAGAGGATTTTTTATCACAGGTTAAAATAAGACCAATAAGTGTTAATGATTTGGATTCAATTGTAGAGATAGAGAGAAAGATTTTAGGCAAGGCGAGAAGGGACTATTGGAAAAATAAGCTGGAAGATTCTAATAAGAGATATCCTCTTTCTTCCCTTGTTGCCGAATACAATGAAAAAGTTATAGGGTTTATAGTTGGCGAGGTAAGTGGCTGGGAATTTGGTGTACCAGATACAGTTGCTTGGATAAGCACCATTGGGGTGGATCCACAATATCAACATAAAGGTGTTGCCAGAAAGCTGGGACAAGAATTCATTAAGAATCTTAAATCATTTGGAGTTACAATTGTATATACACTCGTAAATTGGAATGATTGGGATTTATTAAAATTTTTCAGAAATATGGGCTTTTCAAGAGGAGGGGAAATGATAAACCTCGAGCTTAAGCTTGATTAGTCTCCTTAATTTATCCCTCCTCGAGGGTATTTTTATATTATAGATTATCTAACCTTCAATTCGTTCCCAAAAGATTTATTCAGGGAGCGGGGCACAATTAACAGAAAAATTTCTTGTATTTTTCAGGGAATTTTGGTAATTTAAGAATATTTGAGAATATATTCACAAGAGGAGGGATTTTAATGGGAAGGCTTGAAAATAAGGTAGCGGTTGTAACAGGAGGAAGTAGAGGGATTGGAAGGGCAATATGTTTAGCATTTGCAAAAGAAGGAGCGGACGTTGTTGTAAATTATGCGACAAAGGAACAATCTGCCCAAGAGGTAGTTGATATTATAAAGCAGATGGGAAGAAGGGCTCTATCTGTAAAAGGGAATGTAGCGGTTAAACAAGATGTCGAGAAGATTATTAAAACAGCTATTGATAATTTCGGTAAGATTGACATCCTTGTAAATAATGCAGGCGCTGTAAGACCAAACATGCTTCATAAAATGACAGAGGAACAGTGGAACGAGGTCTTAGATATTCACTTAAAAGGGCCATTTCTATGTATTCAGGAAGCTGCTAAGTATATGATGGAGAAGCGAAGTGGTAAGATAATTAATGTAACATCACAGGCAGGGATTGCCGGCACCAAAGGTCAGATAAATTATAGTTCTGCAAAGGGTGGAATAATTGCACTTACAAAATCTGCAGCAAGGGAACTTGCTCCTTATGGAATAACAGTAAATGTAGTGTCTCCGGGTTATGTAAGTACAGAGATGACCGAGAAGATAAGGACAGATCCAAAACTTAAGGAGATATACACTGGAAGGATTCTGCTTGGAAGGTTTGCCGAGCCAGAAGAGGTTGCTCCAATGTTCGTCTTTTTAGCATCAGATGAGGCAAATTATATTACTGGTCAACTATTTTGCGTTGATGGTGGATTAGGCTTAACTTAAGTAAACCAAATTTTTTGATCTTTACTTTAAAAAAGGGGGTGATCGTGAAAAGAGTTTTAAATAGTTATGGAATTAATCAAAGGGTCTTTATTAAAAAAGAAAGGGGTGATTTAAATGAAAGGTATTCCAGAAAAGATTGAGACTTGGCAGATGGTTCAGCCTACAACAAAGGATAAAGACACAGGTGAGGTCAAGCCAGGAAAGCTTGTAAAGACGTCAATTCCGGTGCCTCAGCTTGCTCCTGATGAAGTCCTTGTAAAAGTTGCAGGTTGTGGGGTTTGTCATACTGACCTTGGCTATTTTTATGATGGTGTACCAACGGTGCAGAAGCCTCCATTAACCCTCGGTCATGAGATCAGTGGTGTTGTTGTTGCAGGAGATGAAAAGTGGATAGGTAAAGAGGTGATTGTTCCAGCGGTTATGCCATGTCGGAAATGTATACTATGTAAAACAGGAAGGGGAAATAGGTGTTTAGCCCAGAAGATGCCTGGCAATAGCCTCGGCATTTATGGTGGATTCTCAAGCCACATTCCAGTGCCATCAATAGACCTCTGCGAGGTAAAGAATCGTGGAGATATTCCGCTTGAGCATTTAGCAGTGGTTGCCGATGCAGTAACAACCCCCTATCAAGCAGCCAAAAGGGCAGATCTTCAACCTGGTGATAATGTGATTGTGATAGGAATTACTGGAGGGGTTGGAGTCTATATGGGACAAACTGCAAAGGCCCTGGGTGCAAAGACTGTTATCGGAATTGGTAGAAATCCTGAAAAACTTCAAAGGGCATTAAGCTATGGAGCAGATTATGTGATCAATGCCCAGGATAAACAGATCAAGGATATCAGAAATGAATTCAGAGATATCTGTAAAAAGGCAGGTGTAGAGGCAGGTTTTGGCTGGAAGATTTTTGAAGTGACAGGGACAAAGGCTGGTCAGGAAATGGCGCTTGAGCTTCTTTCTTTTACCGGGAAATTGATTATTATAGGTTATGGAATGGCAAAGAATGAGTACATGTTTTCAAGACTCATGGCCTTTGATGCAGAGATAATAGGGACGTGGGGATGTCTGCCAGAATATTATCCTGTTGTACTTGATATGGTACTTAAAAAGAAGATCGATATCGCACCATTTGTAGAGACAAGACCAATGAGTAAGATTGAATCAGTTTTTGAAGAGGTCCATAAGGCTGGTTCTCCTGCAAAGAGGATTGTTCTTACACCTGATTTTTAAATAAGATAAATTAAACTTAGAAAGGAGGATGTTTATGTCACTTGAGTGGATGCCAAGAGAGCATGAAATAAAAAACCATGATAGATATGGTTCAGAACACTGGGGCACAGAGGCCCCGTGCACGGTTTATGAGAAGAAGCCACTTAAAGATCCTAAAGGAAATGATGTAAAAGGTCTCTATGTTTCATGGATTAGATTAAATAATCCTGCACAGTATAATTCATATACTACCGAGATGGTAAAGGGTGTTATCGCAGGTTTTGAAAATGCCTCAACAGACCGTTCTGTTGTTGCAGTTGTATTTACAGGTACAGGTCCATATGCCTTCTGCACAGGTGGAAATACGAAAGAATATTCAGAATATTATAGCAAGAGGCCTGAAGAGTATGGGGCATACATGGAATTGTTCAACAATATGGTAGACTCCATTTTAATGTGTAAAAAGCCTGTTATCTGCCGGGTAAACGGGATGAGGGTTGCAGGGGGGCAAGAAATTGGGACTGCTTGCGACCTAACAATTGCTTCTGACCTTGCAATCTTTGGACAGGCAGGACCTCGACATGGATCAGCACCAGTAGGTGGAGCATCTGATTTTCTGCCATGGTTCTTATCAATTGAGGATGCAATGTGGAGCTGTATTAGCTGTGAAATGTGGTCAGCCTATAAGATGTGGAGAAAAGGGCTTATTACGAAATGTGTTCCAGTATTAAAGGATGAGAATGGAAACTGGGTAAGAAATCCACAGGTTATAACTGACACTTATATAAAAGATGGAGAAATTGTATATGGAGAATTCAAAACCGGAGACGAATATAAAAAGGCTCGGGAATGGGTAAATAATAAGCTTAAAAATAATGAGTATGACTTTTCCCTTTTGGATGCGGAAATAGATAAGATTGTGTGGACATTTGCAAATCTGTTCCCTGGATGTTTGATGATGTCTATTGATGGAATTAGAAATAAGAAAAAGTTCTTCTGGGATCAGATGAAGAACCCGAATCGTCACTGGCTTGCAGCGAATATGATGGGTGAGGCATTCCTCGGGTTCGGTGCATTCAATACAAAGAAGATAACGGGTGCTGATACAATCGATTTTATTAAATACAGACAGAACATAGCGGAAGGAAAACTTTTGGATGAGGCCTTCTTTGAAGAGGTATTGGCCAAGCCTCAGAAAAAGTAAGGCTTAAAGAGATATTAAATGATACCCTTTGGGTTTAAGATTTTACCCAAAGGGTATCATTTTAACTATTTTTGAACAGCCTTTTTTACGAAAGGAGGTGTATTGAGATGGAATTTAAATTTATTAAGACCTCTGAAAAAGACGGAATTTATAATATCATACTTAATCGGCCTCCACTTAATTGGCTCAATATTGAAATGATGGATGAGATTAATAAATACCTTGAGAGCTTAAAGGCCGCAAAAACTCAAAAGCTACTTGTAATTTCTGCAGAGGGTAAAGCCTTTTCAGTGGGAGTAGAGGTGGCTGACCATTTAGGCGATAAGGCAGAGAGGATGATTGAGACATTCCATAAGATGTTTAGATTATTAGATGAGATAAAGATTCCATCTCTGGCAGTGGTTAATGGATCTGCTTTGGGAGGGGGATGTGAGCTTGCACTTTATTGTGATATGGTAATTGCCTCAGATAGGGCAAAGTTTGGGCAACCAGAGATTCAGGTTGGAGTTTTTCCACCTATAGCCGCCCTTATTTTTCCAAGGATCATCGGTCGTAAAAAGGCAATGGAATTGATCCTTACTGGAGAAACAATCAGCGCTCAAGATGCATTAAGTATAGGATTGATCAATAAAGTTGTACCAGAGGCCTCTCTTCAACAGGAGGTTGAAGGATTCGTAGATAAGTTTAAAAAACTGAGTGGTGTGGTACTAAGGATAGCAAAAGAGGCCACCCTTTCAGGTTTAAATGACGATATTGAAAAGGGTCTTAGGACAATCGAAAGGATTTATCTTAACAATTTAATGAAGACCTGCGATACGGTTGAGGGGTTGAAGGCATTCTTAGAAAAAAGAAAGCCTGAATGGAAAGAGGAGTAAAATAATCCGGGGAGGCTTTAAGAACCTCCCCAGATGGAATTTTTCTATCTTTTATCCCAGGGTGGTGCCAGTTTTAATTCACCAACTGCAATATCTTTGGGCCAAATCTGGATATTTCTTCCATCCTGCCACTGACGGAATCCATATTTAATGATTGCTGACCCATTTTCTCTAAACTTTATCGGACCCCTTACGGTCATCATCTCTACTTTGCCTATCGTGTCACGAAGTTTCTCTCTATCAAGGGTTCCAGCCATCTCAATTGCCTTTGCAAGGATTTGAACTGCCGCATAGGCACATCCAACTGGAATACCAATACTCTTGACGCCTGGGTGTTTTTCTCTATATTCCTTAACAACTCTATCATTCCCAGGATACTTCATGCTTTCATCCCAGTTCCCGTCCGATATGATATAATTCGCATCTTTGCCCATTGCATCCCAGTATGTGCTGAGATCAGGGCCTCTGATGAATACTGTTACCTTCGGTGCATAGTTGAGCTCTTTCATCTGTTTAACGATAACAATACTTTGAGGAGGAGTTGGAACTGAAAAGACGGCTTCAGCTCCTGCAGATTTAAGGTCCATAATCAATGATGAAAAGTCCCTTGTAGGTGGGGCGTATTTTAAATCAGCAACAATTGTATATCCCCTTTTCTTTGCCATATCTCTTATATATGCGCCACACTCCTTGCCCCAATCAACCTGAAGTTCCATATGACCTAATTTCTGGGGTCTTTGCTCCTTTGGTATGGAGTCAAGGAGGTCAAAAAATGTTGTAACCTGGTCGTAAGCCTGAGAAAAGGGAACAAAAATATAACGATACCCTTTCTTAAATGGGGCTTCTGCAGCAACTGTTACACCTATCCATGGGACCCTATTCTTTTCAGCTGTCGCCATTCCTACCACGTTCAAATCACTTGAAAATCCACCAAGATAGGCTACCACCTTATCAACAGTATTTAATTTATCAAGTCTTGTTGTAGTCTTTACAGAATCTGATTCATCATCAAGGACAATAAGTTCGATAGGTAGTTTTTTATTATACTCTTTTACAAATATTCCACCTGCATCATTAATATGTTTTATTGCGATATCATAACCTGCCTTTACATCCTTTCCGCCTGCTGCCATAGCACCTGTTAAGGCAATAACAGCTCCAATCTTTATAGAGGAAGGAGCTTCTGCTGCAGTTGATAAATTAAAAGGTATGAAAGTAATTAAGGTAATTAATAATATTAGCCCTCTTATCAGCCCTTTTTTTAACATACTAACCTCCTTTCAAATTAGATTTTTTATGAATTTACTCTTTTAAAAACTATGATATTACTTTTACATTCACCTCCTTTCTTTTATGCGAACCTATTTAAAACCTACAAATTCTTCTAAAAACTTATTATTGAAACGTCTCTTTTACCATTATGGATGTTCTTTTCTTTAAAATCTTAAGCTTTGCAATCCCTATAATCCCTTTAGGTAGGAATAAAACTATAAAGATAAAAACAATCCCGAAGATTAAAACATTCATCTGGCCCAGGCTAATGGCAAATAATTCTTTTAAGATCACGAAGCAGATAGATCCAATAATCGGTCCAACAACAGTTCCAGCACCTCCTATGAAGGATATTAAGACTGGATCAAAAGACCATCCCAACTCAAAAGGTACATAGTAATAATAACTTGCAACATAATATGAGAACAAAGCTCCGCCAAGACCTGCGATCAGGGTGCTAAGTGTCATTGAAATCACTTTGTACTTAAATATGTTTATGCCGATAGCCTCTGCTGAGTCCTCATCTTCACGGATACAAACCAAGGCAAGTCCAAGTTTTGAATGGGTTAGGGCAATCACCACCAGGACAGAGATCGTAGCGACAACTAAGGCCATATAGTAAATTGGGACAAGGCTATATTTTGATAGAAATTCCTGAGGAGAAAAACTTACACCAGGGAGTAAATTTTGCACTGTAATGATTGCAATCATGGATAAGGCAAGTGTCCCTATAGCAAAATAGTGTCCTCTCAATTTGAAGCTTGGAAATCCAATAATTGATGCAAGTATAAGGGATGATGCTGAACTTGCTAAAAGTGCCAAATAAGGAGGAAATCCTGATGACCATAGGTAACGAAATACAAGTGCAGCAATACCAAAGAATGTGGAATGGCCAAGACTTATTTGCCCTGTAAATCCGCCGAGTATATTCCAGCTCTGTGAAAGTACAATGTAAAGGCATATGAGGATAATTAAGTTAAGTATGTATCCCTTTTTTATAATAAGAGGAAGGAGAGCAAAGATAATCGAAATAATAAATAGGGTTAAGATTTCTTTTATAAATTTATTTTTCATACTTTTCTACCTGCCAACCCTCGAGGTCTGAACATCAGGATTAATACAAAAAGTATAAGTCCAAAAACTTCCCTATAAGACGTTCCAACAAGGTAAACCCCAGCAGCCTCGATAGCTCCAAGGATGATACCACCTAATAGAACACCTTTTATACTTCCAAAGCCAGCAAGGATCAAAACGATCAGTGCCTTATTAGTAAGATCAAAAGAGATTGCAGGATTAAATGCATGAAGTGATGTTACAACACCAGGTATGGCTGCTAATGCAAATCCAATAGAGAATGCAATCAAATATACTTTATTTACATTGATACCCATAAGTATGGCTGCTTCGTAATCAAGCGAGACTGCACGAATGGCCTTGCCAAAATATGTCTTTGTTAGAAATAGATGAAGGGCAATTATAACAACTATTGCTAAGAAGAATCCACCAAGTCCAATAAATGGAAGACGAACCCCAAATAGTTGTATAACCTTCCCAGTATAAAATGTGGTCACTGCCCTTTCATCTGCTGTCCAGAGTAGGATCGCAAGATTTGAAGATATCAATAAGAGCCCAAAAGATATTAGCAATGAGTTCTTGATCTTTTCTCCCTCAGGGTATTTCATCAGCCATTGATACAGGATTTTAAATATAATCAAGCCAATCAAGAAAAAGAGTGGAGTTACAACGAATATGAATAGGAATGGATCGAAGCGTGTATAAAAGAATGCCCAGAATGTAGTATATGCTGCAAGCATTATAAGTGCTCCATGGGCAACCATGAGGTAATTCATAACCCCGTAGATTAAGGATAGACCAAGGGCAACAAGTCCGTATAATGCACCATTCAATATCCCATAGCTAAATATTTGAGCAATATGTAACATCGGTATTTACCCCATTGCAAGATATGCCTTTTTAACCATTTCACTATTTAAAAGTCCAGATCCATCCCCTTCACCTATTATCCTGCCATTCTCGATAATATATCCCCTTTTAGAGATTTTTAATGCCAGCCTCACGTTCTGTTCAACAATTAGGATTGCTGTCTTTTTAGAAAGATTGATATTTTTAATTGTATCATAGATATTTTTGACAATAAGAGGGGCAAGGCCAAGGGAGAGTTCATCAATAAGCAACCATCTTGGGTCTGACATTAATCCTCTGGCAATTGCAAGCATTTGCTGTTCACCACCGCTTAAAGTTTTTGCGGTTTGATGAAGTCTTTTTCCAATAACGGGAAAGATTTCTGAAACCCATTTTAGATTTTCATCCTTAAATCTCCTTGCCCTCTCTATAAATCCACCCATCTCAAGGTTTTCAAGAACGGTCATCTCCTGAAATAGTCTCCTACCTTCAGGAACATGAACGACTCCCATTTCAACGATTCCATGAGGTGGAATATTATTGGCATCAATCCCATCAATCTTTATCTTACCCTTTGTTGGTCTAAGGATTCCCGATATGATCTTTAAAACTGTAGTCTTTCCAGCTCCATTTGAGCCGACAAGTGAGACAATCTCTTCATTTCCTACTTTTAATGAGACATTCCATAATGCCTGAGCATCTCCATAATGTGCATCTACATTTTCAACTTCAAGCATAGTACTCTTCTCCTAAATATGCTTCTATGACTCGTTGATCATTAACAGCATCTTGTGGGCTACCTTCAAATATTTTATTTCCAGAACTGATGACGATTACCCGATTTGAAACACTTAGGATAACCTTAATCACATGTTCAACAACCATCATTGTTATTCCCAGTTTCTTTATAGTGTCTACTAACTCAAGGGCCTCCTCTGTCTCTTTTGGATTAAGACCTGCAAAAACTTCGTCTAAAAGAAGGAGTTTTGGCTTAGTTGCCATTGCACGGGCAACCTCAAGCCTTTTCCGATCAATCAGATTTATCTGCGAAGAAGTCATATCCCATTTTTTATCTAATTTAACCAGACGAAGTATCTCAAACGCCTCTTCTCTTGCCTGACTTAAATCCTTTGCAGGACTACTACCATAGGCCCTTCCCGCCATCACATTTTCGAGTACAGTTAGCTGGCTAAATGGTTTTGCAATTTGAAATGTCCTCCCGATTCCAAGCTTACAAACCTCTGATGGTCTCTTATTTGTAATCTCTTTTCCCATATACTGGATAGATCCCTGATCCGCACTCAGAAATCCAGTGATCAGATTGAATAGGGTTGTCTTTCCAGAGCCATTAGGTCCTATGACACCAAGGATTTCCCCTTCAAAAAGAGAAAATGAAAGCTGTGTAATGACCATAAGACCGCCAAAGGATTTAGATAGATTCTGAACTTTTAGAAGTTCCATTTTAAACCTATCCTTTTAACAATTTATTTCCTATAATGAGTTTTTGTATCTCTGTTGTCCCTTCATAGATTCGCATTGCGCGAACCTCTCGATAGAGACGTTCAGCAATGTTTCCCTTTGTTACACCTAGGCCACCAAATATCTGTAAGGCCTGATCAATTACCCTCTGGGCAATTTCAGTTGCAAAAAATTTTGCCATGGATGCCTCTTTAGTGAAATCCTCAACCCCTTTGTCCCTCATCAGGGCGGAACGATATACAAGGAGTCGGGCTGCATCTATATCTGTTGCCATCTCTGCAAGTTTAAAACTTATTGCCTGAAATTTAGATATTGGTTTTCCAAATTGAATCCTTCTTTTGGAGTATTCGATCGCCGAATCAAATGCTGCTTGTGCCAGACCAACCGCAGCAGCACCTACAGACATCCTGAATACATCAAGGGTCTTCATTGCGATTTCAAAACCCTTTCCTTCACCCCCAAGAAGGAAATCCGTAGGAACCTTGCAATCGTCAAATTGGAATTCAACAATATCATGAGGAGAAATAAGTTCAATCCTTTTTCGGATCTTAAAGCCTTGAACCCCCTTTTCAAGGATAAATGCTGAAATCTCGTTTTTTCTATCTGTTCGTGCAAAGACTATAGCAATATGGGCACAATTTCCATTCGAGATAAATCTTTTGATTCCATTAATAATATAGCCATCAGAGATCCTTTCGGCCCTTGTTGTTATTGAAGATACATCAGACCCTGCTTCTGGCTCTGTTAAGGCAAATGTTGTTAATATTTCTCCATTTCCAATTCTCTCTAAAAATCTCTTCTTTTGAGATTCTGAACCCGAAATAACTATGGGATAACTTCCCAATCCCTGCATTGCAAATGTTACATCTGCATGCACATAGGTCTTTGCGAGTTCTTCACGAATAAGGCATATATTAATAGCCTTTATCCCTTTACCTCCAAATTCATGAGGTATAAGGTATTTGAATAAACCATTTTTAGCCATTGCCTCAATCATCTCGGAAGGGACATCAGAGGTTTCACCAAATTTTTTAGAAATCTCTGCGAGTTCTTTCTGACAAAATCTCTGGCAGTCCTGTTTCAACTTTTTTGACTCTTTTGAAAGATCAAAATCCATTTAGTTAATCCCTCTCTAAACCAAGAAGATTTTGCGCATTTTTATAAAGAATCTTTTCTTTTAAATCTTGAGATATTGGAAGATTCAGTATATATTCAATGTCCTCTTTCTGTCGTGCAAAAGGTGAGTCTGTACCGAAAAGGATTTTATCTGGATCGTGATTCTGTATCATATGAAGGACCCAGTCTTTTTGTTGATAGCAGAGCCCTGGTGGGTAAGATGTATCAAAATATACATCCTTTCCAAGAAGGTGCTCCTTTGATTCTTCAATCATCTTATATCCACCAAAGTGGGCTACCACTATTTTTAACTTTGGAAAGATATTTAGAATTTTTACAATTTTTTCAGGCGTTGAAAGCACTTTTGTTCCATGATCCTCTCCGAGTCCCCTGCCTGAATGAAAAATGATAAACATTTTATTGTTGACGATTTCTTCATAAATTGGAAATATACTTTCATCATCGGGCTCAATATTTTGAAAGATGGAGTTGATTTTAATACCTTTTACACCTGAATCTCTTAGAAATCTTATTTCAGACTTAAAATCTTTAAGCGATGGATGAATAGAACCAACAGGTATCAGGTCTGACGTTCTATTTTTTAAAATCCAGTCGTTTGTTGGTCTTGTGAGATTTGCTGAGGTGGCAACGGCGAGGACAACGGAGATTTTAACACCTGAGCGAGCCATCTCTTTTTTTAGGCTTTCTACTGTCCCATCGCCAAAAGGAACAAATCCAGTTTCTTTCTTTATAGATTCTATAACTTTTGGTGCTATATGATCTGGAAATATGTGATTATGGAAATCTATTATTTCATTTATACTCATAGAACCCTTTCCCACTCTTCCTTCCAAGCCATCCTGCTGTTACCATCTTTCTTAACAAAAGAGGAGGGGCATATTTTGGATCTTTTGTTTCTTCGTAAAGTGTTTCTGCAATTGAAAGCTCTGTATCAAGACCGATAAAATCAATGACCTCAAGCGGTCCCATAGGATGATTTGCAGCCAATTTCATGGCTGTATCTATATCTTCCTTCGTCGCAATCCCGGCCTCAAGCATTCTTACAGCTCCAAGAAGGAAAGGGGTAAAGAGTCTTGTTACGATGAAACCTCCTACATCTGGGGCAACAACAACTGTCTTTCCAAGGGTTTTACCCCATGATCTGACTGTCTCGAGTGTCTCTTCGCTTGTCATGATTGTTTTTACAAGTTCGAGAAGTTGCATTACAGGAGCTGGATTATGGAAATGGATACCTATGACCCTGTCTCCCCTTTTAGTCGCTGCCGCCATATCCGTAACTGATAAGGCTGATGTATTTGAACCAAAAATTGTATCTTTTTTACAGATCCTGTCAAGTTCTGAGAATACCTTCTTCTTAAGTTCGAGATCCTCTGGTATGGCCTCTTCGATCAAATCACAGTCACTTAGATCTTCGAGGCTTTTCCCCTTTTTTATTCTTGAAAGAATATCTTCTTTCTCATTCTGTGATAATTTGCCTTTTTCGACACGGGCAGAAAGCCTTTTCTCAATCTCTTTAAGGCCTTTTTCTAACATGTACTCATTTGTATCAACAACAATTACCTCATATCCTGACTGAGCAAATACCTGTGTTATACCAGAACCCATCTGTCCACATCCTAAGACTCCTAATCTTTTAATCTCCATATTAACACCTCCATTTAAGCCTTTTTGATTGCACAGAGAAGTGATTTCATATCAGGGTATCCCATGATGGGCTCCCTACAATTTACATCTGTAAGAAGGTTCACATTTGCATCACCAGGCCAGCCATGAGGTAAAAGGACAACGCCTTCAGCTACGCGCTCATCCACATGGGCCTTCATCCTAACCTTTCCTCGATTCGTTTCAACAATAATCTCATCTCCCTCCTTGATCCCGTACTTTGATGCAGTTTCAGGTCCAATCTCGGCCCTTGGTTCAGGATTCTTCTCAACTAAGGTTCGAATCTTTCTTAATTGTCCGTGAGTATAATATATATTTCTGTATCCAGTTGAAAGGATGAGTGGATACTTCTCTAATAGATCTGGTGAACTTAGGGGGCTTCGTTCAGGTTCAAGATATGTTGGAAGTGGGTCATATCCGGCATCTTTCAAGGCCTGGCTATAGATCTCTATCTTTCGAGAAGGTGTTGTGAACTCATTCTCTTTTATCTCGTACCTCTTTTTTTGGTAATAGTCTCCTTCTGGTTTTTCCTTAAGTAGGTATTCAAAAGACAATCCTGTTGGGGCCAATTCAAAAGAGACAAGTTCCTCTTCTGACTTCCATGGGAATAAATCTCCAATCCCGAGTTTTTTAGCAAGCTCTGTAAATAATTTCCATTCAGACCAGCTTTCATATAAGGGTTCGATTGCCTTCTTCCTTAGCATGAGATATGGAAGGCAATGACAAACATTATATGTATAGGCAAGTCCCCATTTCTCGAGATGTGAACAGGCAGGAAGTACATAGTGGGCAAGCTCTGCAGTTTCTGTCATGAAGAGGTCATGGACAACAAGCAGTTCAAGTTTTTTAAATGCCTCCCTGAAGGCATTTGCATCAGGCATTGAGATGATGGGATTTCCTCCTATTACTATAAATGCCTTTATCTTTTCAGGTATACTTTCAGGGACACAGGTGACAATTCCATATGGACTTTTTCTGCCCCAGACCTCATAAAAGAGTGGATAGCGGTCTGTTCCTAAGGGTTGGCCCTCGACATCCATTCCAACATTTCCTAATTTTAATCTTGGACTTATTACCCAGCCCCCAGGATTATTGATGTTTCCTGTTATAGATTGAAGTACTGCGAAGGCACGACTGTTCTGTGTCCCATTGGCTGTCTGATCCTGTGTATTTGTACCCTGGTAGATTGATGCACCTTTCGTTTTTGCAAATAGATTGGCAAGTCTTCTTATATCCCCTGCCTTTACCCATGTTATCTTTTCAGCCCATTCAGGTGTATATTTTTGAATATGAGGTACCAATTGATCAAAGCCAAATGTGTATCTATCAACAAATTCTTTATCGTAAAGGTTTTCGTTTATAATTACATTGATCATAGCAAGGGCAAGGGCCCCATCTGTTCCAGGTCTTATCCTTAGATACATTTCTGCCTTATCAGCAAGGGCTATCCTTTTTGGATCAATAACAACAACCTTCGCCCCTTTCTTTAAATTCTCATCTATTGCGAGTTTTAAAGGGAAGTCGGATTCATCAGGATTATGTCCCCAGAGGATATAAAGGTTTGAATCAAGCTCCTCAGTGGGATATTTACCAAAGGTTATTTGACGGGTTCGGATTCTCATTCTATAACATATACTCTCAACAGAAAAAAAGTTTGGAGAACCAAAGCATGCCTTAAATCTTTGCGTTAGACCGACCATCTCAAGGTTTTCTACCCCGATTGAGCCACTGAAAACCCCGAGTGCAGATGGGCCATACTCTTTTTTTAATGATAAGAGTTTATCTGCAATCTCTGTTAAAGCCTGATCCCAGGATATCCTCTCCCATCCTCCTTTGACCCTCTTCATAGGATATTTAAGCCTCTCAGGATGATATATATTTTCAAGCGCAATTTCTCCTTTTGGGCAAAGTTTTCCCTTATTTAATGGATGGGACTCAAGGCCTTCTATCTTAGTTGCCCTTCCATCTTCAACATATACCTTTGTTCCACAACTATGGTAACATAGGGTACAATCTGTTAGTATTTCTTTGATATCTTTTCCCATAAGATATATCCTCCTGAGTTCAATTATTTTCCAATCTTTCGCTTAATATCTTCACGCAATGCCTTTTTATCATGCTTTCCAGCCTCTGTCATTGGAAGGGAATCAACAAATTCAAACCTTTCTGGGATAAGGAGTTTTGAAGCTCCCTTTCTTTCCATAAATTGTTTAATATCTTCAGGATCAATAGACTTTCCATCAACTATTTTAATATAGGCGCAGACCCTTTCTCCAAGTTCTTTATCCGGCATTCCTATTACAGCTGCATCCGAAATCAATGGATGTGAGCATAGAATCTCTTCAACCTGAGCAGGACTAATATTTTCACCTCCCCTAATTATAATATCTTTTATCCTGCCCGTAATCCTTAGGTTACCAGAATGATCTATCCTTGCAAGATCCCCTGTTCTAAAGAACCCATCTGCAGTAAAAGCCTTCTTATTCTCTTCAGGGTTTTTCAGATAACCTGCAAATATGCCTGGTCCTTTTGTAACAAGTTCTCCATCAGTATTTATGGGTAACTCTCTTCCCTTTTCATCGATAATCTTAATTTCATCATAAGGAGAACATGGTTTACCAACCGTATAACATAATGTATCAATATCGTCATCAGATCTTGTTCTACACAAAAGCCCTTCACTCATTCCGAATTCGTTTATATACCTGCAGCCAAGCCTCTCCTTAACCTTTCTGACAAGCTCTGGTGGGCTGGGTTCTCCTCCTGCACTTATCTTAACAAGGGATGAAAGATCATATGAATCGAGGTTTTCGAGATCGAGGATTCTCTTTATCAGGCTTGGAACTGTGGGCATGTAGGTTATCTTCTCTTTCTGGATAGTGGTACAAATATCCGCTGGTCTTGTAGAATCAAGAAGCACTAATTTATAGCCGAAGAGGATTGAGCCAACTACATTTAGGAGTGCAAGATTATGCCCAACCGGAACAGCAAGAAGGCAGATGTCATCCTCTTTCATATCTCCGACTTTATGCAGATAATTAACATTGCAAATATAATCATTATGTGTCCTCGGTATACCCTTTGGTAGACCTGTTGTTCCACCTGATGGCAGTATATGTGATATATCTGTTGGTTCGGGTCTTTTTGTATAGAGAATCTTTTTATCATCCTCTGTCAATCTCTTATCCATTAGAGACTCAAGACTTATTGAAAATAGCTTTGTCTCCTTTTTTGCCCTTACTGAGATGATATATTTCAGCTGTGGATTTTTAGCTCTTACTTCTTCTATGAAAGAAAGATAATCGATATTCCTGTAGAATTCGGGAACAATCCATGCAGCGGCCTCTGTTAAAAGTCCAAGGTGACTTACCTCCAGTTGTTTATATCCTGATATTAGAAGTACAGGAATGGAACCAATTCTTTGTAGTGCAAAGTAAGAATAGACAAACTCTGCCCAGTTTGGAAGCTGAAGAAGTACTGTATCTCCCCTTTTCAATCCCAGATTTAAAAAACCCATTGCAAGCCTGTCAACCTTATCTCTTAGCTCTGAAAAGGTTATCCTTGTCTGGTTATCAACGAGTGCCTCTTTTTCAGGTATTTTACTAACAATCTGATCAAGTATATCTCCCATTGTGAGATCGAGCCACCACCTATTTTCTCTAAATCTCAAGATATCTTTTTCAGAATGTTTTGGAAATTCAATCATCTATCAACCCTCTTCTTTTATAGCTGCAGGTCTTGCCATTTTGGGAAGGAAAGGCTCTGGTGCATGTAAATACCCATCTGGATATCGAATACATTTCACCTTATCAAACCTTGAATCAGCCTCAAGACACCAGTTACATGCAGCGCATCTGACTATTTCATTCTCCCTTCCTTCTTTTGCCTTACAGGGCCAGTCAGGGTCGCAAAGCAATGCTCGACATAGACCTATGATATCTGCCTTTCCCTGCTTTAAAATCTCTTCTGCATGTCTTGGTTCTCTTATCTTTCCTGCAGTTACAACAGGTGTTTCAAGACCTGAATCCCTGATAGATTTTCTAATAGCCTCTGCTAAATAGACATGCGTTCCGTCAGGCCACCACCACCATGGACTCATACGATGACCACTATAGCCTGACATCGGATCTGGAGGACTTCCTTCAGGTGGTGGAAGCGAGTCTTCAAAGCGACTCCCTGCAGAAACACTTATATAATCTACACCAAGCTTGGCAAATCTTTTTGCTATAATAGTACTTTGACTAAGAGTATTACCATCAACAGTAAAATCTTCACCATTTATCCTTATACCTAAAGGATAATTTTCTCCCACAAGACTTCTTACAGCTTTATATACTTCGATAGGCAATTTTAATCTGTTTTCAAGATTTCCACCATAGCCATCTTTTCTTTTATTAACTCGTGAAAGGAAGGAGGCAAGGACATAGGCATGAGCCATATGGATTTCAATAAATTCAAATCCTGCTCGGAGTGCACGACCTGCAGCAGCAACATGATTTTCAACTATTTGCGGAAGTTCTTCAGTCTTAAAATCTTCCACCTTTTGCCGCCAGCCACTTCTTGAGATTTTTAGATGTTGCATGATCTGAATCCCCACACGCACTTCCGGATTTGCTTTTTTTATAGTGTCTACCAGTTCAGTAAGACCCGGGATAAAACGATCATCACTTATTCTGAGATTATATGAACTCTTTGAAGGTATAATTACCGAGGCCTCAACAACAATTGCCCCTGGACCACCCTTTGCCTCACGCTCATACCTTGCCTTAAGATCTTCTGTAACCCATCCATCCTCAGTTGAAAGGCCTGATACCATTGAGGTACGCTGAATACGATTGGCAAATTTAACCCCCCTCATGGTGATTGGTGAAAAAAGCATCTCGTAATCCATTTTTATCCTCCCAAATTAATTATAACAAACTTTTTAACCCTCAAGTCTTCCTTCCCTAAAATCCTTAAGATAATTCCTGCAAAAGGGATCACGACCAAGGATTAGATCTGTTGCCTTAATAGTTGACATAAGCTTTTTATCCACTGGATCAATAATTGCTGCCGAAAGACCGGCCTTCATTAAAAGTGTTAATAATGTCCTGTTTATTAGATGGCGTTTTGGAAGGGAAAAGGATATATTAGAAAGCCCACATATAGTTTTGACTCCTGGTAATTCATTTTGAATCCTTTCTATAGATTGAATTGCAATCAATCCTGCCTTCTGATTTACACTTATTGCCTGGATTGATGGATCAAGATATATATTATCTCTTTTAATGCCTATGGCCTCGAGATTCTTTACCAATTTATGGGCATTTTCTAATATCTGATCCACATCCTTTGCTAAACCTCTTTCATCCATGCAGAGTCCGATTACTTCGCAATCCCTGTTTTGGATTACCTTTGCCATTTCTTCAAAACGATTCTTTTCTGCGGTTATTGAATTAATCATGGGTTTCTCTTTGACCTTTTCAAGCGCCTTTTCGATACAGAGGGGATCTGTAGTGTCGATTGAAAGTCTTACAGGAAAGGCACCTTGAATAGTATCAATAAGCCAGAGAAGGTCATTAAGCTCAGAGCCAAACCTCGAACCTGCGTTTACATCAATTATATGAGCGCCTCCATCAAGTTGAGCTTTAACCTCTTCAAGAATAAAATTTGCATCCCTTTTCTCAACAGCTTCATCTATCTGTTTTCGACTTGTATTTATCCTTTCTCCTACGATTAGCATCTTTTTTCTCCTTAAATCATTGTTTAGAAGGTTTAAGCAGATTCATAATGCACTGACTGTTACACATTTCCCACAAAGGGGAAGATATTAAAGATTAATGTGTGAGGGGTTTCATCACCAAATTTATTTTACTTTCCTTTGAAAAATGGTTTTCTTTTTTCTAAAAATGCCAGTATTCCCTCCTCTGCATCTTCTGATTTAGAAACCCTATCGTATTCTTCTAATTCAAGCCTTAATCCATCATCGATTTTTAGTTCTATGCCTTGATTAATTGCCCTTTTACAGGCCTTAAGGGCAAAAGGTCCATTTTGAGAAATTCGATTAGCCAATTTTTGGGCCTCATTCATTAAATCCTCTTCTTTTACAACCATTTCAATGAGTCCAAATTGATAGGCCTGGTTTGCAGTAATTGTTTCACCACTAAAAATCATATACTTAGACCTTCCCATACCAATTAATCGAGGAAGAATTTGAGTACCTCCGTATCCAGGCATTAGTCCCAATCTTGTCTCCGGAAGACCAAACCGCGCATTTTCGGATGCAATCCTAATATCACATGCCATTGCAAGTTCACACCCTCCACCTAATGCATAACCATTTATTGCAGCAATAAAAATCTTACTCGAGTTTCTAATCTTTGAAAACACCTCTTGATTTCTTCTTATCATTTCACTCCTATTTTTTCCCGCATCTTTAATCTCTAAAATATCAGCCCCTGCAGCAAATGCCTTTTTGCCCGCTCCTGTAATGACGATAACAATAATTTCATCCTCTCTTTCAAGCTCATCAAATATTTGATCAAGCCTCATTATAATATTCTGATTCAGGGCATTAAGCGACTTTTCTCTATTTATTGTAATATAGGCAACTGCCCCTTCCTTTCTTAAAATAACCTCTCCGCTCAACCTAAGCCTCCCGAATCAAGATTGGCATGGCATTTATAACATAAATTGTTTTTCATTCCAAGATGTAATCTATTAAATAATCTATTAAATATTGTTTTTTCATTTACTCTTCTAACTACTTTAGTAAAAGTCATTGCGAGCACTCCGCACTTGATGCGGGGGTGCGTGGCAATCCGACGAAGTCGTTGCGAGGCCGTAGGCTGTGGCAATCTCGTAGATTCCTCACTCTGCTCGGAATGACAATTTTAGAGATTACTTCGGCTTTGCCTCGCAATGACAGTCTTGAATTGTTCGATTTATATAAGAGTTGAAGCAGTCATTCCTGCGAAGGCAGGAATCCAGGGAAAAGAAACACATTAAAAAACAGCTGGATTCCCGTTTTCACGGGAATGACGCAGATGAGGGTAGAGATTAAATTATTCTTTTGAATAAGTATAGTATAGAGATAAGCCAATGGTACATAATTTGTCACGGGGAAAAATATCCCTTAAATATCGTTTTGTCACTTAGCCATCTGACCCCTAAAGAAATGCAAAATTTTTTATTTCAATTTATAAGTTTTATTAGTCATTTCAAGCATCTAAAGAGTAGAGGGCAGTCTCATAAACATTTATATTGCTTTAGCTCTGTTTTTCAGTTTGACAATCTCAAGATAATTAAGTTAATTTTAAAAATGACCAAAAGGAAAATTTATGAAAGAGATTCGTTTTCATGGCAGGGGAGGCCAAGGAACTGTTTTGGCCTCTGTTATTCTTGTCAAGGCTTTCACAAAAGAGAATAAATATTCAAGTGCAATTCCGTATTTTGGATTTGAGAGGAGAGGCGCTCCAGTAACAGCCTTCCTTAGATTCGATGAAAAACCTATACGCGAAAAGACACAGATATACTCACCTGATTGTGTGGTTGTAATGGATCCTGCATTAAAAAGATCACAGGATATTTATCAAGGGTTAAAGGAAGGGAGTATCTTAATTTTAAACACAAGAAAATCAATAAATGAGTTGAATATCCCTTCTTCTGTTTATAAATTGGGATTTGTTGATGCAATCAGTTTATCCATGGAGATATTGGGCTCTCCCATTACAAATAGTTGTATGTTAGGGGCTTTTGCAGCAACAACAGGATGGTTAAGAATCGAATCGATACTGCAGAGCATTAGAGAGACATGGCCAGGAGAGATGGGAGAGAAGAATGTTAGGGCAGCAGAGGCAGGATATCAGAATACAAAAATTATACAGTTGCGGTAAAGGTTAAATGGAGAAGAAGCAATTTTTATGTCCCAAGGGGACAGAATTATATATCGTAAATACTGGAGAGTGGAGGGCTGAAAGACCTGTAACTGACCCTAAAAAGTGTGTTCGATGTGCAACATGCTGGCTCTACTGTCCAACACAATCTATTAGAGATTATAAAACACATTTTGGTGCAGACCTCCAGTTTTGTAAGGGCTGTGGTATATGTGCTGTCGAGTGTCCACGGCATGCAATACATATGGTATTAGAGGTAGAGGATTAGGCGATGGAAGAGATCATGGTGGTAGATGGGAATAAGGCTGCTGCAATCGGTGCTTTACTTTCAAGGCCAATGATAGTTGCAGCCTATCCTATAACTCCTCAGACCCCGCTTGTAGAATATCTTTCGCAATTTATAGCAGATGGTCTTTTAGATGCTGATCTTGTTGAGGTTGAGGGTGAACACTCGGCCCTGAGTGTACTTCATGGTGCTTCCCTTGCAGGTGGAAGGGTTTTTACAGGGACCTCAGGTCAAGGGCTTGCCTTTATGTATGAGCCCTACGTCCGTACTGCTCCTCTTAGATTGCCAATTGTTATGGTTATCGCAACGCGCGATGGTATAAGCCCTCAATGCGTATGGGGTGGTCAGCAGGATGCCATTGGTGTAAGGGATGCAGGGTGGATTCAGTTCTATGTAGAAAATAATCAGGAGATACTCGATACAATAATTATGGCCTATCGTATTGCTGAAGACCCTGAAGTTTTACTTCCTGTAAATGTATGTTATGATGGTTTCTTTCTTTCACATATGACAGAGGTAGTAAGGGTTCCTGATCAGAGAATCGTTGATCAGTTTCTCCCTCCATATCATCCTACACATGTAAAACTTGATCCAGAGACACCAATGTCAGTTGATCCACTGACCCCAGGTCTTCTGTTCACAAAATACAGGAGAGGTCATATAGAGGCACAGGAAAAGGCAAAACTTGTAATTGATAGAGTTGATAATGAGTTTGGTAAACTATTTGGACGATCTTATGGAGGGTTGATAGAGAATTATCGAATGGATGAGGCAGATATCGCAATTATTGCAATGGGAAGTCCTTGCGGGACGGCAAAGGTTTCAGTGGATCGGTGGAGAGAAAGAGGTATAAAGGTCGGGTTAGTTAAGATCCGCACTCTTAGACCATTTCCAAAAGAAAGGTTAAGAGATTCTCTCAAGGATGTGAAGGCCATTGGTGTTATAGATAAGAACGTCTGTTTTGGTTGGGGAACTGGTGTTTTACATATGGAATTAGCTTCAGCCTTGAGGGGGTTAAACATACCGATTTTAGACTTTATTGGAGGTCTTGGAGGATCAGATATCACGTTCGAATATTTTGATATGGTTGTTAATAAAACTCTTGAGGCAGTTGAGGGAGAAGTAGAGAAAGAAATCTACTGGCTTGGACTGGATTGAGAGGGTTATGGAAAAGAAAAGGTTTGTAATTATTGGTTCAGGTCCTGCAGGAATAAGCGCAGCAAAGATTATTGCAAGGAGAGATACCGAATCAGAGATTACGATTATCGGGAAAGAATCCTATCCTCCATATTCTCCAACCATACTACCATATTTCGTCTCAGGAAAGATAGATGCGAGAAAGATTTTTCTTCTGAGAAGAGAAGAGTTTAAAGAGTTTAATATCAATTTGATTTTGGGAAACGGTGTTTCTTCGATCTCGCCAGTGGAGCAGAAGGTATTTCTTGAAGATGGAACTTCTATTTCATTTGATCGCTTAATCATTGCAAATGGTGGGAAACCAATTATCCCGGATATAAAAGGCCTTAAAGAATCGAAACCTCTGGTCCTAAGGACTATTGATGATGCAAAAATTTTGAAGAAAAAGGCTCAGTTTTTTAAAAAGGCAATTGTTTTAGGCGCTGGATTGATAGGAATGCAGACAACCCAGGCCCTTTCAGAAATGGGTATCTCTGTTTGGGTTATAGAAATGATGGATCAAGTTCTACCTGGATATTTTGATAAGGATGAATCCTCTATGATTCAAAAGGTTTATGAATCACATAAGGTAAAGTTTTTAATTTCTACAAGCATAGAGGAAGTTGAATTTAAAAAGGATGAATATGTTGTGTCACTAAAAGATGGGAGTAAGCTTAACGCCCATCTTCTCCTTGTTGCTACAGGGGTCTCTCCAAATATAGAACTATTGAAAGGTTCGGGTATCGAGATGGATAGAGGGGTTCTGGTTGATAATGCAATGAGGACCAATATTCCAAATATCTTTGCTGCGGGTGATATTACGCAGGCAGAAGGATTCTTCGGTGAAGGAAAACTCAACCAACCAATTCTTATTCATGCTATAGATCAAGGGAGGCTTGCAGGTCAGAGTGCCTTAGGTGAAGAGATATCCTATGAGGGAAATATCTCAATGAATCTTTTCCACTTTTTCGACAATAAGGCTGTCTCTATAGGAATGACAAGACCTGATTCTCGAGACGGTTATAGTATTCATAAAATCTATAATCCTCGAAAGAGGGAGTATATTAAATTCGTTTTTAATGAGACAGGTCTTGTAGGTGTTGTGGGGATAAATATTCCCATCGATCCAGGGATTCTTCTTCAGTTAATAAGAAGAAGGATACCAATAATTAAAGATAGAAAAGAATTTATTAAAAAACCCTTAGAAGTCGGAAGGAAGTTGATGTGTCAAAATTGGAGATAAATTCAGAAGCCGTCTACAATCAGCTGGCTATATATCCTGAAAGGTGTAATAACTGTCTCGATTGTGAGAAAGTCTGTTCGCGTATCAAGACAGGCAAACAAGACGGGACAAGTTCAAGGATAAAGACGATAAAAGATCTTAAAGATAGATTCTATGGGCCTGTTGTATGTTTACAGTGTAATGATCCTGATTGTTTGAATATCTGCCCATCTGGCGCAATTTATAAAGATCGTGAGACTGGTATTGTCTTGGTTGATGAAAACCGTTGTGTTAAATGTTTGCTCTGTACACTGGCTTGTCCGTATTCAGGGATATTTTATTCAAAAAAAGAAGGAAAGGTAGTAAAATGCGATCTTTGCAGTTGTGATCCTGAGTGTGTAAAGGTATGTAAGCCTGGTGCGATTAAATATCTTAGAAGTGCAGAGATTTATAAGGCATGGGCAAAGAGGGAAGATCTTTTTTCTCCAGGGCTTTCTGCCTGCATGGGTTGTAATTCGGAATTGATTATAAGATTCTCACTTAGGATTCTTGGCAAAAATACTATACTTGCAACTCCTCCTGGTTGCATCCCTGGATTTGGGGCAGTTGGATACTCTGATACAACAGGTGCAAAGGTTCCGGTATTTCATCCATTATTAACCAATACAGCATCAATGCTTGCAGGTATAAAACGGTATTACAGAAAGATAGGAAGAGATGTAAACGTTGTTGCGTTTGCTGGTGATGGAGGAACCGCAGATGTTGGTTTCCAATCACTTTCAGGATCAGCCGAGAGGGGAGAGAATATCATCTATATCTGTGTAGATAATGAAGGATATATGAACACGGGCATCCAGCGAAGTGGTACAACGCCTTTTGGTGCCTGGACAACAACGACTCCAGTTGGTAAGATTAAAAGAGGAAAGAACCGGGAAGGAAAGAATCTTCCAATGATTATGATTATGCATGGAGCTCCTTATGTTGCAACAGCAAGCACAGCATTTCTTGACGATTATGAAATGAAACTGAGAAAGGCAATGAATGTAAAGGATGGATTAGCTTATATACATATATTTTCTCCATGCCCTACGGGCTGGCGTTTCCAACCTGACAAGACTATTGAAGTGAGTCGACGAGCTGTTGAGACGAACTTCTTTCCTTTATGGGAATATGAAAAAGGGAGATTTAGATTTACATATCCTGTCGATAATCCCAGGCCTGTTGAAGAATACCTTCAGATGGTAGGGAAATATTCTCACCTTTCAAAAGACCAGATAAGAAGGATTAAAAAGATCATCGAAGAGAGAATAACACTGTTAAAAAAGATCGGGTCATAATAATCTTTTAAGTTTAAATTTTACCTTAATCTTTTTTGCCATACCTTTATTTAAATTTATTTCAGGGAGGTGTGAGATATGACCAATAAATACTTAATCAGATCAATCCTTATTTCATTTTCCATTTTTATTATTCTGTCTGGATGTGTAACACCTGTTATGGTTGTAAAAGAACCACCTTTAAAGATTGAGGGCTTCCTGAGTGCCAAGTGGGGTTATTCTGTTGAAGAATGTAAGAGGGCAATAGAAAAAGATGGGAATAAGTGGTTTGAGGATAAAACAGAAAAACCACCTTATGCAATTTATGCACATGGATTCTATTTTGGTTCAAAAGCTATATTCAGCTATTTTTTTACACCAAAATCTAAGAAACTTTATAGAGTGGATGTTACCTATGATGATTTAAATCTTTATGCTAAGTTAAAAGATAACCTGATTGGCAATCTTAAAGAGCCTTACTATTCAGAGAAAGATTTAGTTCACTGGTCATGGAGGGATAAAAGTTTGGTGATACTTCAAAGAAATCATGAAAATATCCAGATAAGTTATTCAAACGGTCCATTACTGGAACTAAACAGGGAAGAAGGAGGTTTAGAGAAATAGACACGGAAATATAAGTAAAGGAGAGTGATCTATGATTAAAAAGCCAATTTTATTGATTATTTTAATCCTTGTTATTTCGTTTTCCATCCAGGGTTTCATAAAGGATTTTGAGATTAAAAAAGGAGAATTAACTTTCAATAATCCTCCGTTTACTGTTAAGTTACCTTCTCAATTATATTTAATCCATTCATTCTCTCAGGATTTTCCTTCTGAGAATTCACGGACGCGTGCATATATTTTCGTAAAGGAGAAAAATCGAGAGGTTGAAGAATTATTAATCATTCAGATAGCAGATAGAACAAATCCTCAGGCAGGTCCAATCACAGTTCCACCACTTAAACCATATACCGATAAAAGAATGTATATTAGGGGAAAAGAAATAAAGGATGGAATAGAGGTAAGTTATATGATACAGCTTATGGCTTGGAACCCTGATACGCCTGCATTTAAACCGATTTTTAAAAAAGGGATCAATATAGGTCATAAATGGGCATTACAAGGACAATTTCTTTTTATATATCAGGGAGATCATGTTGTTTCATTTCGATATTCTAAAAGTATAGATTCATTTGGAGTAAAAGTATCTGATGATGGGAAAGATTGGGAAAAGGATAGACTTAAAGGGAATGAAAAGGAGATTTACGAAAATTTTAAAAAAATTTTTAATGAGATGATAAGGGTTCTCATTATAAAGAATCCATGATTTTATAAAAGGATTTTATACCCTTTTACCTTCAAGACCTCTAATTAAATTTATGTTATTACCCGGTATTACCATTTCAAATATGGATTCGATAGTCGTATAATCGTAATATCCAAGCCTTGCCAGAGGACGTATCTTCAATATATCTATTCGTCCATCTGGTCCTATTACTTCGTCTTTGATATGAATTAAGACAACACGTCCAATGATAATATCAACGGTTCCCATAGGCCCATTTCCAGGAAGTCTGATGGAACTATAAAGTAGGCATTCAAATTGGATAGGAGACTCAGCAACCCTTGCTGGTTTGATCATTATAGAAGGGGCTTTTCTTAAACCTGCTATTTCAAATTCATCTATCTCGGGTGGCACTTCCTGGGCAGAAAGATTTACAGCCTGACGAAGTTCATAAGTTGCCATATTATAAACAAATTCACCGGTCTGTTCGATATTAATTACAGTATCTTTCTTCATGCCTCTGCTGTTTTGATTAGCAGCAAACATCACATAAGGGGGATCAAAGCTTAGGTTTTGAAACTGGCTGAAGGGTGCTAAATTATGGATGCCATCCTTGCTGATTGTTGAAATCCATCCAATAGGTCGTGGAACAACGCAGGATTTAAAAGGATCGTGAGGGAGTCCGTGATCGTTTTTCAATGGATCATAATACATAGACTAATCCTTTCATTTATTTGATTTATGATTCGATTATTATAAATTTAAACATGATTGTCAATTTTTTTACAATAAGGCTTTTAATAAGTACTTAAATAAATACCCTTTTGGTATTGTTTCCTAATAAATGAGATTAACATGGGCTAAACCCCGGAAATAGGGTCAAACCGACCAGAGCAATCCCTAAAAATCGCCACATTCAGTCATTGCGAGCGAAGCATAGCAATCTCTTTTTTTTCTTAATCCTCTTTCAAAAAATCCTTGCAAGATTTGGTAGGTTAATGTAATATTTTTAAAAATTTTTAAGCTATGAAGATAGTAACAATTATTGGTGCAAGACCACAGTTTATTAAGGCCTCTTCAGTTTACCGTGCCATTAAATCGATTGATAGGAAAAATAGGATTAAAGAAGTATTGGTTCATACAGGCCAGCATTACGATTATTTAATGGATCAAGTCTTTTTTGAGGAACTTGAACTTCCAAGGCCCGATTATCATCTTGGTGTTGGTTCGGGCTCCCATGGTAAACAGACTGCTTTGATGCTCGAAAGGATTGAAGCAGTTCTCGAGAAAGAGAAACCTGACATTGTGATAGTATATGGAGACACTAATTCAACACTTGCAGGTGCATTAGGAGCAGCCAAATTGAAAATCCCGGTTGCGCATATTGAAGCAGGTCTTAGAAGTTATAATCGTGAAATGCCAGAGGAGATAAACCGCGTTTTAACCGATCATCTCTCTTATTATCTTTTTTGCCCTACAGAGCATGCGGTAAGGAACCTCGAAAAAGAGGGGATTATAGATGGAAAAGGAAGACTGGTTAGGGATGTTGGGGATGTAATGTATGACTCAATCCTATATTATTCTCAGATAGCTGAAAGAAAATCAAAAATCCTGAGAGATTTAAATCTATCCACTTCTGATTCTTCACATTCAGATTATTATTTGGTGACAATTCACAGGGCAGAAAATACTGATAATCCCAAAAGGTTAAAATCCATTTTAAAGGCACTAAATAAAATTGGTAAGGAGGAAGTAGTTATCTTTCCGATTCATCCGAGGACAAAGAAGATGATAAACAATTATCGACTTGCCAAAGAGACGAATAATATTAAACTGATTGAGCCAGTTTCTTATCTAAATATGCTTATGCTCGAAAAGAATGCAAATCTTATACTCACTGATTCAGGGGGAGTCCAAAAAGAGGCCTTCTGGTTAAGAGTTCCATGTATTACTTTAAGAGAAGAGACAGAGTGGGTAGAGACGGTTCAAAGCGGGTGGAATATTTTGGCTGGTATTGATACAGATAGAATTATTGAGGCTGTTAAATCGGCTAAGAGAGTGGGTTTTTCTAAAAGAAAAAAAAGTTTTTTTGGAGATGGAAAAGCCAGCCAAAAAATAGTTAGTATTCTAATGAATCTTAATTGATAGATAAAGTTTTCTTTTATTTAAAAATGATGGTTTTATCGACTTCCCCCCAAAAGACTGTATCATAATTCAACATAAGAAATGAAACCAAATACGGCAAGGGACAAGGCCTTACCCTACGTTTTAAATTCTTATAATCTCTCGTAGGGCAAGCCCTTACGACTTGCCGAACCAATCATTAAGATGTCATTTGTTTTAAGAAATGGAAAGAATTTAGGAAAAAAGGGAAAATTTATTCTTTTGTGGGACTTAATAAAAATAAAATGGTGTAAAATAGTGTTAATTAATGTAAGAAACTTGCGTGGCATATAATTTGCTTTTTTTAATTATTCTAAAGGAGTAAAAATTATGGAAAATAATCCACTTTTCAACCTAAATGAAGATGATAATCCATTTAAGTCTTTCGTGAATAAAGATGAGATAAAATCGTTTGAACCAAATTTAATATCGTCAAAAGATAGCATCTCTTTATTGTTTCCCCTTTTTATAGAGTTAATTAAACAATTAAAAAATAAGTTGATGTCTATTAAAAACCTTACTCAAATCTCTCAAGGTAAATTTAGTGATAAAGAATTTGGTGATTATTTTAAACGTTTGGTTACAGATGATATTGATAAGATAGATTTATTACTGGAAAATTTTCTTGACTACATCAAAGTAAATTTTACTGTCAGGAAGAAAAATACCGTTCATATGATTATTGAGGAGGTGCTAAAGAGACATCAATCACGTTTAGAAGAAAAGAGGGTTCGAATATTTAAAAAATTTGAGAAGGATCTTCCAGAAATAATTGTTCCAGATGAAGAGTTTAAATATATGATCAATTCGATTATTCAATATGCGATCATATGGATGCCTATAGATGGGAATATATGGTTTTTAACAAAATCCCTTATTTTACCGAGTGAAGGGGTTGAAGAACAGGCTCTTTTTAAAAAAGATGGGAAACAGGTAGAAATTGATATAATTTTTACAGGATATAAAAGTCCTAAAGAGCAGTTTTCAAAAGTTTTGCCCATTTCAGATGTCCAAAAAGGTGAAGAGCTGGATCTTGAGCTTAGGTTGGTAAATGAAATTGTTAAAAGGAATCGAGGGAAGATGAAATTTATGATAGATGAAAAAAATTCAAAAACCTTTATTTCTCTAAAATTTCCTGCCGAAAGAAGAACAAAAATTTACTATCCACCAATAAATTAAAATCTGCCTCCTCCTTTCATGCAAAGAATCCTTATTTCCTATCACTGCAAGCAATTCAATATTTAGTATGAGGAGGCATGGCAATTTTATAGTTTCCTTGCTTCCGCCGGGATGACAATCTTATCAATATAATAAGAAGAGGCCGCTTAAAAAGTCTTTTAAAGACTGGGGAGGTAGGGTTCAAAACCATTCGAATGCGGGCTTTTTCACCCCACCTCTCCACTATGGAAAGATTTTTAATTAGTTTTTCAGAGGTCTGGTTTATTTTCTCAATCCAATCCTTTTGGCAATCTCGAGTGCCTTTTTATACTCATCCTCTGTCATTCGTCTCAATTCGGATGGGGATTTGTATTCCACAAGACTTCCCATTTGGTCTATTTTGGTTTTTGTTGCCTTTACAGCTTTTTCAATTGCTTGTACCAGAACTTTCTTTGCCTCATCAGGTATACCTTCTGGGGCATAAAGGGCAAACCATGTAGCAAAAAGACTTTCTTTATAACCAAATTCGTTAATAGTAGGAATATGAGGATAGGCATCCATCTTATTTGTAATAAGCAAAACCCTCATCTGACCTGCCTCTACATAAGGTTTGACTTTAGCCAATCCATCACAGGTAACTTCAACGTGACCTCCCAGAAGTGCAGTCATTACAGATTCTCCACCTTTAAAAGGAACATGTGTAAACTTTGCTCCTGTAATAGACATAATCATTTCGAGTAAAAAGTGTGGAGTAGAACCTATACCAATTGTGCTTACACGTAATTTACCAGGATTTTTCTTAGCATATTCTATTAATTCAGGAAACGTTTTCCATGGTGAATCAGACCTTACCGTTATGGTCTGTGGAAAGAAATAGTGGAATCCTAAAGGTTCAAAGTCTTTAAATGGGTCATAATGAACCGTATCTGGGTTTGAAATCGGAGCGTATATCATAGCCGATGCCCCCGCATAAAGGATGGTATAGCCATCTTTTTTAGACCTTGCAACAGTATGGGCGCCCAATGTAGCGGAGGCACCAGGCTTATTCATACAAATAATTTTTACGCCAAGAATCTTCTCCATTTCGTCAGCCAACATACGGGCCGTGATATCTCCCGTTGCTCCTGCAACATAGGGAATAATAAGTTGGATTGGTCTATCTGGGTATACGGCTAATGAGATAGAAGGTTGAGATAGTAAGATTAAGAGGGTAATAAATGAAATTGTAATGGTGGAATAAAGATAGAATTTTTTCATAGAAACTTACCTCCATTTCTAAATTTTTTATATAGTTAATAAATCGTCGGTGGCTTGGTTTAATCTTTCATAACCCTCGTTGGTTACTAAATATGTTTCTCCCCAGAAGAAGCTTGTTTTTCCATCAGGGGTAAAGACTGTGGGGTGAATGATAACTGCCATACCCGGTTCAAATTCCATCTCATTTTGCCAAGAGATTCGAGCCTCAACCAAATCGATTCCACAGATATGTCCAAGTGGAGGCCTGAGGATATAACCGCAGTCTTTGACATAGGATTCCATAGCCAGGACAATATCTTTTACAGTCTTTTTAGGTTTCAAATATTTTAGACCCTCTTTTGTTGCTCCTTCGCAAACATTCTTTATTTTTTCAAGATCTTTATTAGGTTCTCCAACGTTTACTGTTCTTACGAGTTGCGTCCAATAACCTTCATAACGCGGGGTAATTTCCATAAGAACACTGTCGCCTTTCTCTATCTTCCTTTGAGAAGGAGAATATGGTAGGGGCAAAGCATTTTTATCTCCCAGGACAAATCTTCCCGAGCCTATGAGCGTAAAATGGGATTCTGCTCCATTTTTACGTGCATAGTGTTCAATGGCCGAAGCGATCTCGAATTCAGTTACACCTGGTTTAATAATATTTATTGCAGATTCAAATCCTCCATCTCCAAGTCTTGATCCTTTCCTCAATATATCCATCTCTTCTTGACTTCTTTTAAACCTGATCTCCATAATTTGTGCATGGTTATCAACCCAATCTACCTCTGGAAGTTCGCTCTTTAAAATCTTAAACCACGAAATGGGTAGCATATCAAAATTAACTCCAACTCTACCTTTTATAACTCCACGCTCTTTTAAGAGTTTAACAGTTTCTCCAATAAGGTCTTCAGTAAATCGACAGTCTCTTACGGATGATCTTTTTTGGGCGGCCTGTCTTGATATTTCACTGAAGGCAAAAAGGACAGGTTCTGAATCGGGAAAGATTACGACTACCTGCCTATAAAAAATAACAAAAAGATCGGTATAGTATCTGAGATCACCCATTACCGAAGGCCCTACATTTGTATCTCCAATAAGGAGTAATGCAGAGAGTTCATTTTTCTTCATCATTTCAACAAGGGCCTTATGTCTTCTTTTTCTTTCGGTTTCTGAAAATGGCATAGACTACCTCCTAAATTTTTGTTGGTAATTATAAATTTTTATAGAAGATAGTCAAGTATCATTGGGTAGGATTAAGGAAAAAAAGAGAGATTCACACCACGCATTAGTAATAGAATTGTAATGATTTAATTTCTCCGAGTGATAGTTATAAAGTAGGTCGGTCTGGATATTTTTCAGCAATAGCCTTTATATAAGGATCCTCGAGAACCAGAAGTTTTCCATCATGGTGAATGTATGTATTTCCTATCTTTAAGGTTGCATTCCTTATATCGCCTGTGCAGTGAACCCAATAGGGATACTCAGGAGTAGGTGGAGGGGCACCAATATGGAAATGTATATTTGAGGTATGTGAGTGTTCAATGATTCGATGGTAAAGTAGATGGGGACAGTGACCAAAATCAACATTTGCATTTGGATGAACTCCAAAATGAAAGCAGTTAAAATCGAAAGTCTTTTCTCCCAGAAATTTGCTGATAGATATAAGGAACTCATTTAATTTTCTTGCCTCTTTATCCCCTTCTATTTTCATGATCTTAGAATCTTCCACTGTTATTTTGATCGGACTCTCGAAATAAGGAGGTATTCCAATGAATCGAGACCACCAGCTAAGCATTCTATCAAAAATCAAGATACCATTTACATTTTTCACATTTATAGGAGGCGAAACCCATTCAGGCCATGGTCTGTAATATCCGACCTCTTCCCTCCTTACAGTATAAGATGTAAACCATGGGTGATCTGGATGGTAGGCGCTTTGTATAATACCTTCAAGGTAAGTACCATTCTTATCTGTAATTTTAAAGGAAAGACCTTCCTGAATAGGAATACATGCCCTGTATCTTATCTCACTTACGAGTTCATGAGGTGTTAAAGCCCATGGGGTCGAGAGAAGTTCTGCTGTGACAGCAAAGTTTCTTATCATAAATTTTTTCTTTTCCCATGTAAATTTTTTGAACTCAACAATCTCCTCAAAGGCAAGATCAAGGGTATTATTGATCATTATATCAGAGGCTTCAAATGCAGCCCTTACAACGGATGGGAATTGCCACTTATGGACTTGTTGATACTCATCTGCCCAAAGAATATAGGGAGTTGCCCCCCTTTCTTTGATACATATCTCAAGCCAGGTGATTACTCGTTCGTCAATAAGATTATCTCCTCCATAGAGGCCATCCCTATAGGCAAGAATAAGTACTTTCTGTTTTGGAGTGATCCTTACACAATTATCAAGTAAATCCCCTATTGCTATTAATATTTTTTTTGGTATTGCTGTGGTCATTATAGGTTCTCCTTGATTAGCTTGAAAAAAATTTTACCTCACTTGCTCACTAAAAAATCAGTTCGTTCAAAGTTTAAATGATTAATTTTATAGCAATAAGTTCTCCACTTCTGCAATACTTTTGAAAACAAAATCGGGCTGAAGATTCGAATGTCTATATTTTTTCAGGGTTTCTTCATCCGTTATCCCTGTCAATACAACACCTGTTGCAATTCCAGCCTCTTTTCCCATCTTTATATCTTCATAGATAGAGTCTCCAATAATGATACATTCAAAGGGGCTCAGGTCCATTTTCTCTAAGGCGATCTTTATTATAAAAGAAGAAGGTTTTCCCAGAGCTATCTCCAACTTTTTTTGTGTTAAAGTCTCGATAGCAGAAATGGTTTCTTTAAAATTAAGTAGTTCCACTTCAACAGGACAGGTTTGATCAGTATTTATTACAGCAAAACGAGCACCCCCTTTAATCGCCTGATGAGCTATTTTTAACTTCTGATAATCAAAGGCTCGATCAAAGGCGATAACTACGTATTGAATCTCTTTAGGATCTTCAGTCATGATAAATCCATCCCTTCTTAACTCTTCGATAATAGTAGATTCTCCAATCACAAAAAGTTTTGCATCCGATGCATTTCTTTTTAGATATCGACCTATGGCAAGGGTAGGATTTATGATTTCATCCGATTTTGTAGGGATTCCAAGGGAGGTCAATTTTTTTGCACAATCCTCACGAGTTTGAATTGTATTGTTAGAGATAAATACAACCCTTCCTCCTTTTTTTCGAATCCGAGAAATCAACCGATCTGCTCCAGAAATAAGTCTATCGCCAGAATAAACAGTTCCATCTAAGTCGAAAATAAATCCTTTAAACATCTTCTTTTTAATATCCTTACTTATTCACCTGATATTCATATCAGGATAGAATGTTTTTGGATACAAATAATATCTCCTTTTTTAATCTTTCGTCAAGATATGGGTTACTTCGAGAGGTATCATTTTTAAAAACTTAAAGAGACCTCTGAAAAACTATTTAAAAATTCTTTCATAAATGGTGAGCTGGGGTGAAAAAGCCTTCGAGCGGATACCTTATATAGATTAGCACTATTGATTATTAGCAATTTAAATATTAAAAGCCCGCATTCGAAGGGTTTTGAACCCTACCTCCCCAGTCTTTCAAAGACTTTTTCAGAGACCTCTTAAAGAATTTTGCATGGAAATTCTTTTAAAAGAGTTACATAATATTGATGGTTTCAAAAAGATTAAAAGGCAATGTAAATGGATAAAGATATATTTTCCCGAAGTTTCTTTTTAGCCTTTTTAGCTATGTTTACCTTTACATCTGTTTTCCATATTCTTCTTCCTACATTGCCTCTCTATCTTTCAAGGTTAGGGGCTAAGGAGGATGAAATCGGTATAATTATTGGAATTTTTTTTGTTTCCTCTCTCATGTTAAGACCTTTCATTGGAAAATCATTAACAAAAATACCAGAAAAAAATTTTATGATAGTAGGCACTCTGTTTTTTGCTTTTACTTCTATTAGCTATATTTTTGTTTCTCCATTTTGGCCGATTTTGATAGTTAGGCTTCTTCAGGGTGCAGGTTTTGCTTTCTTTCACACTGCTTCATTTACAATGATCGTAAACATAAGTTCTAAAGAACATCGTGGACAGAGTTTAAGCTACTTTTATCTTGCAATTAATGTAGCCGGGGCTATAGGTCCTTCGTTCGGGATGTTACTTATTAATCATTTCAATTTCAATATCCTTTTTCTAACCTGCCTCGTTCTCTCATTATGTTCGCTATTGATTAGTTATAAATTGGAAAAAAAGGATGTAACAGAAGCAGATGACCTATCATTTGATAAGGGGTTTTTCCTTAACCGTAAAGCAATCCCTTCTTCTATTATTGGTTTCCTATCACTTTTCGTATGGGGTGGATTGACAACTTTCTTCCCAATTTACGCAACCCATCATGGAGTCTCCAATCCAGGAATTTTCTTTACTGTTATTGCCATCATGCTTATTCTGGGGCGTGCATTAGGTGGAAAAATGTTAGATCTTTATAGCAAAGAAATGATTATTTTACCATGTATTGTCACCTCTATTGTTTCAATGATTATCCTCGCATTATCAAAAACACTTCCTATGTTTATTCTTGCCGCAATCATCTTTGGGGCAGGGCATGCCTTTCTTATGCCATCGATGGTCCTTTACACCCTCGAACGAGTTGGATCTCCTCCGGGGCCGGTAATGGGAACCTTCACAGCGATTACTGATTTGGGCATATGTTTGGGTCCAACCACCATGGGAATAGTTCTTCGTTTAACAAGCTACTCAAATATGTTTCTTTGTTTAGCCCTTGTCGGAATAATTAACCTCATTTATTTCTCATTTTTGATAAAAAATAGAAAGTAATTTTTAAAGAAAAAAAGTAAGAAAAAGTTATTTTTTGTTATTTTTTCTTGACATTTGAAGTATTATTTTTTAAAATAACTTTTCGAAGGAGTAGATTTATGTCCCAAGATATGATGAGCACAAAAGAAGTTGCACGCTACCTCGGGATTAATGAGAAACAGGTTTATCTGCTTGTCAAATCAAAAAAGATTCCATCTACCCGAGTGACAGGGAAATGGGTCTTTCCAAAGAGATTAGTAGATGAATGGATTGAGAAAAATGCAAAACAGGGATTGGAAGAAGCAAAGAGGAAGGTGAAAATGATTTCTGGGGCGTTAATATCTTCGGGAAGTAATGATCCGCTTCTTGATATTTTACAGTCTGAATTGAGAAAACGTCATCCAGAACTTTTTCTTTTTTCAACAAATATTGGAAGTACTGAGGGACTAAAGGCCTTAAATGCAGGCTATACAGATATTGCCTGGTCTCATCTATTTGATCCTGAAACTGGAGAATATAATGTCCCTTTCTTAAAGATATATATTCCAAATATCGAGCCTGTTATGATCAATTTATTCTATCGTGAGCTCGGGTTTGTTGTACCTAAAGGGAATCCATTAAAGCTAAAAGGTTTCTCAGATCTAAAGAAGAGGGGGATTATGTTTGTAAATCGCCAGAAAGGATCAGGGACTCGATTATTGATAGATCAATACCTAAACGAATTTAAAATCGACCCGGAGGAGGTTTCTGGTTATGAAAACGAGGTGAATACACATCTTGAAGTTGGCTTTTCTATTCTAAATAAGAAGGCAAATGTTGGGGTTGCAAGCGTTGCTGTATCAAAACTGCTTGGACTTCATTTTATTCCTATAACTAAGGAAAGATTTGATATGATTATTTCTCGAGACCTTTTCTTCAACAAAGGTATACAGGCAATTATTGACCTTCTTCATACGAGAGAATTTATAGCCAAAGTAGAGGGGATTGGTGGATACGACCTAAGGGATTCTGGAAGAGTTATATATTCGGGAGAGGGCTCTTAAATATGAAAATAATCATGTGGATAATAATTTTATTTTTTCATATATGTCCATTCTACCCGCTTGATGCCAGACAGAAAGAGATCATCCTTGCAACTACAACGAGCACCCAGGATTCAGGTCTTCTTGATATCATCATCCCTTTATTTGAGAAAAAAACTGGTTACTTTGTTAAGGTGATTGCAGTAGGGTCAGGCCAGGCCATGGCCCTTGGACAAAGAGGAGAAGCTGATGTACTTCTGGTTCATTCTCCATCAGACGAAAAGAGATTTGTTGCTGAAGGTTATGGAATAAATAGAAGGATTGTTATGCATAACGATTTCGTTATTGTTGGACCTTCTCATGATCCAGCAAAGATTAAGGGAATAAAGTCAGCTTCAGAGGCATTTAAAAAAATTGCTTTAGGTAAATCTCTTTTTTTATCAAGGGGCGATAAATCAGGTACTCACGTAAAGGAGATGGAGATCTGGAACTCCACAGGATTGAACCCGGAAGGAGAAGGGTGGTATCAGCAAACAGGACTTGGGATGGGACAAACATTGAGTATTGCTTCTGAGAAAAGAGGTTATACCTTTTCTGACCGTGGGACTTATCTTGCATTGAAGAAAAACCTTAGACTGAATATACTTGTCGAAGGAGACACAATTCTCCTAAACATCTACCATGTAATTGAGGTTAACCCAGCCAGATGGAAAAAAGTAAACGCAGCTGGTGCAAAGGCATTTGCTGACTTCATGGTTTCTAAGGAGGCTCAAGAGATTATAAAAACCTTTGGATTGGATAAATTCGGTTCTCCACTCTTTTTCCCTGATGCGATTAAGAGGGAGGGTTTATAATTAATTATTACTTAGAATTTTTTATTTTTAGCTAACTTGGAGATTATATGGATCTTATTATAGAAGGGATTAAAAAGGCTTTCTGGTTGTTGTTAACATTTGATCCTGAGATAAGGGAGATAACTCTTTTATCTCTGAGGGTTTCAGGGACAGCTACGCTTATTAGCCTCTTAATAGGTATCTCCTTGGGTGTGATAATTTCTCTTTCGAAGTTTCCTGGTAGAAAAATCATTATTAGCCTGATTAATACTGGGATGGGTCTACCACCTGTTGTAGTGGGCCTCTTTGTAACTATATTTTTATGGAGGAATGGCCCGTTTGGATTCCTTGGTATTCTCTACACTCCAACAGCTATGATTATTGCTCAAGCAGTCATTGCCACTCCAATTGTCACAGGTATTACACTGGCTGCTATCCAGAGCCTGCCAGAAAAGCTTCGCCTCCAGATACTTGCACTTGGTGCTACACGCCTACAGATGGTCTTTATAATGATAAAAGAGGCAAAACTTCCCCTTCTTGCTGGGGTAATGGCAGGATTTGGTGGTGTTATATCAGAGGTAGGTGCTTCAATAATGGTTGGTGGGAATATAAAAGGATACACAAGGGTTTTAACAACTGCGACTGTTATGGAGACAAGCCGTGGTAATTTTGACATAGCTATTTCCTTGGGTATTATACTGTTTTTGCTCTCCTATTTAATAAATTTAATCCTTACACATATTCAACAAAGGGAAAGGGTTAGATAAGTTTGAGACAAGATTTATGACAGAAAATATTGCTTTGTTAGAGGTTAGAAATATTGAAGTTGAGAAAGGTGGAGTGAAGATACTCGATATCCCTTTCTTCTCTGTTAATAGAGGGGAAACTGTTTCCATTATCGGTCCTAATGGTGCTGGAAAAACGACATTGCTTCAAACCTTAGGCTTTTTGTTAAGATCTTTTCAGGGCGAAATCTTTTTTAAAGGGAGAAAAATCGATTCGAATCAGTCAATTTTTGAATACAGAAGGAAAATCTCTTTAGTTTTCGATGAGCCACTTTTATTTGATACAACAGTATTTAATAATGTTGCCTCAGGTCTAAAAATACGGGGATTAAAGAGAGATGAGATCAAAAAAAAGGTTATGGAGGAACTTGAGAGGTTCAGGATATCACATCTATATAACCGTTCAGCAAGAACACTTTCAGCAGGAGAAGCAAGAAGGACATGTCTTGCCCGAGCATTTGTAACAGGGCCTGAAATTCTTTTCTTGGATGAGCCTTTTTCTACACTTGATCCACCGAGCAGGGATTCTATTATCGAGGATCTAAGAAATATATTAAGTTATAGAAAAGTAGCAACCCTTCTTACTACCCATGATCGTTCAGAGGCTATCGCCCTTTCCAATAGGATAGCAGTGATGAATGGAGGAAAGATTATACAGATTGGGAAACCAGAAGAGATTATAAATCGTCCAGCAGATGAATTTGTTGCATCATTTGTAGGAATTGAAACCATCATTTCAGGAAGAGTTGTTCAAAGCAATAGCGGGACATTTATTACCTCAGTGAATGGAAAAGAGATTGAGGCAGTAGGTAATGCCAATTTGGGTGAGAATGTGGTTCTATGTATTAGACCTGAAAATGTAATTATTTCTACATACACTTCAAAAGTAAAGACAAGTGCAAGAAATGTATTTAAAGGAAAGATATTGAAAATTCTTCCTATGGGGTTATTTCAGAAGATACAATTGGACTGCGGATTTCCACTCACTGCTTATATAACTAATCACTCATTAAAAGAATTGGCACTCAAAGAAGGAAATGAGGTTCAGGCCTCCTTCAAAGCTACTGCTGTTTCTGTTATCAAGAAATCCTATCTTGAGTGATTATTTAGACAATATCACAAAATGGGCCCTTCTATTTTTTGCCCATGCCTCTTCATTATGACCTGGATCAAGAGGCCTCTCCTCACCATAGCTTATGGTAGAAATTCTATCAGGTGAGATACCTAATGAGATCAGATAGTTTTTTGCACTATTTGCCCTTCTTTCTCCAAGGGCGAGGTTATATTCATTGGTTCCCCTCTCGTCACAATGGCCTTCAATTTGAATTTTCAAATTGGGGAATTTCTTTAAGATATCAGCATTTTGCTTCAATATCTCTGCATCCTCGGGTCTAATATTGTATCTATCGAAATCGAAATGGATGTCCTTTAATAAAGAACTTTCGTATACAACTCCCTCGATGCCAGGCGTCTTTTTAGCAATAAGACTTTTCTCAAACTCCCTTTTTGCAGCCTCTTCCTTTTCTCTCAGGGCTTTTTCCCTTGCCTTTCTTTCTTCTTCAAGTTTTGCAGCCCTTTCTCTTTCTGCCCTCTCTCTTTCCGCCCTCTCCCTTTCAATCGCTGCAAGATCCTCTGCTCGTTTACTCGAAGGCTCCTCCTTCATTACCGTCTTTTTAGGACACCCATTAACAATGAGAATTAATGAGAGAATTACAATAAAAAAATGCACATATCTTTTATACATTTTAATCCTCCATTTTTTTTTATTTTTTAAAATTTAGAAAAATATTTCCATTTTGTCAAGTCTCGGGTCTGAAAGATTTTACTTCAAGAATGGTGTAGCTCTTTTTCCCGCCGGGTGTTTGAAACACTACATCTTCTCCCACCTCTTTACCAATTAATGCCTTGCCAAGAGGTGAGGTTATAGAGATTTTCCCTGATGGTACATCAGATTCCTCAGGCCCAACAATCATATAAGTGACAATTTCTCCATTATCTATATTTTCTAATGTAACAGTTGAACCAAACCCAACCTTTCCATTTGCAGGGCTAAATGAGTCGATAATCTCTGAATTAGCCAATTTCTGTTCAATCTCTTGAATCTTCTTTTCAATAAATGCCTGTTGCTCTTTTGCAGCTACATATTCTGCATTTTCGCTTAAATCACCATGGGCTCGAGCCTCTTCAATAGCTTTAATTATTTTTGGACGTACTACTTTCTTTAAATTTTCTAATTCTTTTTGAAGTTGGTTATATCCATTCCGAGTAATAGGAATCCTTTTCATAAATCCCTCTAATTTTTATTTATTACATATAGCCTAAAGAGATAAAGATGTCAATTTGCCAATTTGAGACCTCTGAAAAACTATTTAAAAATTCTTTCATAAATGGTGAGGTGGGGTGAAAAAGGCTTCGAGCGGATACCTTTTATAGATTAGCACTATTGATTGATCCCCTTAAATAATTGGTTTTTTCTCAAGCGATTGTTAGCAATTTAAACATTAAAAGCCCGCATTCGAAGGGTTTTGAACCCTACCTCACCAGTCTATCAGAGACTTTTTCAGAAGCCTCCATTTTTGGGCTGATAGCCATTTTAATTTTTCAATCTTTATCGTCAGATAAAGAAATAAAACTTGAAAATCTTGTAATTTTTCCATTTCTAATAATAAATATTCTTGATTCTCTACTTGGTCTATGATCTTTTACTGAAATTGTTATAGGGGGAACAAGTCCTCCAACCACAAATTTTTTAAAACTTTCAAAAGATGATTTTAATGATTCCCGAGAAAGTTTCTCTTCAGGCAGTGACTTTCTTAAGGCTTCAGTAATTACTTGAATGGTTGTCCATCCTTCTATATATGATATCGTATGGGAATCATATGGATGCCATCTCTGATGAGCTTCTTTAATCGGAACCATTCCAGGGATATCTTCGCCAAATGGGGCAATTGGTAGAATAAATAAAATATCATCGAAGGCTAAAAGGCTTTCGTCAAGGCTTCTCATACTACATAGCCACCTTGCCCTTAAATCAATTTTTTTAGTTTCCCTCAATAAGATTGAGTTCTCCTTTGGAGTCAAATTCGAGAATATAAAATCAGGCTTAAAATGGCTTATGGGAAGTAATATATGAGGGATTAATCTTTGAGGAGAAAAATCAGATATAAAGAATTCATGGCCTATCTCTACACCTGAAGATTTTGTAAATTCTTTAAGCTCTTCTATAAAATGTTTTCCATAATAGTCAGAAGAACTAATAAAAACAATTTTAGGTTTTCTTCCTTTAATATCTCCCCTTTCTATGATAAATTTAATTCCTATCTTTGCGAGGTCAAGTGGGGTTGGAATGATTGAGAATAAAAAAGGATATTTCAATGGATTGGCAAGATGGTGTGGCATAGAACTTAGCATTGTTGGTATTCGATGGAAATGGACATGGGATACCAAGTCCATTGCTGTTTCGATAGAGAAGACATAAAGAAGAAGGATTCTATCAGATTCGTTCATTTTCCTAAAGGCTGCTATTAGTTCTGAGACCTGAGATGTGTCTTCAATAAGTACTATCTCAAGCCTCCTTCCAAGGGTCTCCTCTCTTTGATTTAACCATCTTGTTGCATCCAAAATACCTCTTGCACACTCTCTTCCATAATCTCCCCATCTACCACTGAAAGGTATTATTGCCCCTAATTTGATGGATTTCTGACAAAATGATTGTGTAGTAAATATTGTAAGAATCACAAAAAGAGAAATTATAATTATATAAAGATGCCTCTTCATTTTTATGGATTTTTAAAAATTTCCAAAGATGATTCGGTCCATTTTATCCTTTGCATAAATATTGAGAGAAAGTTAATATTAAATTAACATATTCATTTTCGATAAGCCATAATTATATTTTAAATGCTGTATTTTCGATAAATTTAAAGTGTGATCGATTAATTATGAACTTTATTTTCTTTAATTCACCTCTTGACCCAATTCCCTCCGGGGCTAAGGGAATACAACTATAAGGTAAATTATTCTTGACGAGTGCTATAAAAGAATGCTATTCAAATTATCTTAGAATTAAAAATATATACGAGGGAGGATTTCATATGAAAAAACCTTTATGGATACCGTCTCAAGATAGGATCAATAATGCAAATATGACAAGATTTATAAAATTTATTAATGAGAGACATGGAAAAGATTTTAAGTCATATAATGAACTCTACCAGTGGTCAATAGATAATATTCCAGATTTCTGGGCGGCAATGTGGGACTTCGCTGAAATCAAGGCCTCTAAAAAATACGATATAATTGTTGATGATTTAAAGAAATTTCCTGGAGCAAGATGGTTTTTGGGAGCAAAATTAAACTTTGCAGAAAATCTGCTTCGTTACAGAGACGATAGGTTGGCTTTCATATTCAGGGGCGAGACAAAAAAATCTGCCAAAATGACTTATCGTGAACTTTATTGGAATGTAGCCCGACTGGCAAAGTCTCTGAGGGAGATTGGTGTTTCGCCCGGAGATAGAGTTGTAGCTTATATGCCTAATCTGATAGAGACTGTCATAGGTATGCTTGCTGCAACGAGTATTGGTGCTGTTTGGTCATCATGTGCTACAGATATAGGGCCTCTTGCTGCCATTGATAGACTTGGTCAGGTAGAACCAAAGGTTTTGATAACTGTAGATGGGTATTTTTATAAAGGTAAACCCTTTAATACCTTGGGAAATGTGGATGAACTGGTAAAAGGTATACCTTCTTTGAAGAAAACGATAGTTGTATCTTATGCAAGTGAAAAACCAGATATCAGTAAGATTCCTAATGCTGTTCATTACGATGAATTTTTAGCTCAAGAAAAAGAACCCGAACTTAAATTTGAACAATTACCTTTTGATCATCCTGTCTTTATAATGTTTTCTTCAGGGACAACAGGTAAACCCAAATGTATGGTCCAGAGTGCAGGAGGTATTTTAATCAACCATTTAAAAGAATTGATTTTACATACAGATCTTAAGCGGGATGACAGAATCTTTTATATTACTACCTGTAGCTGGATGATGTGGAACTGGTTACAGAGTTCCTTGGGTGTAGGTGCTACTATTGTCCTTTATGACGGAAATCCTAATTATCCTGATGGTGAGGCAATGTGGAAGATGGTTGAGGAGGAAAAGATAACTATCTTTGGATTGAGTGCAACCTATATAAACTTTTTGAGAAGTGAAGGAATTAAACCAGGCAAGAAGTATGATCTTTCTTCTCTAAGAGAGATTTCTCAGACAGGTTCTGCGCTTTCAGCCGAGGGCTTCGAATATGTTTATAAGGAGATAAAGGAGGACCTACATTTTAATTCAATTTCTGGAGGGACAGATATAAATGGTTGTTTTGCAATTGGAAGCCCTATACAGCCTGTTTATGCTGGAGAACTTCAGGGGCCTGGACTTGCCATGAAGATTAAGGCCTACGATGAATATGGGAAACCTGTGTGGGATAAACAGGGGGAGTTGGTGTGCGAAGCCCCAGCCCCATCCATGCCGATATATTTCTGGAATGATCCGGATGGGTCAAAGTATAGAAGCGCTTATTTTGAATATTATCCAAATGTCTGGCGACATGGAGACTATATAGTAATTCATAGTGATACAGGAGGTATTACTTTTTATGGCCGTTCTGACGCAGTCTTAAAACCCTCTGGAGTTCGCATAGGTACGGCAGAGATATACAATATTGTTGAAAAGATCGAAGGAATTGCAGATAGCTTAGCTATAGGACAAAACTGGGAAGGCGATCAAAGGATTATTCTTTTCGTAAAACTCACCCCTGGTACCAAGTTAACAGAAGAATTAAAAGAGAGGATTAGAAAGACGCTTAGAGAGAAGGCATCTCCCCGACACGTTCCATCGATCATTATGGAAATGCCCGATGCACCATATACCTTAAATATGAAGAAGGTAGAAAGTGCAGTAACGAATATTGTCCATGGAAGGCCCGTACTAAACAGGGATGCATTGATAAACCCTGGAGTACTCGATTACTTTGAAAAGATAGTTCCAGAATTACAGAAAAAGTAATTTAAAGTTTTTTTTAAAAAAATTTTCAAATGGATAAAAAGGATAAGAGATAAGTAAGTTTATAATGGAGCCTAATGAATAGTTTCCATGAAACTTAGAAAAAATTTATTTTGAGAATAATATAGGGTTAAAAAAAAAGGAGGTGATTTTTATATGAAGAAGGTATTAACTCTTATGATAATTATTACTTTCTTCTGGGGATATTTAGGTTGTGCCACTCTCGAAGAGCATAAAGGTGCAGCTACAGGCGCAGCAGTTGGGGCTGCCACTGGGACTGTTGTAGGTGCTGTAGCAGGGGCTAAAGGACATAAAACAGAGACAGCAATCATAGGAGGATTAATAGGTGGCTTAATCGGCGGTGTTATAGGGCATTACGCCTATGATGTGAGAAGGAATAGGGAAGAGACAGTTCAAAGATATAGCTATCAACCATCATCAGGCACGATGGTCAGGATTGAAGAGGTTTCTGCTATACCCAATACATTGAACCCTGGCGAAAAGGTGGATCTTAGAGTGACTTATGCCATTCTTACTCCGGACCCAAACATTGAAGTAAATGTTACCGAGATCAGGGAAATAAGATTCCAAGGGGAATTGGTAGGAAGACCCGAGGTAAATGTGATTAGGAAAGGAAGTACATACTCTTCATCTGTTCCACTATTCTTGCCAGATAATGCAAGAAGGGGATCTTACCAGGTGTTCATTACTGTTCAAACAACAAATTCAAAGGATTCGAGAGAGACAAATTTTTATGTAAAATAAAGTTTGAATCTTTAATAAATGCGAATTACTCGGAAGGAATTTGAAACATTGGTTATTTCAACAATAGAGGAGATCCCTAAGTTATTCAGGGATAAGATGGAAAATATAGATTTGGTCATAGAAAAATTCCCATCAAATCAACTCCTTTCTCAGATGGAACTCCAATCTCCTTATGATTTATTAGGGCTTTATCAAGGAGTTCCATTTAATCAGAGGGGTTTTTATTATGGAAATGTACTTCCCGATAAGATTACACTTTTTCAGATTCCTATTGAATCTGGTTGCAAGAATAAAAAGGAGATTAAAGAAAGGATAAAAGAAGTAATCATTCATGAATTAGGCCATTATTTAGGCCTAGATGAAGATGATTTAAAGAATCTTGATACCTCTTCTACTATAAATCAAAAGATTAAAGGAGAGGTTTAAAATCTTAGGTTCTTATAATGTCATTTGTTAAATTTGTCGGAACTGCGGGTGCAAGATTTGTAGTTATTAAACAGTTAAGATCATCGGGTGGAATGTGGCTTTCTGTTGGTAAAACAAATCTTTATATCGATCCTGGCCCAGGGGCATTGGTCCGCTGCCTTTCAAGCAAACCTAAGTTAGAGCCATCAAGCCTTGACGGGATTCTTCTGACACATAAACACTTGGATCATTCAGGTGATGTTAATATTATGATTGAGGCAATGACAGATGGTGGATTTAAAAAGAGAGGAATCCTTTTTGCCCCAAGGGATGCCCTTGAGGATGATCCTGTGGTATTTAAATATGTGAAAGAATTTTTGGAAAAGGTTATTATTTTGGAAGAAGATTCAGAATATCAGCTTGGAGAAATACGTTTTTCCACTGCTCGCAGACATCAACACAGGGTCGAAACATATGGCATTAATTTTGATACATCACCTTACAGTCTTTCTTTAATAACAGATACAAAATTTTTTCCTGAGCTAACGAATATCTATAAGGGTGATATACTGATCCTCCACGTAGTTAGGTATAAACCAATAAATGATGAGCCAATAGATCATCTTTCTTTAGATGATGCAAAAACCATTATAAAGAAAGTTAAACCCAAGATGGCTATATTAACCCATTTCGGAATGACAATGATTATGGCAAAACCTTGGGTTTTGGCAGAGGCTTTAGAGAAAGAATTGGGATGTAAAGTGATAGCTGCAAGTGATGGGATGAAATTAGATCTGGAGGATATATGATGAAAGGATTAAACTCATTGGATCACTTAAATCCAGCACCAAGGATCCTCATGGGGCCAGGTCCAAGCAATGTTAATTATCGTGTTTATAGGGCCATGATGACTCCTGTCATAGGTTACCTCGATCCTCAACTCCTTAAGTGCATGGATGATATAAGTGTTATGTTGAGAGCCCTTTTCAAGACAAAGAATCGTGTTACACTTGCTATCTCTGCTACTGGAAGCGCAGGGATGGAGGCTTCTTTTGTGAATTTTGTTGAACCTGGTGATTCAGTCATTGTTGGAGTAAATGGTTTTTTTGCGCATAGGATGACAGAGGTTGCAGAGCGATGTGGCGCAAATGTTATCAGGGTTGATGAGGAGTGGGGAAAGATTGTAGAGCCTAAAAGCCTTATAAAGGCAATCGAGGATAATCCTGATGCAAAGATTTGTGCTCTGGTTCATGGTGAGACATCAACAGGAGTTAAGCAACCCCTTGAGGAGGTAGGGGAGTATTGTAAAAAGAGGGATATACTGTTTGTGGTTGATGCGGTTACTTCTCTTGGTGGATGCGAAATAAAGGTGGATGAATGGGGAATCGATGTTTGCTACAGTTGCTCACAAAAAGGCTTGAGTGTTCCACCAGGCCTTTCTCCTATAACTGTAAGTGATAAGGCAATGGATGTAATCCGTTCGAGAAAAACAAAGGTTCAAAGTTTTTACCTTGACCTGATTAAACTCGAGAAATATTGGGGTGAGGAAAGGGTTTATCATCACACAGCCCCTGCCTCTATGCTTTATGCGCTAAGAGAAGGATTATGTATAATATTTGAAGAGGGACTCGAAGAGAGATTTAAGCGCCACGAGACCTTAGGTGAGCGATTGAGGATGGAACTTGAAAATCTTGGATTTAAACCATTTGCCCAGGAGGGTTATAGATTACCAATGTTGACATCTGTTATTCTTCCAGATAGTGTTGATGATGTATCTACTCGCAGAAGACTTCTTAATGATTATAAAATTGAAGTAGGAGGTGGACTTGGACATTTAAGAGGTAAAATATGGAGAGTCGGATTGATGGGAGAGACATGTCAGATCCAGAATATTTATGCATTGGTAGAGGCCTTAAAAGAGATTTTAAAAAAATAAACCAGACTGAGAAGATAGGTTTAAAGATAGCTTTTTTATCAATCATTGCAAGCACCCAATGGGTGCTTGGCAGCCCGGAGAGGTCATTGCGAGCCCGAAGGGCGTGGCAATCTCACAGATTTCTTGTTTAGCTCTGAATGAAAATTTGAAAGAGATTGCTTCGGATTCGCCTCGCAATGACAGTTTAAGGTGGTTATTTATATTTTCGCTCGAAGGCTTTTTCCACCTCACATCCCCACTATAAAAAGATTTTTAAATAGTTTTTCGGAGGTCTAGTTAAGGTTTGACAAATATACACATTTATATTAATTAATTATTATTTATTTTTACGGAGGATGATATGGCAAGATTATATGAATATCAAGGAAAACAATTGCTCATTAAAGCAAATGTTCCTATTCCTAAGGGAGAAGTAGTTCAAAGCCCTGAAGAGGCTCGAAAGGTTACGGAAAAGATTGGTAAGCCAGTTGCATTAAAATCACAGATATGGGCTGGCGGTCGTGGGAAGGCTGGAGGTATTAAGTTTGCTGAAAATCCGGATCAGGCTGAGAAGATTGCAAGGGAACTTCTCGGTTCAGAGATAAAAAATCTGAAGGTAGAAAAGATATTGGTTGAAGAGAAGTTGGATATAGAAAAGGAATTTTATGTTGGTGTAATTATAGATTCATCAAGAGAAGTAAGGGCTCCAGTAGTCATGTTTAGTACAGAAGGTGGAGTAGATATAGAATCAGTACCTTCTGAAAAGATTGCTCAAACAGTAGTAGATGTGATTCGAGGATTCAGGCTATACGATGCACTTAACCTGGCTGTAAGGCTCAAAGTTCCAAATAAGTTTCTTATGCCTATTGGTCAGGCGATTATGGGATTATTCCAGACCTTCAAGAATTATGACTGTAGAATAGCAGAGATAAACCCCTTGATATTAACAAAGGATGGAAAAGTTGTTGCTGGAGATTGCCGGATAGCCATTGATGATTCATCAGTTTATCGGCATCCAGAATTGGGGATCGACGTGGCAAGAGAGAGTCCAACACCACCTACAGAGTTAGATAAGATTGCATGGGCAATAGAAGAAGGCGATCTTAGAGGGACATGTTATATTGCCCAGATGGTCCCAGAGATTAAAGAATTAAACTACGTTGGCTACCATGGGATAGGAGGAGGAGGAGCTATATTAGGGGTTGATGCACTAAATCGGCAGGGATTAAAGATTGCCAATTATGCCGATACAAGTGGAAATCCAACCGCAGCCAAGGTTTATAGGGCTGCAAAGGTGATTATTAATCAGCCAGGGATTGAAGGATACATGCTTGGTGGATTTATAGTAGCAAACCAGGAACAATGGCATCATGCCCATGGAGTTGTAAAGGCACTGAGAGAGGAGATACCCAAAAGACCTGGATTTCCATGTGTGCTGCTACTGTGCGGGAATAAAGAAAAGGAGGCAATAGAAATTTTGAAGGAAGGGACAAAGGATCTTCCAGGAAGGATTGAGATATATGGAAGTGATAAGGTATATGAGACAGAATTTCTCGCAAAAAGAATGAAGGCACTTATTCTTGAATACAGAAAAGACAGGGGGATAAAGGAGGAGTAAGTGATGGAATTTTATGAGAGGACGATTAAGATCATTATCGATGAAAGTAAGTGTGAGGGATGTAAGACACATGCATGTGCAGCAGGATGTAAACTCTATGACCGAGGGATATTGGTGATCAAAGATGGAAAACCAGCACTTGCTGGTGATGCTGAATATGCAAAAAGGGTCGGGACAGAGTGCCTTGCTTGTGAATATGAATGTTGGTTCAGGGGAAACAATGCAATCAGGATAGAGGCACCCATCCCGGGTCTTGAAGAATACTTAAAAAAACGTGGATATTCACTTTAGTAAAGGAGAGGAACCATGGCTATCTTGCTTGAAAAAGATACAACGGTATTAGTTCAAGGTATAACTGGAAGGGAAGGTTCGGCAAGGGCAGCCTTTATGAAAGGCTATGGGACAAAGGTTGTTGCAGGGGTTACACCTGGAAGAGGTGGAGAGGAGGTTTCAGGGATACCTGTTTTTAACACCGTTGAAGAGGCAATAAGGGAAGTTGGAAAGGTGGATTGTAGTGTAACATTTGTTCCTGGTCCAGGATTGAAGGATGCAGTCCTTGAGGCATTGGATGCCGGGATAAAATTTATTGTTATGCCTGTAGAACGCGTTCCACTTTATGATATCCTCGAAATGATGGCATATGGAAAACAGAAAGGGGCACGTCTTCTCGGGCCTGGTTCGATTGGAATTATAAGTCCAGGAATAGCAGCTGCAGGCTGGCTTGGTGGTACACCTGAATTTGCAAAAAGGGTGTTTGTACCAGGACCTGTTGGTGTTATTTCAAGAAGTGGCGGACAGTCAGGGACAGTTCCATGGGCTATAAAAGAGGCAGGCCTTGGAGTTACAACTGTAGTCCATATCGGGACAGAACCAGTTGTAGGAATGTCCTTTGGAGACATATTACCATTATTTGAAAAAGATCCAGATACAAAGGCTGTTGCAATATTTGGTGAAATTGGTGGTCCTTACGAAGAAGAAGCTGCAGAGGCAGTGAGAAAGGGAGAATTTACAAAGCCTCTTGTCGTCTATGTAGCAGGTGCATGGGCACCTGAGGGAATGCGATTCTCTCACGCAAGCAGTATTATTGAGAGAGGGAAAGGATCTGCAAAGGATAAGATAAGGTCATTAAAAGAAGCGGGTGTCCATGTAGTAGATCGTCCTGATGAGATAGCACCCACACTTAAAAGACTTCTTCAGGCTTAAAATTTATAAAAATTAGGAGGTGTCTTATGACTGTAATGAGATCTGTATTCTATATCCCAGGAAATAATGAAAAGATGATTGCTAAGGCTCCAGAGATTCCAGCAGATATAATTACATTAGATCTTGAGGATTCTGTTCCCCCTGCGGAAAAGGCACGTGCAAGAGAGATAGTGCGTGAGAATCTGAAATTTGCAGGTTCAGGTGGATCAACAGTCTATGTGAGGGTAAATAACTGGGAGACATTAATGACAAACGATGACCTTGAAGCAGTTGTTCATGAAGGTTTAGCAGGGGTCTGTCTTGCAAAGTGCGGAGGGCCGGAGCATGTTCAGCGCCTTGACTGGAAACTTGAAGAACTTGAAAGAAGAAGAGGACTACCCGTTGGTAGTATTGCGATTCAGCTTTTAATAGAGACTGCTAAGGGAGTTATAAATGCATATCCCTCAGCAATCGCAAGCAAGAGGGTAAATTCTTTAATCTTTGGTGCAGTGGATTATACCAAAGATATGAGAGTAAAGCTCACTCCTGAAGGGGAAGAACAATTCTATGCAAGGGCACATACAGCAGTGGCTGCAAGGGCTGCAGGATGCATTGCCATTGATTGTCCTTTTGTTGCTTATAAAGATACTGAGGCATTTGAAAAGAGTACAAGGTTTGGTCGTCAATTAGGTTATGAAGGAAGAATGCTTATACATCCAAGTCAAATCGAGCCCTCTCATAGAATCTATACGCCGTCTCCAGAGGATGTGGAATGGGCAAGAGGGGTTGTGAAGGTTTTTGAAGAAGAAGGCATAGCTAAGGGTGCAGCAGCTGTTTCTTATCAAGGAAAGATGGTAGATACACCTGTTTACGAAAATGCAAAAACAATCTTAAGGATTATGGAAGAGATAGCTGCGTTTGAAGAGAGGAGGAAGAAAAAATAAAGACCAAATCCTATCCCCCTTTTCCCTCTTTTTATAATTGAGGAAAAGGGGGATTTTTTTATAGAGGGTCGTTTTATGCGTATTGTTTTAATTGGCCAAGGTCCTTTTGGGGAGAAGGTTCTTGAAGGTTTATTAAAAAGAGGGGAGGAGGTTTGTGGTGTTTTTTCAACACCTGATAAAAAAGGTGAACCTCTTAAAGAGATCTCCCTCCGATATAAGATTCCAATCTATCAGCCATCCAAAATGAAGGATCCAAAAGTTTATGAGATCTTTAGAGAGTTAAGACCTGAACTTATTATCTTAGCATTTGTAACTGAGATCATCCCTGATGAAATACTTAAGATTCCAGCTATAGGAACAATATGTTATCATCCATCGCTTCTGCCAAAACACAGGGGTGCAAGTGCAATAAACTGGGCAATAATTCAAGGAGATAAAAGAACAGGATTGACCATATTCTGGGTTGAAAAGGGAATAGATACAGGCCCTATATTAATTCAAAAAGAGGTGGAGATAAGTCCAGATGATACTGCAGGTTCTCTCTATTTCAATCATCTGTTCCCAATGGGAGTAGAGGCAATAATGGAGGCTATCGATTTGATTAAGAAAGGGGATGCCCCAAAGATACCTCAAAATGAATCTGAGGTTACATATGAGCCTCCTTGTGATGATAAGGTTGCACATATTGATTTTAATAAGCCAGTTAAGGAGGTATATAATTTAATCAGGGGCTGTGATCCACAACCTGGGGCTTATACTTTTTTCAAAGATCATAAAATAAGGTTATATGATGCTAAAAAAGAAGAAAAAGATACGGGAAAGCTACCAGGAGAAGTAATTTCAATCAATGATGATGCTATTGAAGTAGCGTTAAAAGATGGAGTGATAAAGATTAGAAAATTAAGAATAGATAAAGGAGAAAAGATAGACCCCCAAAAATTTGTCACAGAAGTTAATTTAAAAGTTGGAGACCATCTCGGTAAAGAGTTTAATCATTGATAGGTTACAAATTTCATAATTGAGTAAGATTAAAAGATTAAAACATTCCATATTTCTTTGCGATCTCCCTGAAACCTGGAAGTGCATTCTCAATTGTTTTTGTTTCAACAGCATAAGCAATTCTGAAGTATCCAGGTTTTCCAAATCCTGTCCCTGGAACGGTAAGAATCCTTTTTGATTGTAATTCTCTTACAAATGCTACGTCGTCATCAATAGGTGCCTTAGGAAATAAATAGAAGGCACCCTGTGGCTTAACAACCTTGTAGCCGAATGATTTTAATGCATCATATAAAAGGTTTCTTCTCTCCTCATATTCTTCAATTTTAATTGAATTTTTTTGGAGAGAACCAACAAGTCTTTGCATTAAGGCTGGGGCATTTACAAATCCAAGGGTTCGATTTGCAAAGATGAGTGCAGACATTAACTCATCTATGTCTTCACAGAATGGATTTACAGCAACATAACCAATCCTTTCTCCAGCAAGAGAAAGATCTTTTGAATGAGAGGTTACTCTTATAGAATGAGGATAGTGATTGAACGGGATTGGTAGTTTAATGCCATCATAGATGATTCTCCTGTAAGCTTCGTCAGATATGAGATAAATGGTTTTTCCAAGTTCTTTTGTTTTTTGGGTAAGCAGTTTTCCTAATTCTTCAATAGATTTTTGGTCATAAACAACACCTGTAGGATTATTAGGAGAATTTATCAGGACAGCCTTTGTTTTACTTCCTATAACATTTTCTATATAATTTAAATTTAATGAGAAGTCCTCATTTGTATCGACAAGTCGGATTCGTCCATTAGAATTTTCTATATAAAATTTGAACTCCATAAAGTATGGAGAGGGGACTATTACTTCATCCCCTTCGTCAAGAAGGGCTTTAAAAACGACATTGAGTCCCCCTGCTGCGCCTACGGTCATTACAATATGTTTTTCATTAAAAGGGAGACCTGTTTCTTCAGCTATATATTCAGCTATTGCCCTTCTTGTCTCAATGTAACCATTGTTTGGCATATAACGGTGCATTCCAGTGATAGGCTGATTAACAAGTTCCCTTAATGCCTTTTTTAGTGGAGAAGGGGGTTCAATATTTGGATTGCCGAGTGAGAAGTCAAACACATTTTCTTCGCCATAGATCCTCTTAAGTTCTTCTCCTTCTTCGAACATCCTCCTGACCCATGAAGCACCATTTAATGCATCTTTTACTTTTTTTGAAATTGCCATTTCCAGTCCCCTTTCTTAATAGAAATTAAAAGAGCCATAAGGTTTCCCCTATGGCTCTTTTTAATAAAAAAGCCATGGGGCCTTATGGTCACCCATGGCTTTTGATCCCATAGTTAGGGATCTTCACCTTGGGTGACCTTTTTTAAAATAAAAGTAAAAGAAATAAAAGCGAATCATACTCAACCTCTTTAGCAAAAATAAAACATATTAATTTTTATTTGTCAAGGGTAGTTAGCGAGACCTCTGAAAAAGTCTTTGATAGACTGGGGAGGTAAAGTTCAAAACCCTTCGAATGCGGGCTTTTAATGTTTAAATTGCTAACAATCGGTTTAGAAAAAACCCAATTATTTTAAGGGGAATTATCAATAGTGCTAATCTATAAAAGGTATCCGCTCAAAGGCTTTTTCACCCCACCTCCCCATTTATGAAAGGATTTTTAAATAGTTTTTCAGAGGCCCCTTAGTTGGAACCCGTGGTTTTTGAAAAAACCCCGAACAAGGGTTCGGCAAACCACAAAGGCTTGCCCTACGAGAAATTAAGAAATCTAATGTCTCTCATTCTCTCACTTGCTCCCTTTGACAAATCTTTTTATATCTGGTAATAAAAGAGAGCTGAATCAATTTAAAGGAGTTATAAATGAAGAGGAAGATAAGGCAAAATAAAAGATTTAAAATAATTGATCTGAGTGTTCCCATCCAACCTACCCCTCCTGGTTCAATGCTAAAAGTAGAGATCCAATACATAGACCATAAGGAAGGGACAAAGATTTATGGAGCTTTTTTTGGTCTGAAGGAAGATGATTTCCCAGAAGGAAATTTTTCTGCTGTTGAAAATGTAACGCTTACAACTCATAGTGGGACTCATCTTGATGCGCCGTGGCACTATTGGCCTTTCTCTGAAGGGAAGCCTGCAAAAAAGATAGATGAGATACCTCTGGAGTGGTGTTACGGCAATGGTGTTTTATTAAATCTTACATATAAAAAGGCAGGGGAAGAAATAGAGGTAAAAGATCTTGAGAAGGCCTTAAAAAGGATTAGGTATAAACTTAAACCATTCGATATTGTTCTTTTAAGGACAGATGCTTCAAAGTATTACGGGATGCCTGATTATGCAAAGTCTCATCCAGGGGTAACAAGGGAGGCAACTTTATGGTTAATTGATCAAGGGATAAAAGTAATGGGTATTGACGCATGGGGTTGGGATAAACCTTTTGATAGGATGGTCGAAGACGTTCGTAGAGGTAATAAGGAGAAGCTATGGGCAGCCCATTATGTGGGTAGAGAAAGGGAGTACTGTCATATAGAAAACCTTACAAATCTTGACAGAATTCCTCGGGCTTATGGATTCAAGGTAGCTGTCTTTCCAATAAAGATAGAGGCAGCAGGAGCAGGGTGGGTAAGGGCAGTAGCAATCATAGAAAAATAACCATAAAATTTTAAAAGGAGGTATGGTATGGGTTTAGAGGATAAGTTGATAGTTTGTGTTGCGCCGACGAGTAATTTTCATGGAAAGGAGGCAAATCCAGCTTTACCTTATACTCCAGATGAGATTGCAGAAGAGGTATATAAGTGCTGGAATGAGGGGGCTTCTATTGTTCATATTCATGCGAGGGATAAAGAAGGAAAACCGACAAATGATCCAGATGTTTTTCGGGAGATTGATCGGAAGATAAGAGAGAAGGGTTGTGATATTATTTTACAGCATAGTACAGCGATGGCACTTCGTTTAGATGATCTGAGGGCAGGGAAGAAGCTGGATATAGATGCTGGTGCATTATCGATTGAGGCAAACCCTGAGATGTGCAGTCTCAATACACATCTTGGATGCGTGCTTTATCGTGGGATTGAGGCGCCTACCATATGGACAAGGTCCTGGATTGAGAAGCATGCAAAGATTATGCTTGACAGGGGGATAAAGCCTGAGATTGAGGTTTACAACCCTGGCAATATGGAGGAGGTTTATAATTTAATTGATAAAGGTCTTCTGACAAAGCCCTATTGGATCAGTTTTGTGTTTGGGATGCATCGTGTGAATCAGGGTGCTATCCGCTATTCGCCGAAGAATCTTATGCATTATCTCGATATGTTACCAGAGGGTGCAAAGTTTAGTGTTCTTGGGATTATGGATGCAGAGCTTCAGGTAGGGGTTCTTTCAATACTTCTTGGAGGGCATGTGAGGGTTGGGTTTGAGGATAATATTCACTATAAAAAGGGGGTTCTTGCGGAGAGTAATGCACAGTTGGTTGCAAGGATTGTCAGGATTGGAAAGGAGTTAGGAAGAGAGATAGCAACACCTGATGAGGCAAGGGAGATTTTAGGGATAAAAAAGATTACTAAATAGGATATTTTTAATTATTCTCGTAAGCTCTTATTTTCGAGGTTTAAAAAATATAAAAGAGGAGGTATTTTGAAATGGAGGATCCGAGAGAGAGATTGACAAAGTGTGTTTCAACTCCAGAGCTTGAGCGTCGGTGGAAGGCGGTTCGCGAGATGATGCGAGATCGTAAGATTGATTATTTACTGATGCAGAATTCAGAGGAATTCCTTGGTGGGATGATTCGATGGTTTACAGACTTTACTGCCCGGCATCAATTTCCCATGACCGTGATATTTCCTGTTGATGATGAGATGACAACTATTGTGTGTGGGGGAGATCCGCCAGAGAATCAGCCATTTCCACCTCCATGGGCAGCAAGGGGTATAAAAAGACGGCTTGGTGGAGTCTATTTTCCAACGTTTCAGTATACTAATACACTGGAGGCAGAGCTTGCAGCGAGTGTCTTGAAAGAAAGGAAAAGACCGGTCATTGGTCTTGTTGAGCGGTCATTTATTCCAATTACTTTTTATGAGCATCTTGTAAAACTTCTGCCTGATGCAACTTTTATTGATGCAACAGAATGGGTTGAGGAGATCAAGGTTCCAAAGAGTCCTGAGGAGATAGAATTGATAAAAGGGACAGCTGCCCTTCAGGATGCAACGATGGAGTATTTGAAGAAGGTTATTAAGCCTGGAATGAGGGATTACGAGGTATATGCAGAGGCACATTATTTTG
>JBBIOI010000005.1:0-65435 GCA_037443425.1 Deltaproteobacteria bacterium
AGATTTTTGAGCTCCTGCTCAAGGTTTGAAGGAGAAATTTTAAATAGCCATCCCTTTTCATACGGACTTTCGTTGATAAGCTCGGGGTTATCTTCCAGCTCCTGGTTAACAGAATCAACCTTACCAGAAACAGGGGCATAAATCCTTCCGACCCACTTTCCCGATTCCATAGATCCACATGGTTTGTCCTGTTCGACCATCCTTCCCATGGCAGGTAATTCAACAAATACAATTTGTCCTGCCAATTTTTGGGCAAAATCTGTTGTACCCACTGTTACCTTATCTCCTTCCACCTTAGCCCAGTAGTGTTCTTTGTGATAATAATAATCGTCTGGAAAATAATACCCTTCAATCTCCATATTCTTCTCCCTTCAAAAGATTTTTTAATCAACCATATTCTTATATACAAATTCAATTATGTCAATTACAGAGATTGGGACCTTCTTTCTCCTTGCTGTTGTTAATATTGTTCTCACACATTGCTGGCATGATGTAACAGCTATTTCAGCACCAGTGGCCTTAATCTGTTCTATCTTTGATAAGGCAAGTTCTGCTGAAAGTTCGGGATCTATCATTTCGAGATTTCCGCCTCCTCCACAACAGATCGAATCTTCTTTTATATTTTCCATTTCTATAAGTTCAACACCTGGAATTGCCTTTAGAATATTTCTTGGTGGATCATAAATCCCGCTTGCCCTGCCGAGATCACATGGGTCATGGTATGTGATTTTTATCCTGTTTTCTTTAAATTTGATCCTCCCCTCCTTAATTAATCTGTATATATATTCTGTAGAATGGAATATCTCTATTTCAGAATTGTGTTCTAACCATGTATGATAACATGAGGGGCATGAAAATATAACTTTCTTTATACCTTTTTCTTTTAATTTCTCAAAATTATGTTCAAAAAGAGTTTTTGCCCTATCTTCCATGCCTGCAGCTATTAATGGAAAGCCACAACACCACTCATCTCCTCCGAGGATAGTAAAATCAACCATAGCCTTTCTGAGGATCTGTATAAAGGTCTGAGGAATCTTTTTTGTCATTGGGAAAAAGGATGCTACACACCCAACAAAATAGGCAACATCCACTCTATCCTCTTTAGCCTCATTTAAAGCAAAATCGGGTAACGAATCAAGCCAGAGGATTCTATTTTCATTGGGTTCACCCAAAATATTATGAAATTTATTAATATTATCCAGAAGCCTTTCTATATTTGCTGGAAAGTGACCCTTCTCAGCCATAAATCTTCTTGCAGAAATCCTTAAGGCTTTTGTCTCAATAAGGGCAGGGCAAAGGGTTGAGCATCTCCCACAAAGCGTGCATAGATAGGGATGAGTTGATTTATATTTTATCATTTCATCAAGTTTTGATGATTTAAATAATGCATCTGGAAATGCATGCAACTTTTTAAGGATATATTTAAAGGAGTTAATCATCCCCCCCATAGTAATCTCTAAATCCTTTTTCTTACTGTAGATTGGACATATATCAACGCAGCTTCCACATTTAATACATGAATCAAAGGATATAAGCTCATTCAATGAAAGAGGGATCAAAGTTCTTTCTGGGCTTAATTGAAATACTGCCTTAGGCATAAATTTTATAAACATTACCAAAGGAATGGTGATAATATGCCAGAGCTTCTTATTGAAAGGGATAAATCCAACAAGACTTCCAAGGAGTAGACCAGAGATAGACCATACTGTGTAATTAATTGAAGACCAATTTATGTCAAGTGGAGAAATAATTTTGCTTAAGCCAAAACCAACAAACCAGAATCCTGCAACAGAATCTGGGATAGAATAAGTAAGGATACTTATTGCCTCGCAAAGAAATCTGAATATAAACCATCCTCCAAGAAGATTGACAGCAATAAGATCATCAATGGTTGTTTTAAAAACAGTAGATTTTGCAATGAATCTTCTGTATATGGCAATGAATTCACCTGTCAATATCATAGCTCCGAATAGATCAAAAGAGAGCGCAAAAAGGATGTCTGAAGTAGATAAACTTGCATTTTTAAAATCGCGGAAAAAATAGAAATCGCAAAATGGTGCATAAAAGAATTTTGTCAGGTGAGATAATCTATCAAACTGTTCCATGCTTTCCACTTTGAGATGACCTGCAATAATGATAGAAGGATATCCAATCATGATCAGTACTTTGGTTAACCATCTGAGGGTGTCTTGATGTAGAAGTCTCCGCTGAAAAATTCCATCGAGGATTATTGTTTTTATATAATGAAAAAATCTTTTACTGAAAATGGTTATAAATATTCCCTTCAAGATGGGTAGAAGTCTCCATCTTCCTTGCCAATAAAAGAGGATTTTTAATAAAACCCCAAATAAAAATATTATAGAACCTAAAATAAAAAAGATGACAAAAAGTGGATGACCTTCCATTTTGACCTTTTTAAAATGATTTAAAAAAATACTAACATTTCTTATTTTCTCTTTCCATATAAATAATTATTTTCTCTAACCAATCTCTTTTTTTCCCAATAAACCATACCCTATCTCCAAAAAAAGACTTGACAAAAAATTTCTTATACGATCAAAATATACTATAAGATTCAAGAATTAAAATGAAACAAACACATTATACGAGGAGGGATGAATATGACTATCAGTAAATGGATGACCGTAGGAACAGTACTTAAGATGATGGCACTTCATTATCCTGATAAACAGGGAGCAGGGGATAAGTTTCGGAAGATGACCTTTAAGGAGTGGAATGAAAGAAGTTGTCGTTTGGCTAATGCACTAACGAATATGGGTGTTAAAAAGGGTGATCGCTTTGCTATACTTGCATACAACTGCGTTGAGTGGATGGAAATCTACGCTGCTGCTGCGAAGGGAGGCCAGGTGACTGTCCCTGTCCTCTTTAGACTTGCTCCTCCAGAGATAGAGTACGTCATCAATCATTCAGAATCTAAGGCGTTTTTTGTTGCAAAGGAATTTGTACCAATTGTAAATTCAATAAGAAGCAAACTTCAGACGATACCTCCAGAAAATTACATTTATTGGGGCGATGATAAGACTCCAGAGGGGTATCGGTCTTATGAGTCACTCTTAGCGGAGGCATCGCCAGAAGAGCCAAATGTTATTGTCGATGCGGAAGATCCTTGGAATTTAATGTATACTTCAGGAACCACAGGTAAACCAAAAGGGGTTGTAAGAACCCATGAAGGAAATCTTGCGCAGTATCTTTTAAGTAATCTGAATATGGGGGTAAGACCTGATGACTGTGTAATGCTTGTAATGCCTATGTGCCATATAAACTCAATCTTTTACTCCTTCGCATATACATATGTTAGTGCAAGGGTATTTGTATACAATATGATAAGCTTTGATCCTGAAGATCTTCTAAGAACAATTGATAAAGAAAAAGTGACATTTACATCTCTTGTTCCAACCCACTATATTATGATTCTTTCCCTACCAGATGAGGTGAAGAAAAAGTATGATGTAAGTTCAATCCGTCAACTCTTAATTTCATCGGCTCCTGCAAGAAGGGATACCAAACTCAAGATAATGGAATATTTTAAAAATGCAGAGCTGTGGGAAGCTTATGGATCAACAGAAGCAGGGCTTGTAACACTTCTAAGACCTGAGGATCAGCTTAGGAAATTGGGTTCAATTGGAAGAGAGATATGGGGAACGGATACTATTAAGATATTGGATGAAAATGGAAATGAGGTACCGAGAGGACAGGTGGGAGAGCTCTATTCGAGGACCCCTTCAATCTTTAAAGAGTATTGGAAAGATCCTGAAAAGACGAAATCTGTATTTAGAGGTGAGTGGTTTTCAGCAGGGGATATGGCCTATAAAGATGAGGATGGATATTATGTCCTGGTTGACCGTAAAGCAAATATGATTATTACAGGAGGAGAGAATGTTTATCCTTCTGAAGTTGAGAATGTTATTGGTTCTCATGAAGCAGTAAAGTATGTGGCTGTAATAGGGGTTCCGCATGAGAAATGGGGTGAGGCTGTAAAGGCAGTGGTTGCACTTCACGAGGGAAAGACCGTAACAGAAAAAGAGTTAATTGATTATTGTAAGGGTAGGATTGCTGGTTATAAAGTTCCAAAATCAGTAGATTTTATTAAAGAGGAAGAGATGCCTATGACCCCAACAGGGAAGATACTTCACAGAATCTTGCGTGAGCGATATGGGAAATGGAGTGATGTGAGATGATTATTATATGCTTTTCGAATATTAAAAATATGATAACCCTTCACCAATTTCCTCTCCTGAAAAGGGGGAATAAGATAATAGATATTTTTGAAAAGGATTATAATTTATTCAAAAATCAGGAATTTCTTTCAAATTTATCCTTGCAAAATAAGTAATTATAGGCTATGTATTAATTTGCCAAGGGCCAAAAAGCCCTTGGCTTAATTTTGCCTTTATTATAAGAAGGGGAAATCTATATGCTCAGGGTCCTTAAATGGAAATTAATACTCTATTTGGCAATTGTTATTTTTGCAATCCTGCTTCTGCTCCCCACCTTTAGTACTCGACTTCCAAGCTGGTTTTATAAAATCATACCCTCAGAAAAGATTCATCTTGGTCTTGATTTACAAGGTGGCATGTATCTAATTCTTGAGGTTGAAGCAGAGAAGGCGATAGAAAGTTATGTAGAAAGGGTCAAGAATAATCTAAAAGATGATTTAAAGGATAGAAATATTCCGGCTGGAAGAGTTGAAAGGGAAAAAAGGGACCAGATTGTTCTTGAAGTCTCAGGTGAAAAATCAAAAGTGGATAAACTGCTTAGTGAGCGTTACAGTGTGCTTCAAGAACTTTCAGCCTCTGAAATAGGCGGAGGGATTTGGAGAATAACACTTGTGCTTGACAGTAAACAGGCAGATTATATAAAGAGAAATGCAATTGATCAGGCACTTGAGACAATAAGAAATAGAATTGACCAATTTGGTGTTTCAGAACCTGAGATAGCCCTTCAAGGTGTAGATAGAATTATGATACAGCTTCCTGGGGTTAAAGATCCTGAGAGGGCCAAGAGTCTAATCGGTAGAACAGCACTGCTTGAGTTTAAACTTGTCGATGAAGAAGGAGATATTGAAGAGGCTTTAAAAGGTAATATTCCAGAAGGAGATATCATCCTTTACCAAAAGATCGTTGATCCAAAAACCGGTGGTGTTAAAAAGATTCCCTATCTATTAAAGGAAAAGACCCTAATGACCGGAGATGTTTTAAAGGATGCTCGTGTAGCCATAGACTCCCAATTTCACGAACCCTACATTGCACTTGAATTTGATGATATCGGGGCAAAACTTTTTGAACAGATTACTGGAGCAAATGTCAAAAAGAGGCTTGCAATAATCCTTGATGATAATGTCTATTCTGCACCTGTTATACAAGAGAAGATCTCAGGAGGAAGGGCACAGATTACTGGCCGATTTACAATAGATGAGGCAAATGAATTGGCAATTGTGTTGAGGGCAGGGGCATTGCCTGCACCGGTTAGGATTATTGAAGAAAGGACAGTAGGTCCATCACTCGGTCAAGATTCGATTCAACAAGGAATCATATCAATAATAATTAGTGCAATCCTTATTACCCTGTTTATGATTTTTTACTATAAAGTTGCTGGAGTGATTGCGGATATTGCATTGATAATAAATATTATTTTAGTTTTAGCAGTCCTTTCACTATTCCGTGCAACACTAACACTGCCAGGTATTGCTGGCTTAGTTCTATCAGTTGGAATGGCAGTGGATGCAAATATACTTATTCATGAAAGGATAAAGGAAGAGCTGAGATGGGGAAAAACCATAAGGGCTTCGATTGACCAGGGTTATCATCGAGCATTTACAACTATCATTGATTCAAATCTAACAACAGTGATAGCAGCACTTTTTCTCTACCAATTCGGAACAGGTCCTGTAAAAGGTTTTGCAGTCACATTATTCTGGGGAATTATTGCCAATATATTTACAGCTGTATTCATAACAAGATGGGTATTTGATTACCTCACATTAAAAGTAAGGGTAAAGAAACTCAGTATTTAAAGGGAAAAGTGTATGGATATTATAAAACCAGATACAAGATTTGATTTTATAGGGAAGAAAAAATTCACTATTTGGATATCTATCCTTGCTATTATTATAAGTTTTGGATCCATCTTTTTTCATGGTGGACTAAAACTCGGAGTAGACTTTGCAGGAGGTATACTTATTCAGATTAAATTCTCAAAGACCGTGGAGACTTCAGAGGTAAGAAATGTACTTGATATCATCGGATTAAAGGATGCATTGGTACAGAATTTTGGTGGCGAAAACGAATTTTTAATTAGAATCGAGAAGAAAACCGGTGATTTAGAAAGATTGTCAAGAAGTATACAGGCATCTTTACAGGAAAGGTTTAAAGATAAGGCCTTAGAAATAAGAAGGGCAGAAGTTGTAGGGCCAAAGGTTGGAAAGGATTTAAAGACTAAGGCAATATGGGCTACAGGGTTATCATTTTTAGCAATGCTTATTTATGTAGCTATAAGATTTCGCCAATTCTCATATGGATTAGGAGGTATCGTAGCATTAATACATGATATTATAATTACCTTCGGGGCAATCTCCATTTTTGGTCTTGAATTTTCTCTATCCCTGCTTGCCGTCATTTTAACAATCATTGGATTCTCGATAAATGATACAATTGTAATATTTGACCGTGTTCGTGAAAATATCAAAAAGATGAGAAAAGAGAACCTCGAGACTATTTTCAACATAAGCATAAACGAAACTCTTGGCAGAACTATATTGACTTCTGGTACGGTAATGATGGTGGTATTGATACTCTTCTTTTTTGGAGGACCAGTCATACATGATTTTACATCTGCTATGATTGTTGGTTTAATTTCGGGTACATATTCAACCATTTATATAGCAAGCCCTGTAGTGCTGTTCTGGCATAAACATTTTGTTGGTAAGAAAAAGAGATAGGGTAAATTCACCCATTATATTGACAATTAATTAAAATATATTAAAATAATAAAATTATGAAAACTTATCAGGCTAAAAAAGGGGAGATTGAACAGAGATGGTTTTTGATTAATGCTGAAGGCAAGGTGTTGGGAAGATTAGCATCTTCAATAGCTCGAATATTGAGGGGGAAAAATAAACCAATTTATACACCCCATGTTGATACAGGAGATTTCGTTGTTGTTATCAATGCGGAAAAAGTGAAGCTAACCGGTAAAAAGCTTAAGAACAAAATATATTATCACCATACAGGTTATCCAGGTGGAATAAAAGAGGCACCTGCAGAGAAGATCCTTTCTGAAAAACCAACGGAATTATTAAAGATTGCAGTAAAAGGGATGTTACCGAAGACAAGTTTAGGTAGAAAGATGCTAAAGAAGTTAAAGATTTATGCAGGTCCTAATCATCCACATGAGGCTCAAAAACCAGTACCACTTCAAATTTAAATAGGAGTCGAAAAGTGCCAGAACCAATATACGCAACAGGGAAGAGAAAGACATCAATAGCAAGGGTTTGGCTTGAACCGGGGGGTGAAGGGAAATTTATTATAAATGAAAGGACATTAAAAGAATACTTTGGTAGAGAAACCTGTGAGATGATTATTCTTCAGCCCTTCGATATTACTGGAACTCGGAATCAATTCAATATAAGGGTAAATGTTTATGGCGGAGGGATTTCAGGCCAATCAATTGCAATTCGACATGGGATATCGAAAGCACTCGTCCAGTACAATCCTGATTTTAGAGACATCCTGAAGAAGGCGGGGTTCTTGACAAGGGACTCAAGGATTAAAGAACGGAAAAAATATGGTTTAAGGGGGGCAAGAAGGAGACCCCAATATTCAAAACGATAAATCTTATGTGATTAAATTAGAAAGATTTTTGAAGAGGAGGTTAATAGGCCTCCTTTTTTTGTAATAAAAAGAAAATATGAAGATTAGAGTAGCAGTAATTGGTGCAACAGGTTATACAGGTTTAGAGCTTATTAGAATACTTATTAACCATCCAGGTGTTGATATAGCGGTTTTAACATCCCAAAAATATGTGGGAATGACGATTGATAATATATTTCCATCTTTAAAAAAGAAGATATCCTTGATATGTGAAAAACTTGATTCCGCAGAAGTCTCAAGTAAGGCCGATATTATCTTTACAGCGCTTCCGCATAAGACTGCAATGGAGACAATACCCTATTTTTACAAAGAAGGTAAAAGGATAATCGATCTTAGTGCAGATTTTAGATTTAAAGATCCAAGTGTTTATGAAAAATGGTATCAAAAACATATTGCTCCAGAGCTTTTAGCAGAGGCAATATATGGTTTGCCTGAGCTCCATCGCGAAAGTATCAGAAAGGCAAGGCTTGTTGGAAATCCTGGCTGTTACCCAACGGGTGCATTGATAGGTCTAATCCCTTTGATAAAAGCAAGACTTATAGATTTCGATAAAATTATAATCGATTCGAAATCTGGAGTTAGTGGAGCAGGTCGTGATGTTGTCCTTGAATCATTATTTTGTGAAGTAAATGAAGGGATAAAAGCTTACAAAGTCTTTTCGCATAGACATACACCAGAGATAGAGCAGGAATTGAGTGAAATTGCTCGAGAATCGATCAAAGTTACATTTGTACCCCATCTTGTACCAATGGATCGTGGGATTTTAACAACTATATATTTAAATTTAAAAAGAAAGATGAAGTATGATGAGGTTTTAGGTCTCTATCAGGAATACTACGGCAACGAACCATTTATAAGGGTATATCCTAAAGGTATGCTTCCAAATACAAAAGATGTAAGGGGATCTAATTTCTGTGATATCGGAATTATTGTTAATGAGGATGATGGCCGTTTAGTTGTTGTCACAGCAATTGACAATCTAATTAAGGGCGCTTCTGGAGAGGCTGTTCAAAATATGAATATCATGATGGGATTTCCAGAGACAATGGGTCTCGATTCAATCCCTTTATCCCCATAATATCTTAAAATCCTCCAATATAAGAGACCTCCGAAAAAATATTTAAAAAATCCTTTTTTCATAAATAGGGAGGTGGGGTGAAAAAGCCTTCGAGCGGATACCTTTATTATTAGTTTAGCACTATTGATAAATCCCCTTAAAATAAATGGGTTTTTTCTAAAGCGATTGATAGCATTTAAACATTAAAAGCCCGCATTCGAAGGGTTTTGAACCATACCTCCCCAGTCTTTCAAAGACTTTTCAGAGGTCTCTATAAGATTTTTCGACCACAATTTTTATTTGAAATCATTCTTCAATCAACTGGATAAGAGGATAAGAGATTTCCCATTTTACATAATAGAAACTTTTTGTTAAATTATTCATGATGAACAAATCAAGTCTAACTCCAATGATAAAGCAGTATCTTCAGATTAAGAGTCAATATCCCGATGCCATCCTATTTTTCCGAATGGGTGACTTCTATGAGATGTTTTTTGAAGATGCCTATATTGCCTCAAAAGAGCTTGATATCACTCTTACCTCAAGGGATAAAGGCCAAAAGGATAGTGTACCTCTTTGTGGAGTTCCTTATTTTACAGCTGAGACATATATTTCGAGATTACTTCAAAAGGGTTATAAGGTAGCCCTCTGTGATCAGGTGGAAGATCCAAGATTTGCAAAGGGGATTGTTAAAAGAGAGGTTGTAAGGGTCTACACTCCTGGTCTCGTCACAGATTCAACCCAGATAGGAAGAGGGGAAAATAATTATCTTATGGGCTTTTACGCTGAGGGAGAGATTTTCGGATTAGCGTTCTTAGATATTTCAACAGGAGAGTTAAAGGCATGCGAGGTTTCTGGTTTTGATACCTTTATTGGAGAGGCTGTTAAGAATGAACCAAAGGAGATTTTATCTTTAAAGGTATTTCAGGGACATTCATGTTTTGAAAGATTTAAAAAATATTTTGAAAATGGTTTAATCACATATTTGGAAAATTTAGATTTAGATAGTCCTCCGAAGCCAATAGAAGCACAATGGGATTCTCTAAATAGAAATACCCCTTTTGCTGCAAAGGCTCTAAAGATGGTTTTAAGTTATGCAGAGGAGAATCAGAAAAGGCCTATTTCTCATATACGCCCCCCCTCTCTCTACAGGGTCCAAGATTTTATGGTAATTGATGAGACGACAAAAAGAAATTTAGAACTTACACAATCCTTATTTGAGCAGGGGAGGAAAGGTTCGCTACTATGGGTTCTGGATGATACAATAACCACAATGGGTGGAAGGACACTTAGACAATGGTTAAACTATCCCCTTATGGATCTGAGGGAGATAGAGCGACGTCTTGATGGTATTTCAGAACTTAAAGAGAAGAAGATAGAGAGGAAGCAACTTAGGGACTCGTTAAAAGGGATTCAGGATATAGAACGATTGGCCTCGAGAGTATTTCTCGGCCATGCAAATGCAAGAGACCTTGTGGCATTGAAGAATTCTCTTTCCAATCTGCCTTCGATCAAGACATGCCTTCAATCCTTTTGTTCGCAGATTCTTAAGGAGCTTTACTCAGATATTGGGAATTTTGATGAAATCGTAAAACTCCTTGAATCATCTATTGTTGATAATCCACCTTTAACAGTAAAAGAAGGTGGAATAATAAAAGAGAACTTTGATAAAGAGCTTGATCGGTTAAGAGAGATAAACAGAGAAGGGAAAGGATGGGTTTTAAGATTTGAATCAGAAGAGAGAAAAAGGACAGGTATCCCTTCTCTAAAGGTCAGATACAATCAAGTGTTTGGTTATTATATAGAGATAACAAAGAGTAATCTTCATCTTGTCCCAGAGAATTATATAAGAAAACAGACCCTTGTTAATGCAGAAAGATTTATCACGCCTGAGCTTAAAGAATTTGAGACAAAGATCCTTGGGGCTGAGGAGGCCATATGCCAGTTAGAGTATAGATTGTTTGAGGAGATAAGAAAGAGGGTATCAAAAGAGACCCCAAGGATTCAGAAGACCGCAACCTCAATTGGTGTTATAGATGTCCTTGCCACATTGGCAGATATTTCGGATCGATATAATTATAGTAGACCTTCAATGGATGAGAATGATGAAATCCTAATCCGTGATGGAAGGCATCCTGTATTAGAGAGAATGGAACTTTCTGAGAGGTTTGTTCCGAACGATACCTATTTAAATACGAGGGATCAACAGATTATGATAATAACAGGACCCAATATGGCTGGAAAATCTACTTATCTTCGTCAGGTTGCCCTAATTGTTATAATGGCTCAGATGGGTTGCTTTGTTCCAGCAAGTTTTGCAAAGATTGGAATAGTTGATAGGATATTTACTCGTATAGGTGCACTCGATAATATAATGAGGGGACAGAGCACATTTATGGTAGAGATGATGGAGACTGCCCGTATATTAAATCAAGCAACGTCAAAAAGCCTGGTTATTCTGGATGAGATTGGAAGGGGAACAAGTACCTTTGATGGCCTTAGCATTGCCTGGGCAGTAACAGAGTATCTTCACGATCATCCAACGATAAGACCGAAGACACTATTTGCCACTCATTATCATGAATTGACAGAGCTTGCCCTGACAAAGGAAAGGGTTAAGAATTATAATGTAGCTGTAAAAGAATGGGCAGGTGAGATAATATTTCTTAGAAAGATTCTCGAAGGGGGGACAAATCGTAGTTATGGTATCCAGGTGGCACGCTTAGCAGGTCTTCCAGAAAGTGTGATTGAACGGGCAAGGGAGATACTCTCCAATTTAGAGAGTGGAGAATTGGACAGGGGGGGATTACCAAAGATTGCAAAACAGAAGAATTCTCATCTTAACCTAAAAACCCCTTTGCAATTATCCCTTTTTAGTGAACATGACCCTCTGAGGGCTGAATTAAGAAGGATAGAGATAGAAAAACTTACACCACTTGAAGCCATTTATATCCTCGATAAATTGAAGAAAAAAGTTGAAAATGAACTCTAAGGATATCGTATGATCGACTTTCCTAAGGCAAGACTCAAAATGGTAGAAGAGCAGATTATATCAAGGGGTATAAAGGATCCTAAACTCATCTCCGCCATGAAGAAGATTCCACGTCACCTTTTTGTTGAAGAGGCCTTGCAGAATCAGGCATATGGCGATTATCCACTCCCCATTGGAGAAAAACAGACCATTTCTCAGCCTTATATGGTGGCACTAATGACAGAGGCCCTTCTTTTAAGGGGAAATGAAAAGGTATTGGAGATAGGTACTGGCTCTGGGTACCAGACAGCCATACTGGCTGAATTGTGTGAGAAAGTCTACTCTATTGAAAGGATTCGTTCTTTAGCAATAAGGGCAAGAAGATTATTATACGAACTTGGATATTTTAACGTTGAAATAAAGATATCCGATGGGACAGTTGGCTGGCCTGAGGAGAGCCCGTTTGACGCTATCATTGTTACAGCAGGGGCACCAGATATACCCAAACCCTTATATGATCAACTCAAAGTTGGAGGAAGATTGGTTATCCCTATTGGTAATTCATTCAATCAGGATCTTTTTCGAATTATAAAAAAAGAAGATGGGATGATAAAGGAGAACCTCGGTGGATGTAGATTTGTTAAGCTTGTAGGTAAATACGGCTGGCAAAATGGAGATGGGGAGGCATAGGAAGGGCATATATGTATATCCTTGCTATTGAAACATCGTGTGATGACACAGCTGCATCGGTTCTTTTAAATGGTCGAAAGATCCTTTCAAATGTAGTTTCTTCGCAAACCTCAGTTCACAAAAAGTACGGAGGAGTTGTGCCTGAGCTTGCATCAAGGAAGCATCTTGAGGCTATTGTGCCTGTCGTAAAAGAGGCGCTTGATATTGCAGAAGTTACATTAAAGGATATAAATGGCATAGCTGTAACACAGGGACCTGGGTTGATTGGTTCGCTTCTCGTTGGTCTTTCATTTGCTAAATCTTTAGCCTTTTCAACAGGTATTCCATTTATTGGGATAAATCATATTGAAGCCCATCTATCTGCAATATTTCTTGAAGAGGAATTTCCAAGATTCCCTTACATAGGGCTTGTTGTTTCTGGAGGTCACACCTCCCTTTTTCGTGTAAATGGATTTGGGAGATATATACTTTTAGGTCAAACAAGAGATGATGCAGCAGGAGAGGCATTTGATAAGATAGCAAAATTTTTAGGGCTTGGTTATCCAGGGGGGCCTGTAATTGAGAGATTATCAAGAGATGGAAATCCAAATTCAATAAAATTTCCAAGACCCTACCTTGGAAAGGACTCATTAGATTTTAGTTTTAGTGGGTTAAAAACAGCAGTTGTAAATTATATTAAATCTCATCATGCTCAAAAAGAAAATCTTACAGAAGATTTAATTCGTGATATTGTTTCAAGTTTTCAAGAAGTTGTTGTAGATGTGTTGGTAAGAAATACGATTAATGCAGCAAAGATTCAAGGAGTTAGAAGGGTTGTAATTTCAGGAGGTGTAGCATCAAACCAATACCTCAGAGAAAAGATGAGATTTGCTGCCCATAAGGAAAGGATAAAGGTTTATATTCCTTCCCCTCATCTATGCACAGACAATGCTGCAATGGTAGGTGTTTTGGGCTATGAGTATTTAAGACGTGGAATCAGATCATCCCTTTCGCTCAATGCCTATCCAAATTTAAACTTTTAAAAATAAATTATGGTATCAATATTAAAGGAGTTAAGACAATACGAAATTAAACCAAAGAAGAGTTTAGGTCAACACTTTCTTGTCGATAAAAATATTATTCAAAAGATAGTTAAAACAGCTGACATTGAACCGAGTGATATTGTACTTGAAATTGGATCTGGACTTGGCGAAATGACATTGGAACTATCAAAAAAGGCAAAAAAGGTAGTTGCCATTGAGATAGATCTAAGATTCGTAAATATACTTAGGAAAAAATTTATAGGTCGTCCCAATATCAAACTGATTGAAGGAGATGTCCTTAAAATTGATTTTTTTAAAATTTCTGAAACAGAAGGAAGTCCCCTAAAGGTAGTTGCAAATTTACCTTATCATATTTCAACTCCACTTATATTCCGTTTTATTGAAGCGAGAAGATGCCTTTCATCCCTTACACTCATGGTTCAAAAGGAAGTTGCTGAAAGGATCGTTTCGATTCCAGGCTCAAAAGGGTACGGGACTTTAGCTATATTTATACAGATGGTGGCAATACCTTCTATTGAATTTTTTGTAAAATCTTCCCTATTTTTCCCTCCGCCAAAGGTAGACTCAGCAGTTTTAAAGATCTCATGGAGAAAAGAGCAGTTGATCAGAGAAGAGGATGAGGAGTGGTTTAAGGAGGTAGTAAGAGAGGTATTTAATTATCGTAGAAAGACATTACTAAATGCCTTAAGAAATTCTAAGATACCAACCCCAAAAGATTTGGATGAGATATTGAGGCAGGTGGGATTAGATCCTAAGAAACGACCAGAGCAATTTACAATAGGAGATTTTCTAAAATTGTCAGAGATTCTAAAGATCGGATAGTTAAGCTCTATAAAACAATTGATTTTTCAAACAATTTTAATTTGATTGAAAAATTTTAGTTGAATGATTATCTTTAAGTCAAAGACATAAACTCCTTCATTTCCCGCCTTTTTTGGGATCTGGAAGGATATTTATAAGATCGGGATTCAGAAAAGGTCTTTTTCAGGACTAAATTGAAGATGGAGGTTTAAAAATTATGCAACTTGATAAACTTACACTAAAGGCACAAGAAGCACTTCAAAGTGCAAAGACTATAACAGAGATGAAGAATCATCAACAAATAGATGTTGAGCACCTGCTACTGGCTCTTATTTTACAAAAGGATGGGATAGTTGCTCCAATCCTTCAGAAGCTTGGAGTAAAACCAGAACTAACCGTTTCTCAACTTGAAGAAGAATTGAATAAGATACCCAAGGTTACGGGATCAGGTGCTTCACAAGTGTATATATCTCCTCGACTGAATGAGATATTTAATATGGCATGGAAAGAAGCTGAGAGATTGATGGATGAGTATCTTTCAACAGAACACCTTTTGATAGCGATCTCGGATGAAAAAAGGGGGCCTTCTTTTCAGATTCTTCGTAGATATGGTGTTTCAAAGGACGCTATATTTAAGGTATTGCAGGACATAAGGGGTCCTCATAGGATTACAGATCAAAGTCCAGAGGAGAAGTATCAGGCATTAAAAAGATATAGTAGAGACCTCACTGAAGAGGCAAGAAAAGGAAAACTTGATCCTGTAATAGGTCGAGACGATGAGATTCGAAGGGTGATCCAAGTCCTTTCAAGGAGAACAAAGAATAATCCAGTACTGATTGGAGAACCTGGTGTAGGAAAGACTGCAATTGTTGAAGGCTTAGCCCAGAGGATTGTTAAAGGAGATGTTCCTGAGACATTGAAGAATAAAAGGCTCGTTGCACTTGACCTGGGGGCTATGATTGCAGGTGCTAAATTTAGAGGAGAATTTGAAGAGAGGCTTAAGGCTGTTCTTAAGGAGATTACTGCGGCCTCGGGTAACATCATACTTTTTATTGATGAACTCCATACATTGGTAGGTGCGGGGGCTGCAGAGGGTGCAATCGATGCATCAAACATGCTTAAACCAGCCCTTGCCAGGGGGGAGCTTCGTTGTATTGGTGCAACCACGCTTAATGAGTATCGTAAATATGTGGAAAAGGATGCAGCACTTGAAAGGAGATTTCAACCAATCTATGTTGCCCAGCCTACGGTAGAAGATACGATTGCTATCCTCAGGGGATTAAAAGAACGATATGAAGTTCACCATGGAGTAAAGATTAAGGATTCGGCCTTGATAGCTGCTGCTATGCTTTCAAATCGTTATATTTCAGACCGTTTCCTTCCTGATAAAGCAGTAGATTTGATAGATGAAGCTGCCTCGAGGCTAAGGATTGAGATTGATAGTGTTCCAATGGAGATTGACGAAATCCAGAGGAAGGTGATGCAGTTAGAAATCGAAAGAGAGGCGCTCAAAAAAGAGAAAGATCCCCTCTCACAGGAGAGATTAAAGAAACTGGAGAACGAGCTTTCTGAATTAAAGGCAGAGGTTAAAGAAAAGACATTAAAGTGGGAAAATGAGAAAAGGGCGATTTCGAGAATTCGTGAGATCAAAGAGAAGATCGAGAAGACAAAGCAGATGATGAAAGAGGCAGAGAGAGAGGCAGATTATTCAAGATTGGCAGAGTTGCAGTATGGTGAGATGATACACCTTGAAAAGGAGCTAAAGGAGGAAGAAGAAAGATTGGCCGAGATTCAGAAGGAAGGTAAGATGCTAAAAGAGGAGGTTGATGAGGAAGATGTTGCAGAGGTTGTATCCAAATGGACGGGTATCCCAGTTTCAAAGATGCTTGAAGGCGAAGTAGAAAAACTCGTCCATATGGAAGAGAGGCTGAAAAAGAGGGTCGTTGGTCAGGATGATGCTATCGTAGCCGTTTCAAATGCAGTAAGAAGAGCCCGGGCAGGGCTACAGGATCCTAACAGACCTATTGGGTCATTCATATTTATGGGGCCAACAGGTGTTGGGAAGACAGAACTTGCAAGGGCACTGGCAGAATTTCTTTTTGATGATGAGCAAGCGATGGTAAGAATAGATATGTCAGAATTTATGGAAAAGCATTCTGTATCAAGGCTTATCGGAGCACCACCAGGATATGTGGGATATGAAGAAGGGGGATATCTAACAGAGGCTGTTAGAAGGAGACCATACTCAATTGTACTTCTTGACGAGATCGAAAAGGCACATCCAGAGGTCTTCAATATACTTTTACAGATCCTTGATGATGGAAGATTGACAGATGGCCATGGTAGGACAGTAGATTTTAAGAATACTGTAATAATTATGACATCGAATATAGGAAGTCAATGGATTGTTGATCTGGGTGAAAAAGATTATGAAGAGATGAGAAGACGTGTCATGGAAGCTGTGAGGGCGCATTTTAAACCCGAATTTCTGAATCGTATTGATGAAATAATAATCTTCCATGGACTTGGCATAGAACAGATAAAGGAGATTGTTGATATTCAGGTAAGAAAACTTCAAGATAGACTAAATGAAAAAAGGATACAGCTTAAAATGACTGATGATGCAAAGCAGTGGCTTGCTAAAAAAGGATTTGATCCAGCATATGGCGCAAGGCCTCTTAAACGGGTGATACAAAAAGAGATTTTGGATAAATTGGCTCTAAAGGTATTAGAAGGGGTTTTTAAGGAGGGAGATACTGTAACAGTTGATGTAGATAGAGGTAAAGAAGAATTAATATTCAAGTCATAGAAGTGTAACTTAAGAATTTTCTTGACAAAATTAAAAAAACCTGTTATTGATACAAATGATTTTAGAAGGGAGGAAAAAAAATAAAAAGGCACGTAGCTCAGGGGGAGAGCGCTACCTTGACGCGGTAGAAGTCTGGGGTTCAAATCCCCACGTGCCTACCATTTTGGAATCTCCTTTGAAGGGGCGAGACATAACCTTTTGAAAGTCTTAAGATTCTAATTCATAACCAGAAAGAGGCATCATTCATCATCCAAATGAATGATGCCTCTTTCACTTCATTAAGTAATAAAGTAGAGAATATGGCCGAAAGGGAAGATATTGTAAAGATTAAGCTTTCAAACGATGAAGTAAGGCATGTTAAGAAAGGTATATCTTATCAAGAGATTGCAGAGCAATTTGCTAAAGATGCTATAGCAGTTCAAGTTGATGGAAAGCTGGTTGATTTAACACAAAGAATAGAAAAGGATTCAGAAGTTGCTTTTATATCAATATATTCAAAAAAAGGGCTGGAGATATTACGGCATTCGACATCTCATGTGATGGCCCAGGCGGTTAAGGAACTTTTCCCTAATGCTAAATTGACATTTGGTCCTGCAACAGAAACAGGGTTCTATTACGATTTTGACTATGAGCGTCCATTTACTCCGGATGACCTTTCATTGATTGAAAAGAGAATGGAAGAGATTATAAAGAAGAATGAACCTTTTATTCGTAGCGAGGTTTCAAGGGAAGAGGCGAAAGAGATATTCGAGAAGATAGGCGAAACTTATAAAGTAGAGCATCTAAATGAACTTCCGGGTCGAGTCTCTTTATATAGACAAGGGAGCTTTCTTGATCTATGTGAAGGACCACATATTCCTTCAACAGGGATGATCAAGGCGTTTAAGCTTTTAAATGTCTCTGGGGCCTACTGGAGAGGAGATGCAAGTAAACAGGTTCTTCAAAGGATTTATGGAACAGCATTTCCCGACACCTCTGATCTCAACGAATATCTCAATATGCTTGAGGAGGCAAAGAAACGTGATCACAGAAGATTGGGAAGGGAGCTTGATCTCTTTAGTATTAATGAAGAAGCAGGCCAAGGACTTGTAATTTATCATCCAAAAGGAGCTATGCTGAGGCTGGTCCTTGAGGAATTTGAGAGAAGGCAGCATCTTAAACGAGGATATCAGATTGTTATAGGTCCTCAACTTTTAAAATTGGACCTCTGGAAACAATCAGGCCATCTCGAAAACTATCGTGATAAGATGTATTTCACAAAGGTTGATGATGAAGAGTATGGTATAAAACCGATGAATTGTCTTTCGCATATGCTTATTTACAAATCACAAATACGTAGTTATAAAGACCTTCCTATACGCTATTTTGAACTTGGAACTGTACATCGTCACGAAAAGTCAGGTGAACTTCACGGGCTTTTGAGGGTAAGAGGTTTTACGCAAGATGATGCCCATATCATATGTCGTCCTGACCAGCTTAATGATGAGATTTGTGGGATACTTGATTTTGTAAGTGATGTGATGAAGATTTTTAATTTTGATTTTGAAGTCGAATTAAGTACACGTCCTGAAAAGTCAATAGGAACAGACGAAGATTGGAATCGCGCAACAGAGGCTCTTGTTCAAGCGCTTAAGACTAAGAATCTCGATTTTGATATAAATGAGGGAGAGGGGGCCTTTTATGGTCCAAAGATTGATGTAAAATTGAAAGATGCCCTACATAGAAGATGGCAATGTGCAACTATTCAGGTGGACTTTGCTATGCCTGAGCGATTTGATCTCACATATATCGGGAGTGATGGTGATAGGCATAGGCCTGTGATGTTGCACCGTGTCATCCTTGGCGCAATGGAAAGGTTTATAGGGGTTCTAATCGAACATTATGGAGGTGCCTTCCCTGTCTGGCTTTCTCCTGTCCAGGCAATAATATTAACAGTTACTGAAAGGAATGTTGAGTATGGAGAGAGTATATATAAAGAGTTATTAAATAGGGGTATAAGGGTTGAAAGGGATTTCCGTAATGAAAAGCTTGGCTATAAGATCAGGGAAGCCCAGTTAAATAAGATACCTTATATGCTGATCATAGGAGATCGTGAGCAGAGGGAGGGGACAATCTCTCCAAGGAAAAGGAATGGTGAAACTATAAAAAGTATGAATTTAGAAGAATTTGTTAGACTCGTTGAATCCGAGTATCCTAAGATATAAATAGTCAAAAGGGAGGTGATGTTTATAATTAAAGATGTAAGGGTGAATCGTGAGATTCATGCAAAGGAGGTTAGGGTTATCGATCCAAATGGTAAACAATTAGGCATTTTACCATTAGTTGAAGCACTCAAGGCAGCTCAAAGTTTTGATCTCGATCTGGTAGAGGTTTCTCCTAAATCAAATCCACCTGTTTGTAAGATAATGGATTATGGAAAATTTAAATATCAGCAGAGTAAGAAGGCTCACGAAGCCAAAAAGAGGCAAGCAGTTCAGCACATTAAAGAGGTAAAATTGAGACCAAAGACTGAAGAGCATGATTTTCAGTTTAAATTAAAACATATTGAACGTTTTTTGAAAGATGGAAACAAGACAAAGGTCACGATTGTATTTAGAGGAAGAGAGATGGCCCATCCAGAGATGGGTAAAAATATTTTACTAAGAATTATTGAAGGGATAAAGGATTTTGGTAAGGTTGAGCAATCGCCAAAATTAGATGGAAGGAATTTAACAATGGTATTGGCTCCAATTCCTGGATCGAAAGGCCAGTTAAAGGAAGAAAAAGTTATCAATGAAGATAAAGAAAAACAAGAAATATCTTGAAAGGAGGATACTGTGCCGAAGTTAAAGACCAATAGAGGGGCAGCAAAAAGATTTAAAAAAACTTCAAAAGGAAAGATAAAAGCCAAGAGGGCATTTGCGAGGCATTTATTAACAGGAAAGTCTCCAAATCGAAAAAGGTCTTTAAGGAGACCAAAGTTCATTGAGAAGGCTGATGAAAAAGCTATAAAGAGATTAATACCATATATCTAATCAAGAAATTCTCAATTAGTATTTAAATATAATTTAGGAGGATAATAGATCATGCCAAGAGTAAAAGGTGGACCTAAAACGAGAAGAAGAAGAAAGAAGATCCTGAAGATGGCAGAAGGATATGTAGGTGGGAGAAGGAGACTTTATAGGACTGCAGTAGATGCGGTTCATAGGGCACTTGCTTATGCATACAGGGATCGTAGGGCGAGAAGAAGGGATTTCCGGAGGCTCTGGATTGCAAGGATAAATGCAGCAGCAAGACTGCACGGTATTTCTTATAGTAGATTAATGAATGCATTAAAGAAGGCCCATATAGAACTTGATAGAAAAATACTTGCCGATTTAGCAGTAAAAGATCCCAATGCCTTTTCAAAGATTGCAGAAATGGCAAAGATGGCAATCTCATAATCAAATTCCTTAAGATTTTCGAATTAAAAGGGAGTAAATCTTGTGAAAGAGGATATTGAACATATTAGGCAATCTACTATATCATCACTGCTTGAAGCCAAGACAGAGAAGGAGATTAATGAAATACGTGTAAAGGTTTTAGGTAGAAAAGGGACATTGACAGGAATCCTTAAAGCCTTGCCATCGTTACCTCAGGATGAGCGAAGAGAGATAGGAAGGATAGCAAATGAAGTAAAGAAAGAACTGGAAGAAAAGATTGACGAGGTTCTTCTTCATATCCGAGAGCGAGAAAGGATGGAGGCACTGGAAAAAGAAAGGATAGATATTACTCTTCCAGGGAGAAGGATTCCTATGGGGAGAAGCCATCCTATTACACAGGTTTTAAATGAGATTATCGATATCTTTTTGCATCTTGGTTTTGAAGTAGTCGAAGGTCCAGAGATAGAACTGGATTATTATAATTTTGAGGCCTTAAACATTCCAAAAGGCCATCCTGCAAGGGAGATGCAGGCAACCTTTTTCATATCTGATGAGATCCTTTTAAGAACACATACATCTCCAGTTGAAGTAAGGACAATGGAAAAACAACCTCCTCCTGTGCGAATCATTTCTCCTGGACCAGTTTATCGAAGGGATTCTGACCCGACCCATTCTCCAATGTTTCATCAAGTCGAGGGACTTTTAGTTGATAAAGGGATTACGTTTTCTGATTTAAAAGGAGTTTTAACCTACTTTGTGCATCAAATGTTCGGAGAGGCAACAAGGTTGAGATTCCGTCCAAGTTTCTTCCCATTTACAGAACCAAGCGCAGAAGTGGATATTGAGTGTGTGATATGCAGGGGTAAAGGTTGTGGTGTATGTTCTAATACAGGATGGTTAGAGATCCTTGGTTCAGGAATGACAGATCCTGCAGTATTTGGATTTGTTGATTATGACCCTGAGGAGGTGACAGGTTTTGCATTTGGTATGGGGGTTGAAAGGATTGCAATGCTTAAGTATGGAATAAATGATATAAGAGTGTTTTATACAAATGATTTGAGATTTTTAAGGCAGTTTTAAACTTGAGAATATAATTGTCACAAATTTTTTCTGAAAAAAGAGTGGATAATCATGAAGGTCAGTCTAAATTGGCTTAAGGATTATGTTGATATACCAATGGAAGTAAATGAGTTGGCTAAACTCCTTACAATGGGTGGGTTCGAAGTAGAACAGGTTAATCAGATAGGGGCAGGATTAGATAATATTGTTGTGGCTGAAATAAGGTCAATACAAAGGCATCCAAATGCTGATAGACTAAGTTTAGTTGAAGTAGTAACAGAATCTAAAAAATTTTCAGTCGTTTGCGGAGCAACAAACATCTCAGAAGGTCAAAAGGTTCCATTGGCCCTTGTGGGTGCCAAACTCCCAAATGGAATGGTTATAAGACAATCCAAAATAAGAGGGGTTACTTCTGAGGGGATGTTATGTTCAGAAGTTGAGCTTGGGCTTGGAGACGATGCAAGTGGAATAATGATCCTTCCAGGGAATCTAAGATTAGGGGAAAACCTCAGCAGTGCCTTAGGATTAATGGATACAGTCCTTGATATAAGTATTACCCCAAACAGATCTGATTGCCTTTCGATCATTGGGATTGCAAGGGAGGTAGCTGCACTTACCAATCAAAGGATAAGATATCCTTCTATTCCTGATTTTAAAGTGGAAGGCGAAATTCATAAGAAAACTTCAGTTACCATATTAGATCCAGATCTCTGTCCCCGTTATGTAGCAAAGATTATAGAAGGTATAAAGGTTGGTCCTTCTCCATATTGGATGAGAAGCCGTTTAGAGAATGTAGGTATAAGGTCTATAAACAATGTTGTGGATGTAACAAATTATGTGATGATGGAGTATGGTCAACCATTACATGCCTTTGATTTTGATCTATTAGAAGAGGGAAGGATTGTTGTTAGAAGGGCAAAGCAGGGAGAGGAATTTATTACACTTGATGGTGTAAAAAGGAGACTTGACCCAGAGATGTTAATGATTTGTGATGGTGTAAAGCCTGTTGCTATTGCAGGGGTAATGGGAGGGTTAAACTCTGAGATTAGAAATGATACGAAGAATGTTCTACTTGAGAGCGCTTATTTTAATCCCGCAAATAATAGAGAGACATCAAAGAAACTTGGTTTAGAAACAGAAGCTGCTTTTCGCTTCGGTAGAGGCATAGATTATGGTGCCTGCCTTTTGGTTGCAAATAGGGCAGCAAAGCTGATGGAAGAACTTGCAGGTGGAAGAGTGGTCGAGGGCTCAGTGGATGCCTATCCAAAACCGATTAAACCAAAGCCGATAAATTTACGGATTCATAGGATTAATCATGTATTAGGGCTTGAGATTCCAAAGCGATCGGTAAAGGAGTGCCTTGAGAGCCTTGAATTAAAGGTTGAAGAGAGAGAAGGGGATACCTTTATAGTGACTCCTCCAACCTTCAGACAAGACCTCGAAAGAGAGATCGATCTTATAGAAGAGATTGCAAGGCTTAATGGATATGATAAAATTCCTGTAACACTTCCAAAGAGTCCTCCTTCCTCAAGGGCAATTAATAGAGATCTAATTCTTGAAAGGAAGGCAATAAATGTATTGATTCATCATGGGTATCATGAAGTGATAACATATAGTTTTATTTCGCCTTCCTACAGTGATATGATACATTTATCAAAAGAGGATGTGGGAAGGAGGCCTATAAGAATCGTTAATCCCCTTTCAGAAGATTTATCAGTAATGAGGACAACACTAATTCCAGGACTCTTAGAAACGGCTCGTTATAATCTCTCAAGAAAGAACTCTAATTTGAAGATTTTTGAGCTAAAAAAGGTTTTTATACCGGAAGAGAGTGAAAAGCTTCCAAGAGAGATAAAATACCTATCGGGTTTTGCAATGGGCTTTGATCTTGATCTGAATTGGGCATCAAAGCCAAGAGAGATAGATTTTTTTGATATTAAGGGATGTATAGAAGATCTGTTGGAGACTTTAAGAATAGATAAAGTAAAATTTATAAGGGCAGAAGATATCCCATACTTACATCCAAAAAAATCTTCAGCATTAGTTGCCAATGGAGAGATCGTTGGGGTTTTAGGAGAAATTCATCCCAAAGTACTTAGCAATTATGAGATTGAAAAAAAGGCCTTTCTTTTTGAGTTAAATTTTGAGAAAATAATTAAGTATTCACAGGATGAGAAGATAAGGTTTGAACCTTTACCAAAATTTCCAGCAGTTTATAGAGATATGTCTTTGGTGGTAGATAAAGATTTGGAAGTTGGAAAAATTTTTGAGGTTATTCTTTCGTTCGAAGAACCATATATTAATGATATAAAACTATTTGACGTTTATGAAGGTCAGCCCCTCTCAGAAGGTAAAAAGAGTGTCTCCTTTAGAATTCGGTATCAATCAAAGGATCGAACCCTTACAGATGAGGAAGTAAATCAGTATCATGAAAAAGTTGTTTCAAGGTTGAAAGGAATTTTAAAGATAGATCTAAGATAACAGGATTCCAGAGAAAGGAGGGCCTCTAAGATGACAAAGATTGATCTTGTGGAAGCTATTTATGAGAAGGTCGGTTTTTCAAAAAAGGAAGTGGCAAACATCGTTGAAACAGTCTTTGATATTATTAAAGAGTATCTTCAAAAGGAGGATAAGATTAAGATTTCTGGTTTTGGTAATTTTGTTGTTCGGAAGAAAAGGGCAAGGAGGGGTCGAAATCCACAGACTGGAGATGATATTGAGATAAGTCCGAGAAGGATTTTGACATTTAAACCAAGTCAGGTTTTGAAGGCAGCACTCAATCGTAGCGAATTAAAAGGGGAATAATAAAGATTTTTTATTGAGCCGGAGATAAAAATTTATTCTTCCTCAAAGACAAAGAATAAAAGGTAGGAGGAATACCTTGTCGAGGCTTTTAAAAAGGCAAGAGGATGAAAATCCCAATTCCTACGACCGGCTCTATTATAGAATTGGAGAGGTCAGCCGTATAACAGGGCTTAAACCCCATGTGTTGCGTTACTGGGAATCAGAATTTAAAGTTATCAAACCTTATAAAGGTGGTTCACTCCAACGCCTTTACCGCAAGAAGGATGTTGAAACTATCTTTAAGATTAAAAAATTGCTATACGAAGATGGTTATACAATAGCAGGTGCAAAGAAAAAGATTAGGGATTTAGAGAAAGAGGAAAATAAGCAGGTGAAACTTCAACTCGTTGAGAAAAGTTTGGATTCTAAAGAGCGAGAACTATTGATTGAGATAATAGAAGAGCTTAAAATGATAAGGAAATTACTCGAATGAGTTTTTAAGTAGTTTTTCAGAAGTCTGATCAAGGTCTTTATTGGGATGAGATGGATTTTTGGAGAAAAATCTAATATACTATTTATAGTTAAAGAATCGGGGCGTGGCGCAGCCTGGTAGCGCACTGGCATGGGGTGCCAGGAGTCGGAGGTTCAAATCCTCTCGCCCCGACCAAAATGTATTATAAAATCAATAAGTTAGAAGCCTAAAAAATATGCTGCACAAGGTTTGCACAACATAGGTATCATTTCCTTGTTAAGCTCATAACCGGAGCCAGTTTTTCCAAAGCATACTTTGCATATCTTTCTGTAGTTTTTCCTGTAGTATGGCCCATAATTGTTTTAATTGCTTCAAGGGGAAAACCTGCATTTAATCGCTGACAACCAAAAGAATGTTTTAGGCCATTATAAAGATTAATAATCGGAATTCCATACTTTTCATTAGCTTTTTTGTTTGCCTGCTTCCAGATCCGCTCTAGTTTTTTCGGTGTGTAGGGCTCTCCATTTTTCGTAAAAACAAAACGGCTAACTTCACGAGGTTTTAGTGTCCACTCAATTTCAGGTATTATTGGTAGTGGCTTTGATATTCTTGTTTTTGTATTTGGTCTAAGACCGCTATACCCATAAACAGTTGCCAGTACTAGATAAGGAGGGTTTGCTTTTAGGAATACATTTTCACGAAGAAGTCCCATTGCCTCATTTGGGCGACAACCGGTATATCTCATAAATGTAAATATAGGTAGATGCTCTTTAGGAATAAATTCAAAGATCTTTTCTTGTTGCTCAAAATTCAACCACCTAATAGGTGGTACTTGAAACGATACTTTAGGAAATGATGGTACTTTAGGAATTGAATCTTTATGAAAATTTAAAAGCGCCTTAAGTTCTCCCATAACATTGTAGATGTACTTATCGGAGTACCCAGAATTTTTTAGGTGGGCAAGGAATTCGTCAATCTGTATCCGACGAATTTCTCTTATATCTTGACCTCCAAAGAAGGGAATCAATAGTCTATTTGCAATACTTTTTCTTTTCAGAAGCCAGTCAGGTGAGCAATTTGACAATTCTATCCAGGTCTCTACGGCATTTTCGAATTTAAAAGATTTATCAGGTTTCCATGAAGAAGGATCAAATTGATGATTATCTATTAGGTAATTTATATGTTCTCTTAAACGTTCAGCAAGCCTTTTATGAACGAGTGGAGTTCCATCTGTATACTTGTAAAAATCGAACCTTTTACCCTTCCAGAATAGAATAACTCTCCACTTACCGGGTTTATACTCATCAACCTTTCCCCTCATAGATATACCCTCCCAATTTGAATCTAGGGAGAGTCTATCTTTAGAATTAGTTAATGTCAATAAGTTTGTAATCATTGGGAATCGAAATTACCTCCTGTTATTAAGAAAAGTTTGAATGATATTTCAGAAAAAGGTCCGAACGTTTTTCTATTAACTTCAAAAAAACTTCTACGATCATAGGGTCAAACTGCTCTCCCGAGCATCTTTCGAGTTCCATAATTGCTTTTTTTATACCCATGGGTGCTCTGTAAGGCCTATACGAAGTCATACTGTCATATGCATCTGCAACGGCAATGATCTTTGCGCCTAAGGGAATATCATCTCCCAGAATTCCCCTTGGATATCCATTTCCATCGATTCTTTCATGGTGGGAAAGGATGAGATTTGTAATTTCGGATTCTACTTCAAATGGAGAAAGTATTATGAGGGAAGCAAGAGGATGCTTCATGACCCAAGCCCACTCTTCCTCGCTGAGGGAAGTAGGTTTATTTAGGATTTCATCTCCTATGGCAAGTTTTCCTACATCATGAAGGTATGAGGCCAGAGTAATTTCTTTTATTTCTCTGGAGGTGAGGGAGAGTTCCACTGATGTAAGGTAAGAGTAAAAGGAGACTCTTTCGAAATGTCCTTCAAACTTTTCATCAAGCATTTTTATAAAGTTGTCATAGTATTTAATCATCGAAACTTACCTCCTGGTTTATTTTTATGGCATCTTCTTGAGTGAGTGTTGAAAGATAGCGCATGGTCATGACAGTTGAAGAGTGGCCAAGATGAATCTGAAGTGCCCTGGGGTTTCCTGTCTGTTTCAGTCTTTCTATGGCATCGCTGTGTCTGAGAAGGTGGGGATATACTCTTTTGGTGAAACCTGCAAGTCTTGCGCTTCTTTTTATAATTTGCCATGCCCTTGATCTGTTAATGGGAAATAGAGGTTTATCATGGGGGATCTTATTTTCATAGGCGTAGGCTTTAAGTTTATCTGCCAATCTTTCTGGGCAGGCAATAAGTCTCGGTTTTTTCCCTTTTCCGATGATTGAAAGGACCGGTTTTCCATTGAAATTCTGGATTGAAGAGGGGGTAAGACTCAAAGCTTCTGAGATTCTAAGTCCTGTCTGGAAGAGGACTAGGATTAGGAGTGAATTTCTTTGACCATGCCTTCCGGTATTTGCTTTTTCAACAAGGATTTTTACTTCTTCCGGGGTGAGATAGGGTACTACTTTTTGAGTTTTTACAAGTGCTGTTTGAAGAGGAATTAACTGGCCCATGTGAATAACTCCTTTAATGCATAAAACGCAATGCAGGTTAAAAATATTCCCATAACCACAGCAAATTCGGAAAATGTATTGGTTTTATAGAGTCCCAGGGCGATCCTTCGGGTTTTCCATAGTGGTATTCCCGATGATGATAAGGAATCTGTAAATAAGTGAATGAATATGCCTGCTGAAATTGCAGTAAAGACGGTTGTAGAATCTATGGAAATTAAATTTGAAAGTGAGGTAGGAATTTCAGGCAACTTCTTAATCAATAAATGATACAGGAAAATTATGATTATGACCTGCAATATTGGGTTATGAGATAATCCCCTGTGTTTTCGGAAAAAGAATCTTCCAAAACCAGATTCGATAGCATCCGGAAAGGTAGATGATACCGAAGCGATAAGGGAAGGAACCGGAGCTTCGGTTATGGAATAGGTTATTGACAAAGCAATTATTTGGTGGCTTATCCACTTCACATTATAGTATTACTTTATTGGGGCCTAAAAATTAGACAAAAAAATATAAAATGTTTAGAGCTGGGGGTTATACAGAACGAAATTTTGTTTAAAAACAGGGGGTAAAAAGGCCCCAAAATGGGCTGTTTTTGGGGTCTAAGGAGGGGTAAAATTAAACAAAAGTGCTGCAAATGTTTACATATCAGAGAGGGTGAAGGTTACTGTTCTTGCTCCTGAAAGAACTCCAGCGGCAGGAGTAGCACCAAATTTATAAGTAATTATACAGTCCCAATCATTGTCTTCGATGTATGCAACGAGATTTTGTTCGCTGGTAGTAAGTGTAACATCTCCCTGGCTTTCACCTGTGTATGATTCAAGATTAACTTTAAGATAGGTATAAGCAGGCATTGATTGATCAATTCTGCCTGTAATCTTTTTATATCCAGTCCATTCATTTGAAGCGAAGCTATACATTGTACTGTCGTCATATACTTCTGCCGATGACTGTCCGGCTTCCATAGAATCTATAATTAGAGGTTGAGGATTTCCACTTACACTAAACTCAGTTACACTTCTAATTTCGTAACTTACATACACATAGCGGTATTGTTGACCTCCAAAGCAATAGGTTTTTAAAAACAAAAATACTGAAAGAATCAGAAAAAGAAAGAAGAAAGATATTCTTTTCATTTTATTCTCCTAAAAATAAGAATTCTATTGTATTAGAATATGTTCCTGGGATCACATAAAGTGATGCTATTATTTCATAATCTATCCGTAAATTTTGAGCTCTGGCATAATTATTAACATAAGCTAGATTCTGGAAGTCCTTTTTTAGACCACTATCAAAGTAATTTAATTCTTTTTTACCGAAACTCGATCCTGTAGGTGGTGCTTGAAATGTTACAGATAGCACACTGAATTCCTGCATATTGTTTTGCAATCTAGCTTTTATATTAGCAGTATGAGTGAAGGTTATATCGTAATAATGTGTTATTATTACTGGGACAAGAACTGGCATACCCTGATAGAAGTCCCAGTTAAAAGAATCAAGGACAAATGAGACCTGATCAGGGAAATTTGCGGAGTATATTTCATCTATCTGAAAATTAACCATTTGCTGCGCATAATTTTCTGCCTTTAAAATTTGAACTCCACCTATAAGGGAAAATAGCAAAAGAAGGATTAAAAACAATTTCTTCATATTTTTACCTTCCCGTATATTATATTTGTTTCAATAAATGTATTACTGTTCTTCAAATATAATTTTTCTGGGTTTCTTAAAGACATTAAACTTAAGCTTTTTTTCTTCTGAAGGTTTTACCTCAATTTCAAATTCTTTTTCTTTAAGTACATGATAAGCTGGGAGGCTTTCCTCAAAGATTTTTACTTTCCAGGTGCCGGGTCTTATATCTTCGAAAACGAATTCTCCTCTTCCGTCAGTAAATTGTCTTAAAACCTCGCCTTTTCTAGAGATTTCTACAAGGACATCTGATAGCCCTCCGTGGGGTATGAAATCTTCGGGCAAGAGGCTTTCTTCGGTTATAAATTCTTTTTTGGGGACATAGAGTTCAATTTTTCCGCTTATTTTACCCGACCTTAAAATGCCTATATCGATTTTTGATAGCTCTCCGCCTTTTACTTTAATAGGTTCGATTTTTTCGCTTGTGGTTTTTTCGTGTCCAATCGAACCCCTTTCGATCTGCAAGTAGTATTCCCCGGGTTTTAGTCCTGGAAATACAAATTTTCCGTCTTTATCTGTTACAGCAGGGATTCCACTTGCCATAAGTATTACGTCTCTTAGAGGACGTTTCTGGGGGTCTTCTTCATCATAGATTATGCCTTTTATAGTTCCAACACTTTTCTTCTTTGAGATAGGAATTCCCAGGGGAATAGTATAGCCAAGGTAAACCGATAGCTCAGAAGTATCACCATTTCTTGAAGTTACCCGGGTTGTTCCGAGCTCTATTGAGTGATTGTTTGGGAGAAGATAAGAAGCACGGAATCTAAAATTGTGTCTGAGGTAGGTATCTTTTTCGAAGTTTCTCTGATTAAGAAAATAACCCAGGTCAAGGGAAAGGCTATTTAGTGGTTTCCAGCTTCCCATAACTCCTATATTTGTAGTTTTTCGGTCTTCATTCTCATAATAATCTCTTCCATGGTTAATAAAAAATGTATAAGTCTGTCTGGGAGAAATTCTTAGCGAACCAGAAAAGCCAAAATTAATCAGGCTTTTATCCTGGGAATTGAGTCTATCCTTTGTTTTTCCACCCTCTACGTAAGCATTAAAATAAGTACTTATTGTCTGGTAGATTAGGTTTTTTCCAACCCCAAATCGTAAAAGTTCATCTTTGTAGTCATAATTTATCGGTCTAAGTCTGTCCTCTATATCAAAAACCCTGTAGTGGAGGGATAACCCCCATTGAGATGGAAGTTGCCACAATATTCCTCCTGTAAAAGATAGTTCATCATTTTCTGTGGTTCTATTATCTTCGGGTTTTATACGAAAATTTTCTCTCATTTTCGATATAGTAAAGTCTAAGGAGATCTTATCGTATATTGGGACGTTTATTCCTCCTGAGATATAATCCCCGGGGGTAATGCTTCCGCAAAAACCGGGTTCAGCATGGTAGTTTGTGAAAAAGAACCTTAGCCTTTCAATGGGTTCACCCGCCAGATGGATTCTCCAGGCATGTTCGTTTTCTTCTTCCTTTTCCCGCGATAAAGCACCTTCGAGTCCAATTCTTAGTTTCTTTTCTAAACTTACATCTGATAAAAGGCTGAGAAGATAATCCCTTCGGGTTTCCTTGAGATCATTTCTCAGGAAGTTAAGTTTAATTTCACCTGTCTCTATGAATCGGTAGCCAAGGCTTCCACCGAGGCTGTTTTCGATTTTATCGTATTTTTCTTTTGCTTCGGCTAAGAAAGCTTTTGTTGTAAATTTATAAAAATTGTAACCTGCCTTAATTCCTCTCTGTTTTACCGAAGGGCCAAGAAGCGGAGAAAGGGAATAGTATCCATCTCCGATATGGGTATTAAAACCTTTTGTTGAGAAATTAAGCATGTATTCATCCTTATTAAAAAAGGTTCCGTATTTGTTTTCTGGGCCTCGAAACTTAAAAGCAATTCTTTTTTCTCCTTCCTCATCAAGAGTACCTGCACCTGTAAATTCAATCTGCCCTGAAGAATGCCTTTTTTTGTTATTACTATCATAGAATCCTTTGACAGAAAGAGTTGAGGGGATTCTGTGGTAAGGATCTTCCTTTCCTACCATTCTGGGAATGATTTCAACAGAGAAGCTCTGTTCGGAAAGAACCTTTTCTTCTATGCCTTCGACCAGAGCCTTAATACTTATCACCTGGATTGTTTTTCTATTAATCTTTTCGTCGGTTCTGACATGGATTGAGAAGACTTGTGATGATCCGGCTTCAATTTCAAGGCTACTTGAAGGTTCAACTTTAAAAGGAAATTCCGGATGAAATTTAGGAATCAGGCTTACCATTGTCTTAAGGTTTCCATGATTAAAAGCCCTGGCTTTGATAGTATAGGTGAGGCCTGTAACAACCTTATCAGGCCTTTCCTCGATACTCAGGTTTATTTTATACAGTGGAAGAACACTAATAATGAAAGTTTTTTCATCTTTAATTGAAGGGTCTTTTCTGGATGAAACCGAAATAGTTATTTCATTCAATCCAGGTGGGGTATTTACGGGGATAAAGATTCCAAATACCCTTATCTCCTTTTCGCCGGCTTCAATTGAAAAAAAGGCATCTTCTTGAATAGCCAGAGACCATCCTTCGGGAAGCCGGATTTCTTCATAAAATTCCTCTTCCCTCTCAGTGTTATTTATGACTAGATAGTTTCCCGAGATGGTTTTTCCTGGAAGGCTTTCAATAAGGGTGGATGTAGAAAGTCTTATCTCAACCCATTTTTTGTCTTCTGCAAAACCATTTTGTGAGAAGACAAAAAATATGAAAAAGACAAAAAGAATGATATTGATCCGTAAGTAACCATTTCCTTTCATTCTATATTCAGGTTCATTCGTGTTCCGAAGGCTTTTTCTTCTTTACTATCTGCAATAATTAAAACCTTATATTTTCCTTTAGGAATACTGCTTATGTCTGCGGCAAGTTTTATTGAACATCCCGGGAAGATACGAAGTCTATTTCCTTGAAATTTTCCAAGTGATTTTCCTTCCGGATCAAAGACCTCTACCCAGAGTTCAGGAGAAAGCCATCTTTCTCCATTGTTTTCGATATCCACCTCAAGAAATCTTTTTCCTTCTTTTACGACTACTTTCTTATCCAGAAATTTGAGTTTTGCGTTTCCCGTATTTCCAATGTCCGTAATGATCTGGATTGCATGTCTGATCACAACTCTAAGATTCATGATGAGTTTTTTATCTTCACTTTTGATAATAGTTTCTGGAGTAATGGTTTCTATGGGCTCAACCATGAGGACGCTCCAGTAGGAGCCAATAAGGTTTTGTTTATCTGGTACATGAATCTTAAAGTTTACGTTTACGGTTTCCCCGGGGGGTATTGTTGTTTTTGGGGGGCTAAGTGTAATCCAGGGAGCATTTGATCGAGGATGAGACGGGGGTTCATCGAATTTATTTGATCCATCACTATAGAAGAGGTAGTCTCTTTTTTCGACTTTTACATCCTGTGGTTTATCCCCCTTATTTTTGATTAAAATAGTTCCTTCGTATGTTCCTCCTGGTTTTACGACGTACTTTCGTGTAAGTTCTCCCAGTACTGAAACAAAAGCGAAACAGCTTCCAGCATAAAAAATGAAAAGCAAACTCAAAATAAAGACTATTTTTTTCATCTTTTCCTCCTTTGTCTTTATGGATTCTCTTTTTCTACTATGAAATTGATATTTATGTTTTTAAGTCCTGGAGGGATTTTGATTGAGATTCCAGATAGTTTGTACTGAAGAGTAATTCCGTTTCTACTTCCCTTTCCGCTGAAGAGTTTTGTATAGCTTTCGCTTAGGCGGATGAAGTGCTCCCCTCCTTCAATCCATCCAGTTCCTTCTCCATTGGATGTTCTTCGGGCAGAGATTGTAAGGCTGTTTGGGACTGCTGTTATTCTAGCGTAAACTGTCCATAAGGTTTTAGGTGAAGCGCTGATATCGATTACGGTTGCATCCGGAAGACTGATATAGGTGTTTTTTAAATCGCTTCCAGCCCCGGAGGTAAGGTTAAGTTCATTTATATTGAGGGACCAGCCTCCAGATACAGAAATTTTGGGTTGTTCCGCATTAAGCGAATTGACTATAAAAAAATAAAATAGAATAAAAAATATTATAAGCTTCTTATTCATACTATAAAGTAATACTATCAAAATAAAAAATTAGCCGGGGAAAAAGATAAATTCCCCGGCTAATTTTTTTTGGGCTTATTGGCCGTCTGTGAGTGTAAAGGTTACTGTCCTTGAGCCACTTAATGTACCAGCCTCAGCCTGAGCCTCGAACTTGTAGGAAATCTGCTTTCCTGATTCGGAAAGTTTAGAGATTCCTGTAACAAGGTCCTGGTCAGATTCGCTCAGGGCAACCTCGCCAGCGCTTGACCCTCCTGTTGGAGCAGCAAGCTGAACCTTGAGCGAAGTGTACTGAGGCATGGCTGTATCGATTTTACCCACGATCTTTTTGTTCTCTTCGTTTGTGGTCACGCTGTAGGTTGTGCTGTTATCAATTGCTGGATCTGGGTCCTGACCAGCAGTAGCGGAGTCGATCGTGAGTGTTCCTGGGTTTCCGCTAACAGAGATCTCATTGATACCGTTAATCTGGAAGTTAACGGTCTGTTGAGCGGTATTTCCTGCCATCGCCACTCCAGAGGCTAAAATAAATAGCCCAGCAACAAGAACCGCAAGCAGCTTCTTCATCCTTTTTCACCTCCTTTCCTTTTTAATTTTAGAAACCCTCTTCAGAGAGAGTTTCGTATATCTCGTTTATTGACCGTCAGTTAAAGTAAGAGTAACTGTCCTGTTAATTGTTTGTGGTGCTACTGACGGTGAAGCACTGAATTCATAGTGAATGGAATTATTTACTGCCACCAATCCCGTAATACCTGTTACAAGGTTTTGTGTAGTGCTTGAAAGGGTTACGAGTCCCTGGCTTTGAGCACCTGATGGAGCAGCAAGTTGAACCTTCAGAGCAGTATTTTCAGGCATATCCGAGTTGATTCTTCCAACTATTTTTTTATTGGTTCCATTTGTGACAACATGATATTTTGTCAAATCATTGGTTGCAGGAAGAATCTCCATAGTGTTTGAGTCAACATCTTGAATCTCAAGAACTACATTGTTTGGAGTTGCCACAAGCACATTGATTGGATGGATTATCATCTGAATCTGCTGCTGATCTTCATTGGTTAGTGCCCAGACAAGCGAGACCTGAAAGATCAAACCCAGAAGAATCAGGATATGGAAAATCTTTTTCATCTAAATTTCACCCCCTTTCTCTGTGGATTTTTCTGGCAGGTTTAAACGAGAGAAAAATATCATATCTACTTTAGTATTACTTCCGAGACCCACAAATTTTTTCTTTTTAAGAAAAAATTTTTTCATTTTTTATCCCTCTATGGTTTAACCCCAAATAACTGCTGTTCCTGTGGCGCTAACCATAAGGATGCTTCCCTTTTCACCAAGGCTTTCAAAATCTAGCTGGACTCCTACCACTGCGTTTGCTCCAAGTTTTGAAGCCTCTGTTTTCATTTCGCCTATAGCCTGGGCTCGTGCCCTCTTGAGTTCAGACTCATAAGCAGAGACCCTCCCACCGGTAAAGTCTGCAACTTTAGCAAAGATATCCCTCACAACACTTGTTCCGATAATTGAAAACCCGCTTACAATTCCCAGATACTGGGTAATCTTTTTCCCTTCAATACTCGGAGTAGTGGTAATAATCATCTTCTAAGCACCTTCCTTCCAGATTCATCCTTTTTTATTAGGTGTTCATATTCCCTGTAAGGCCAGAGCCTTATATGCCCGTTAAGGCTCAAGTATTTTCTACCGCAGTGGAGGCACACATAAACTCCCTTTTTGTCGGGTGAGTATTCTGTTCTCCAGAAAAGAGCTCCTTCACAGTAGAGACATCCACTGAGGATTCTGAATCCTTTAAAGATTTTGTATCTTCTAAATTCTCCTTCGCCTGTAAATTTTTTCATGACTTCAAAAAAAACCTTCATTTTGACTTTTCTAAATACGTATTACTTTTTTTGGAACACCAAATTAAAAAGCAGTAAAAAACATTAAAGTTCCGAGAAAGAGGAAAAAGACCGAAGTAAGAAGTTTAACGACTAAACCTCTTCTCTGAAGAAAGAGAGAAAGTCTCCTCTGGCTTACTCCCAGGTAGAAAAGAAAGAATACGAGGAAAAGGGGAATGATAAAGGCAAAATTATAGAGTAGAAGGTAAAAAAGAGCGTTTCTCTGAAGTTCCGCAATTCCCATAACAAAGATAATGGTTGGGAGGTATACCTGACCGGTGCAAGTGAATTCGAAGAGGGAAATGATGAAGCCTAAAAGGATTGCCCCTAAAAACTGATAGCTTGAAAAATCTATCTCCCTTATGGATTTATGGATCAATTTTTTAAGGGATTTGGGAAGCTGAAGTTTCATTTCCTTTTCTTTACCCTTTTTCCAGAGTAAATAGTCCCGGAAGCTAAAAACTCCCATAATAATGGCAAAAGTGGAAGCAAAGAGGTAAATTCCCCTTGAAAGAGATGGAATGAAGGAGAACTTCTGTATGAAGGAGGTTAACCCAATGCCTATAAGGAAATAGGTAATAAAAACCGAGCCAGTAAATCCCAGACCCACTTTAAGGATTTCATTTCTTTTGCTTCCCATCATGGTAAGATAAGAAATCAAGAAGATGAGGGTTGCAAAGGCGCATGGGTTTATACCGTCAATAAGTCCACCGAATGCTACGGGAATCGGTCCCATAGATTTGAAACGTTCGATAAGGGATTTTTCTGCTTTTTTCATTTCTTCAGGGTTGATAATAACGAAAGATTTGTCTTCGTCAGACAGGTTCATAAGAACCTGTTCAATCCTTTCTTCAGATATTTCATGTGATAGTAGAAATGTCTTTCCAATTAAGATTGAGGGAGCAGTCAAGCGGAATCTTTCTGGTAAATTGAGTCTTTCTCCAACCGATTCAGCCATAAGTTTTCCCTGTGGGTCTGAAAGGTCAATTGTTTTAATTAAAATACCCGGGTACTTTTTTCTAAGATATTCGAGAAGGACATCGGTTCTTCCACACTTTGCACATCCACTTTGGCTGAAGTAAATAAGTCCGACAGAAATCTTTTTCGAAGGAAAACTTTCAGGAGATAATTCAAATACCTTTTTATGGATGGCTTTATACGAAGAATCTGACAGGGAGGTTTCAAGTATAATTGAGTCGAGTTTTTCTTCAAACTCTTTTTCGCCGGAAAGAAGATGTTTTCCAATTACAGCAAAAGGCAGTTCCTCTCCTTTTCGACCGAGAATCTTTTCAAAACGCCTGAGTGTTTCATAGTTTTTGGGTTCTTTGAGGTCAAGAAGATGAACCTTTAAAAAGGGATATGTTGCTTCAAGTCTTGAGACAAGACCTGGAATCATGCTCTGGCAAACTCCACATTCTTCTGAATGAAAGAGGTAAATCTCTATTTCCTGTGTGGTTTTATTGAGATTTAGAAAATCTTTTTTATCAACTTCTGAGGCTGACTTAGAAGCGATTACTGAAAGGAAAAGAAAGATAAAAATTAGCTTTGATACTATTTTCTTCATAATTCTTTCTCCAGGGGTTGTATTCTGAATTTTACTCCTGCATTTAAGAGTTTTCCTTTTGAAAGTTTATCTGCCAGGGAGTTTTTTTCTCTGGGTATCCAGTGTCCTCTTATTTGGGGAAAATTTTTGAGAAGTTTTTTGCAGGCAAAGGCTATCGGAACGTAAAGACCAGACCTTATCTGCCAGTTTCCAAACATTTGCTCTATAACAAGCATTGAATCTTCAAATATTTCGATATGTTCGTTGTTTAATTTGTTTGCTAAAAGGTAATCAAGAATGGCTTTAAATCCCCTGTATTCAGCAAGATTGTTTGAGGTATCTTTTTTTCCTTTTGTTGGGTAAAAGATTCTGGAATCTTCCCAGATTTTTTCTTCGTCTCTAAAAATTACAACACCATAAGCCGAAACTCCTCCAGGGTTAATCGGTTCACAGCATCCATCAAAGAAGGCTTTAATCATAAAAAATTCCTCTTTTTCCCGGAGTTTCTGTTATTTCTTCAATTTCAATTCCATGAACTGCTTTCATAAGCTTTTTAACTCTTCTATATTCTCTCGTTCGGTATCCCTTAACATCTTCCACGTGAAGTTTACCGGTTTTTGCGTCTCTGTAGGAGAAATCCGCAGTATAACTACATATGAAGAACCCATTGACCTCGATTTTCCATCTGGGATGAATCTTGAGGTCTGTAATCAAGCCAAGTCGTTTTGCAGTAAGAAGCTGAAGGTAGCGGGTTGCCTCCCTTTTTGAGGGGAACTTAATTTCTCCAATCGTAACCGGATAATTTCTATATTTATTCCTTATTTTTCTCTCGATAAGGATAGGCATATCGAAATCCGTTAAATAACCAGAATGCAGTTAGTATTTCTGCCAATCCTGAAGGATTTTCTTTAAGGTAATCTTTTTGAAACTCTAAAAACTCTTCTTCCCTTCTCTCCAGGGCAATCCACAGAACGACAAGTGAGGCATTAAATGAGGTCCCGTCTTTTTCCTGCAATGTCCTGTAGATATAGTCCATAGCAGAGTATATAGTCTCTTCATTCTGAAGAAACTCCTTGTAGGAACTTATACCGCAAAGATTATTTTGCATTGTAAGGTAAGCTTCAAGAATCTTTCTTAGATTCTTTTTGGTTTCTTCGGTAGTTGGCCATATTCTTAGCTGTGAAAAGGCCTCGTAGAGAAACGGTACATTTTCGTTAAGGATTTCAAGGATAAGGGTTTTTGCATTTGGGTGATTTATAATTTGGTTTCCAACTTCCATTTTCCCCTGCATTTCCTCTTTATAAAATGGTTTTCAACAGAGTATTACTTCATAAGAAGTAATACCAGAATAGAATAAAAACTAATTTAGAATTCGCCTATTTTTAAAAGGAGTGGGTCTTGGAAGAGTTTTTAACTGTAAAGGATGTTGCAAGGATATTCAAATTTTCCCGCCAGGAAATCTACAAAATGGTTGCTAAGAAAGAAATTCCATTTACGAGGTTCAAAAAGAGGGGGATAAGGTTTCTAAGGAAGGACCTCGAAGTGTGGTATAAAATATATACTCTAAAACCCGAAGCTGTCCTGAAAGACCACTTCTTTTTGATTCAGGAAAATTCTAAAGATTTTTCCTTAACTTCTCCCGAGGATAAATATAATTCCTCGATCCCCGCAGAAAACTAAACTAAAGGAGGTTTCTATGTTTATTTTTAAAGTCATGAAGGGTAAGGAAAACCTGATAGGCTCTATTTTTGCAAAATATGGCTTTGAGATAAAGCCAGTATCAGAGAAGGGATTTCTTGCCTGTTCTGAGAGACCATTGCCAGAACTGATTAAGAAATTTGAGGGTTACATTCAGGAGATAATTGAAGTTAATGAAGAGGAGGGGGAGAGGTTACTTAAAAATGAAAAAAAGGATAATCTTTCGAATCTCAGGGAGGGAAGTGCTATTGAAGTAATTTCTGGAATCTATGAAGGATTTAGTGGTGTTGCAAGACGGGTGAATGATGGAAGGGTGCTTGTTGATTTGAATTTATTTGGAAAGGCGGTTTCAGTTGAAGTTTCAGCCTCAGATGTAAGAGTTCTTCCATCAGATCCATGGTCATAAGGAGGGGAAATGAAGCTTACGGAATTTCTTGAAAACATTGGTCGACCTATTGCTTATTATCCTTCGCTTGTCAAGCTTACCGGTTCTGTAAGTGCGGTAATCTTTCTCTGTCAGCTTCTTTACTGGAAGGGAAGACAGGCAGATCCTGATGGATGGATTTTTAAGACCCAGGCAGAAATAACCGAGGAGACGGGGCTTAGTCGCTACGAGCAGGAGACAGCAAGGAAGATCCTTAAGGAGAAGGGACTCCTTATGGAAAAATTTGCCGGTGTTCCAAGAAAGCTATACTTTTCTCTATCGATTGATAGGATAAACGAGCTCTGGCTTGAAGTTCAGAATACATCCCTCATGGATGCGGATGACCCAGAAGAGAGCTTTCAAGAAAAAGCCCTTAAAAATCCATATAATGCGTGCGAAACTTCTGAGGAAGACGAAAAAACCCTTAAAAATCAACATAATGCTGGAAAACCACATTATATAATGTGGGAAACCAACATTATTGAATGCGGAAAACCATCAGGCAATAATGTGGAAAACCAGCAGACTATTACAGAGATTACTACAGAGAATATAACAAAGAATATATATTCTAAGAATATATATTCTTTGAGCGATGGGGAAAACACATCGCCTCTACCCGCCAATTTAGAGTCTCCCCATAAACCCAGGAAGCCTACCAAAAAAGAAGAGGCTAGTGAGACCCCATCGCTCTTTGGTTATATGATGGAAGAAAAATCACAAAAGAGGAAAAAGAAAAATTCTGGAAAGGGTTTAGCCAGTGAGGATGAATCCAATCAGGCGCAAGAAGGTTCGACTGCAAAGGAACTTCTTCTCTATTTTGGCCGTGAGTATGAGGCATATTTTGGAAATCCTTATAACATTAACTGGGGTAAGGAGATGAAGCTCTTTTCTCTTTTACTTAAACGTTATGAGCCCGAGAAGATAAAGAAGGCTGTAAAATGGTATTTCAGAATGAGAGACGATTTCTTCTTCCTCAATGGTTACAGTGTGGGGGTCTTTTATCAGAAATTCAATGCAATTCTCCTTACGGGACAGAATTCTATCAGTGAAATTATTGACCGGGTTGCTGAAGAACAGATAAGGAGGAAAAGACAATGTATCCAAGAGCAGGTGTAGTTAGTCTATTTTCAAGGCCCATTAAGAGACCTTCGGTAAACTACATTGAATCCTGTCACCGAAGGCTTCTTGGGGATTCATCTCTTCGGTCTCTTACCTTGAGTCCAGAGATTATACGCTCCTTCAGGCTTGGCCTCATGGTGAAGGATGGTAAGAAGTTTCTTGTTATTCCTTACAGGGATGGGAGTGGAAATTATGAGTCTATGAGATATATTCCCTTTGATGGAAATGAAGAGCCTTTCTGGGATGGGTTCCCTGAAATTCCTTACTGGATAAATAGAAGTCTTGTAAATGTTTCAAATGTTTTTATTACAACCAATGAACTCGATGCTTTAAAGCTTGTTTCCTGGGGATTAAACAATGTTATTGCCATTACGTCACCCTATCTTCCTCTCACGGGGATGGAAGAACTTTTTTCGAAGGCAAGGGCAGTTTATCTTCTGGTTAGGGATAAAGAAGAAGTTTTAAAAAGATATGACCTTGCCTTAAGGATCGGGCTAGAAAAGACTTTTTCTCTTATAATTCCTGAGCTTTCAGATAAAGAGGTACTCGAAAGAAACCTATCTCGTGCAATAAGGTATAATCTTCAGAATGTTTTGACCTTTGATGATGCACTTTCCCTTATGTTCCGTAAGCAGAACTACAGGGATGGTTTTTTAACTCCCTGGAAGTCTTTAAATGAAAGGGTTCGTTCAATTCATCCTGGTCAGCTTATTGTGGTTTCTTCAGACCCAAAGATCGGAAAGACTACGCTCTGTCTTAATATGGCTCATTTTATGGCAAAGAAAGGATACCCTGTTCTCTTTTACTGTCTTGAAATGGGACCTGAAGAGCTTGCGGAGATGCTTTTGCGGATGGAATATGAAATCTCGGGAGATATTTCGGTTGAGGTAATTAAAAAAGCAAGGGAGGAGCTTTCAAAACTTCCATTTCTATTTGCGAGGGAACACCGGGGGTTTGAAGATATTGTTACAACAGTTCGGGAATCCGTAAAGTTATATGGGATTAAGCTGTTTGTTTTTGATAATCTTCAGTTTTTGCTTTCGGATATTGATAATTGGTACAACGAAGCCTCAATGATTTCAAAGAGATTTAAGACTCTTGCATCAGAGTTAAACATTGTGGTTTTCATGATAGTTCAGGCCAGAAAAAGGGATGAGAAAAAGCCGATGAGTAAATATGACATAAGAGACAGCTCAACCATTGCTGCTGATGCAGACCAGATATGGAGGCTTTTTCGGAAGCCTCTGATGATTGATTCTGAGAGGATATCTGACCTTGCTTATAGTCAAAAGCTACTTATTTCCGTAGAAGGAAGGTTTATTGGTGGGGGGCAGTGCTGTCTCCATTTTGATGGGGCCACCAAGAAAATAAGAGAATTAAGTGAGGTGGAAAGATATGAAGGCGAAGGTGAAGATAGTTAGTTTTTCAGTTCTCCAAAACGCTATTTCCATACGGCTTCTCTGTGAAAATGCATCCTGGCTTACTGCTGAGGCTCGTGATGAACGAAGAAAAATAAATCTTGATGAACTCTCTTTTGAGGGAAAGATCCGTTCAGTAAATATACAGCGTGAGGGAACAAATATTCTTCTTCGGGCAAAAAGGAGTCATTTTTTAGTAGGAAAGCTTTTTGAACTGATGGGTAGACCTTCGCTTGAATTTTCTGTTATGGAATCCCTTGATGGGAAATTGAATTCTCTTCTTTCAGTTCTTTCTAAAAAAACAGGAGAACATAAGGAGGACCTTCTTTTAAGGCTTACAACCTTTAAGGATAAAGATGGTAGAGAGATCCAAGGCAAAAGGCATATCGAGGAGCTGTCGGAAAACCAGAAGGTTGTGGTTCTCAAAAAACTTCATTCAATGCTTAATAAGGATGAGGCTCCATGTTTGGTTTCTTGAAGGATATTTTAGGCAAAGAAAGAGGAAAAAAAAGAAAAGAGATAGTGGTAGATATCTCTGAACTTGCACCTATCTGGTTAAAATATAATCAATCTTTTACGATTCCTAAGTCTGAGGAAAAAACTGAATCAAAAACTTCTGAGCTTGTGATAAATAAGAGTGATTCTGACTTTTTTGGTCATGAGGTGGTGAGGGAGTTTTATGACCCATACCGTCAGATTTTTGAGTCTCAGAAGGCTTCGGAAGGATACATGAAGCTTCTTGAATTTCTTGACCGATATGGAACCTGCCCGTCTATTGTTACGGTGGGTGGTGACAGCGAAGGTGATGAACTAAACACCGTAAGTCGGATACTTGAGGGTATTACTCTCAGGGAGCACAGCGTAAATGTCGCAAGAGAGATGCTTAAGCTTCTTAAGGAGACTTACAGAGATTATGAAAACCTCATTCCAGAAGCCCTTATAATTTCCTTTGGCCATGATATAGGAAAGGCTCCTGTTTTGAGGGAGGGTGGTGCTTACGCAAAGGCAGACCATCCGATTTTGAGTGAGATGAAACTTAAGGAGTTGTTTTCAGGGGTGGAGCCCCACTGGTTCGAGCAGGCTCTGGAGATTGTAAGGGAGCACCATGGTCGAATGAAAGAACAGCTCGGTCAGCTTCTTATTAAGGCCGACTCAAGGGCAAGGGAGAAAGAGATTGCCTCTTATGATAGCGAGCTAAAACTTCAATCATGGGATGAGTGGTTCGATACAAAGAGGTTTCTTGAGATTATTCTACCGGAAATAAATATCCTCAAGGGACAGAACCAGTGGGATGCACTTTCTTTTGGTTCTTACGTTTATCTACAGCCCGACCTTGTTTATAATTCTGCCCGAAAACTTGGAAGTGAAAAAAAGATTGTAGATATGCTTCTTCTTAAGATTTCAAACAAACAGGAGGTTATAAAGAAATCGGTTGAGAGTCTGAGGAAGGCTGACCTTCTTTCACCTGAACTTGGGAGCACAAAATGGGGAAGATGGTATGAAATAAAAGCCCAGTGGCTCAATAAGAAGATGTTTTTGATTCCTGTAAAGATAAGTGCATTCGGTGTTCTTCCCCATATCCTTGAGGAGCGTAAGGAAGGGTTCCTTAGAAAGATAGAGAAGGTTTCACTTACCGAAAAGTATTAAATAGTTAGAAAGAGCAGTTATGGACTTTCTTGATTTTTTTAATCCTCTAAGACATTTTTCGCAGACTGAGTATCTTTCCTTCTGGCAGTACCTCTTTGCGACCTTGCTTTCCGGGTTCTGGGCAAGGCTGATTGCTTCTCTTTCCATCCTTTTCTCCTTCTGGTTCGGGGTTTATCGGAGAAGACCCGCCCTTGGTGCTGTTTTTTTTGGAATTGCTGTTTTTATTTCTTATTTTGGTGGTGTAATGAAAATAATTTTTTGGTGGTGGCCATGAGCGAAAAAAGGGGAGATATTTTCCTTGGAGCAACTCCTCCGAAAGGGAAACCCAAAGGACTTGTAGATGCCCTTTCCGAAATTCAGCAGTACTATGTTGTTGAACGTTCTGGAAGCCCGATCCCCGAGGATTTCTTTACCATCGGAGGAAAGCTCAGTTTCTTTGAGGTTGGCTTCAGGGCGGCTTTTCTTTGCGGTATAATTTCGGCTCTCCTTATGCCCTTTGCGTTTGGAGTAGTGGAAAGATATATCCCGATATTTGGTTCTTATAATCCCTCTCTTTTTGATAGGATTTTTGCGCTTGTCCTTTCAGTAAGCTTTTCAATTGCGCACGCTGTTTTTATTGCATTTACCGGAAAATATTATATAGGTTCTATCTCAAAGGCAGCAATAAAGAATCTTCTTGGTGGATTTATCTGTGGGGCTTTGTTAAAAATGATTATTGCTTTTATTCTATTTCATACAATATATTTCTTTTTCCTTTCGCCTGAATTTCTTTCAAGAAACCTTCTTAAGCTAAGACATTTTATAAAATATGAAACGCTGAATAAGGTTTATCATTTTCTTCTTGAATTCAAACCCGTCTTTTTAATTTCCTCATACTTTCTTGTCTTTGCAACCTTCCTTATGATTGCAATCCCTGTTGTTAGCATCATTATCAGTTCAAGAAGAACAAGAAAAGAGATCGAAAGAGAGGAAAAGTGGGCCTAGCTGACTTCAGGAGTATGTGAGAGGTGTGGGAATTTAATATTCACATAGGGTGGTTCAACCTCTTTAGTTATTCCACGATAAAGCTTACCATATGACCTCATGTAGAAGTGACGCTTAGGAAGTCGCATAACGTTCTGGGCAAGAATTCGACTATCTTCGACTTCCCTCACGGTTATACCTCCACCAAAAGAAAGGACAGGTTGAAACTTTTTTATTTTTGGGGATGAAAGCTCAATAAATCTGGCAGTTTCTGGATGGTTTACGAGCATGTAAACCCAGGTATTGATGTTATCGATGATGCTTTTTGTTGCCTCCTTTCCTATTTCTTCTTCCATCTGTGCAATAGACTGGGTATAGAAATGCACATAGACATTGGCAGCCCCTCCTTTATTAAATAACTCTTCAATCCCCTTATAAAGCATATTATGCCCCTCATCTATATGAAGTGAGAGGGGAGGGTCAAGTTTTCTTCCCGAGGCGTAAAACCTCCCAAGCATCGACTGTATCATTGAGATAAGAACTCTCCCGATGATATGTGCAGTTCTTCGGGCAAGCATAGAGCCAGTATTGCAGAAAAGAATGACTCCTTTTCCTTCTTCAAATCGTTTAACGAACTCGTTGACATAGCTTTTGCCGATAATTTTACCTGTTGAACCAGAAGTCAGAGCTGAAAGAGTCGTTCTCAGAGATGAAGAAACTTTTGAGAAGAAATCAGGTGGAGAGTTAAGTATCTGATCAATACTTGTAACTATTTCATGAGAACCTGGGATTTTTGCAATTTCTTCTTTAAAGTTTCGTAGGTTATTCCAATCACTTCGTTCTTTAATTTCGTAAAAATTAGTGTTTAGCCTTTGCCCCTTATTTCTTTCCTTAAGCGAAAGACCTGCAATTACAGCCTGGGTAACTTCATAGGCGATGGCAATAAAGTAGTCTTCCGTAGCCTTAATTCCTGAAATTACATGATCTACAAGTTCGTCTTCCATATAGTAGTAAGCAAGGGGGTCAAGCATGATAGAATAATCAGTATAAATGGGGGATAGAAACATTATTTCTTCAAGTCTTCCTGTTTCAGCAGAGGCCTGAACTACACGGCTAAAAAGCTCTATATCTCCTTTTGGGTCAATTACAACAACATTGAGACCTTTATGGATATCTTGTTCGACAATATACTCAATTAGCTTTGTTTTTCCAACCCTTGTGGTTCCAAAACAGCCGAAGTGACCATTTCGGTCTCGGTCAGGAATAACAATATCTATCTCCTTATGGATATTTGAGAGCTCTACCCCATGACCTATTACTGTATAATCCCTTGAGTTTTTCTTTTTCCCTTTTCTATTAAGCTCGTAAAGTTCCTCGATTCCCATAATCCCATAATAAGGAAGAAAATTTAAAAAATTAAGAAAAATTATCTCTATCAAAGTAATACTATATTAGAAAATATTTTCCGGTAGTTTTTTACGAAAATAAGGTCGGCCTTTACACTCTGTTTGTCTTTAAAAGATGTGGGAAAGTGCCGACCTTTTTGTTTTTAGGAAAGGAGAGAAAGGGGGAAGGAGAAATTGAATCAATATCTTTACTGCAAAAAGAGAGATATGAGGCTTAATGTTCAAATTTGTACTGTAAGGGAATGTTCTCATTTAAAAAATAAAGATGAAAGGTTTCTTTGCAGGTTTTCTTCAAAAAGGGAGAAACTTTTAAAGAAAAGACTAAAAAATAAAAAGGGAGGAGTAAAATGATTGCAGAACTGATTCTTAAAGTTGCAGGTTTTGATAAGTACAACGGACAGGTACCTTATTATCCAAGACCATCTTATGCAGGCCCTGAGAGATGTTTAAGGGCAATATGTTACGAAGCCCAGGGATATCCTAAGAAGCTTTCAGACCGATTTTATGCAATTCTTGATGATAGCTCATGGCATGAGGAACTTACGCTTGACATTTTGAGGAAATCCTCGTTCAAGGTTCATTCAGAGCAAATGGTGGTAGAGTGTGGAAGGGTAACACATAAGGATGCCCCTTTTACTATTCGGGGGCGGATTGATGCGCTACTTACTGACATTTCTGGAGTGGATCGTCTTTTAGAGCACAAGGCTGTCAACCATTTTTCTTTTGAAAGGTATTCAACGGAAGAATTTCCTATGGATTATCTAACCCAGACTGTATTTTACTTTGTTGGACTTTCAAAGATCCAGCCTGAGATTCGAGAGGGTTTTTTACTGATTAAGAATAAAAACACTTCTCAGTATTTAGAGTTTTACCTGGATTATGATGTTTCTAAAGACCATTTGAAAGTGCTTGATGTGATACGTAGTGATGGCATGAGAAGGGATGGAGAGGAATTCTGGGGGCTTTATCATCAGGCAATAGAAAGGTTTGAAGAAGTAGAAAAACACCGAAAAAACAATACGTTACCCCCAAGGCAGTATGAACCCGGACACTGGCAATGTTCATACTGTAGTTTTGAAGAAATGTGTAATGCTCATTATGAGAAGGAATTTACTACTTTATCTGATGGTGGAATTTATCTGAAAGAAATTGAGGATGTTGTGAAGGAGTATCATGGGCTTTCAAGCCTAAAGAAAGAAACCGAAAAGAGGCTTGAAGAGATGAAGGAAGAGATAAAGAGTGTAATGAAAGCGGCTGGAGTAAAAAGGGTTGATGTAAATGGCATTTCCGTTAGTCTTTCGCTACAAAAACGTTATACTCTCGATAAAAGTCTTATTCCTGTTGAAATTCTTAGTAAGGCTCAGAAGGAGAGTCTTATTGAAATATTCATGCTTAAACAAAAATAAAAGGAGGTAGGTTTATGAAGCAGAGCAACTTGATTATAAATGAAGCTGTTGAACGGATGGTCCTTTCGCTTGAACCGAAGCACTGGCAGGCATTTTCAGCCGAGATAGGGGTTCCCTACCCGTATTCATTATCGGAAAAGAAAAAGATTCTGAGGAAGGCAATATTTGGTTTTAGAAGAAAGGAGGCGGAGGATGTTTAGACCAAGATTCGCAAGTATTAAGGACCTTTCGGAAATAAGGAGGCTTCCGAGGCTCGGGAAAATAAGGTTGGGTGTTAAGCTTATTTCTCAGCGGACAAAACAGGAATTTCCAAGGGAAACAGAATATTTTATAGTCCCGCCTGAGGTTGCAAAAGTTTATGGAGATAGACCCACGGCTCTTGAAGTGATGTTTCCGATAAACGACAGGGAGGCAGTTTTCCCTCAGGCCTACAAATGGTATGGTGCGATGAGGGGTCTGAAATGCGTGGGAAACGGTGTTCAGGCTCTGAGGCTTAGGGAAGAGACAAGAGAGATGGAAGAAATTGAGTGCAACGGGCATAAATGTGAACACCTCGTAAACGGGGAATGTCAGAGGATAGGACACCTTATGGTGATTCTTCCGAGGATCAACATGGGAGGTGTTTATCAAATTGACGTTGGTTCATATCACAGTATTGTGGATGTAAATAGCGGAATCGATTATGTACAGGCATTGGTGGGAAGGTTTGCAATGATTCCGCTGAGGCTTTGTCGGGTACCAAAGGAGACTCATTTTGGAGGGCAGAAGCAGATACATTATACATTACAGTTATATTTTGATGCTGATATCGAGGTGGTGAATGAACTAAGAAGGAATACAGAAACTATTCTTTCTTCTACCCGGAATCTTGTTTTACCACCACCTGAATTTGTTGATCAGGATGGAGTTCTTGTTGAGTTTGAGGATGAGGTAAAAGAAAGTTCTGCGGGGGAAGTAGTTGAATCAAAGGTACCACTTCCTGACAGTTCAAAAAAGGTTGAAGTTAAAGAGGAAAGAAAAGAAGCGGAAGTACACAATAATGAAGATGAAGACAGACCAAAGATAACTAGACAGCAGATTGAGGCAATTAAAAGATTAGCTGAACGAAGGGGAGTGAGTGCAAACTTTGATTTTCTGAAGGGGTTATCTTATGAGATGGGTTCTAGGATTATTTCTGCAATGCAGAAAAAAGATGTTAGCCTACATTCACTCCAGAAAGAGTTCGGGGATGTAATTGATGAAACTCCTTTTTAATTTCTTTTAACTGCAAATTGATACCGGAGAGGAGTTTCCTCTCCGGACTTTTTTATTTTATTAATTTTTTAAAATACCTACAATCAAAAGAAGAATTATTTAGAAATAAAATCGATAAATTTGATTTTCCTTGAAGAAGGATTTTTTTAATACTCTGCGGGAAACGACAAATTATCAGCTCAATTTTTTTATCTTTTTTATTTCTCACCTTATTCCTCCTTCTCCCCGAAAACAAAAAGGCTCGTGATTATTTTTGACAAATCACGAGCCCGTGAGAGTACGAACGTATGATTTCTTATTTTCCCTTCGGCAACCCGGCTATCCCAGAGGGACCCGTGGCTTTCCGTCCCACAATTGCTCGTGGTTTGGCTTTTCGGGGAAATTAAAAAATCATTTTTTTTGAAAAAAAGGCAAAATATGTGCCAATTACTTTAACTTTGAAACTTATTGGAATCATTAAAGAATTAAATATCTAAAAAGTTATAAGAATTCATCCAGATGACTTTTTGTCAGTCAGGAGACAAAAATTGTGAAAAAATTCTTAATCTTTCTTAAGACCATATTTTTTTACGTAAGGTCGGATTACTACAGAGATTGTTTGCAGAACCTCTTCCGTTTCACCGGGACTAAGCATTCCTATTTGTTTAAAGAAATCAACGAGTCTAGGATGGTCGGTAAATTTTAGGATTTCATCTGGTACGTATTGGGCAAGGAGAAGGTATTCATGGACTGGCTGATTTAGTTTTTGCGCAAGTTCTATAATGAATTCTCTTTTCAAGATGAGTTTACCTTCAAGCACTTCATTAATAATCTCTTTCGAAATATTCAGGGTAGAATAAAAATCTTCAGGGTTAGTTAAATTTTCAAGATCTTTTTTAAGCCTCTGGATGAATTTTATAGGCATTAGTCCTTCATAGCCGTATTTTTCTAAATTTTCAGGTCGCTTTCTTTCTCCATAGAGAATGTAATCTGATGAAAGGCCGAAAACTGAATTTAGTTTTTTGAGAAAATCTCGGGATGGTTCTCTTTTGCCTTTTTCTATTTCTGCGACATATCCTTGAGAATATCCAAGTAGTTGGGCAAATTGTTTTTGTCTTAATTTATTTTTTTTTCTAAATTCTCTAATTCTTTCGCAGGGTTTCATAAAAAGTTATCAAAAAGTAAAAAAAATACTTGACAAATAATTAGTAATATGTTATTATTGCAATAGGGTAACTGAAAGTAATAATTTATATCATCCATTTATTGTATTACTTATTTTAAATATTTCTAATAAAGAAAATATAACAAAATGAAAAAAAAGTCAAGGAGGTCGAAATGAGTAAAGCTGTAGATGAGTTATTTATAAAAAATTTAGATATTATAAAGTATATTGCAAAAAAGTATTCTACACTAGACCCCGCAATATCGTATGAAGACCTTTTAAATGAGGCCTATATTGCAATTGCTGAATCAATAGAGAAGTTTGAATCAGAAAAAAAAGTTTCATATTCCTCCTATTTATGGTGGTGCTTAAAAAAGAGGTTTCAGAAAGTGCTTAAAAAGGATCTTATGGTAGTTGAGATTGAGGACAATACAGGGGAAAAAGCTATACTAAATTATAATCAGTTTATGAGAAAGAAGGTTTTCCTCAAAGGGAAAAAGTGGAGGGTTATTTCGCTTAATGAATCTCTTGAAGGAATAAAAGAGAAATGGGATAGGAGAGAATCTTAAGGTTATGTGGGCTTTAGTAACACCAAGGGTATCGTTTGATACCCCTGTCTCACCAAGGGTATCGTTTGATACCCCTGTCTCACCAAGGGTATCGTTTGATACTCCTGTCTCACCAAGGGTATCGTTTGATACCCCTGTCTCACCAAGGGTATCAAAAGTAATAATACATTATGTGAAGGAGGTATAATTTATGGAAGAAAAAGAGGATAGTTTCTCTAATGAAATTGTTCTTGAAAAAAATGACCCCCTTGCGGAGATGTTGATGAAAAAATCATTTATAAAGATTGGTGATAATTATTATGTAACACTAAGATTTTATTACAAGTGTTTTAAGGGAGAGGAGAGCTTTCAAAGTTTTTACAGAAATTTTTATAAGAAAATGTACAGTGGAGAATTAAGGATAATAACAATTAATGTAATTATAGAGGAGAAAAAGTATACTTTAGTTCGGGTACCAGACCCTAATAATGAAAGATTTCTATTTTATAAAGGAATAGCGAATCTTCCAAAAAAAGGTGATGTTCCTTTGCAGTTAAGAGTTCCCTTAAAACTGGTACCACATATATGTGAAATTAAATCACCCACTTTAAATCCTGAATATTTAAAGTTTTACAAGTTTGTGGAGAATGCTTTTAAGGAGAAAAGATTCAGCGTGTTTATAGCGGATGATTTATATGGAGGTAGTATTACGAATTTAAGTGTAACAGTCTGGAGAAGGGATTTTTATCTATTGAAAGAAATTTCAAAGACTTTGAATATGAAAATTAGCTCAATAATTTCCTGCTCATTTTGGAATTATTTAAAGGAGTTTTATCCAGAATATGTGGCAGGAGAAAATCATAAAACGGAGGTGTCAGATGGAGATAATTTATCTACCAATCAGCATGTTGAAGGAGGATCGGAGGAATCCATTCAAACCGCTACCGCATAAGGAGTTTGTTGAATTAAAGAAAAGTATAGAAAGGCATGGGGTTTTAATTCCTCTGATCGTATTTCAGGAAAAAAATGGGCAGTATGCAGTAATATCAGGAAGAAATAGGCTCAGGGCGGTTCGTGAGTTAAAGAAGAATTTAGTTCCCTGCATTGCTGTTAGTGTTGCGGATGTGAATGCAGTTTTTGAGACGGAGATTTACCGCAGGCACTTAAAACCTGAGGAAAAGGAAAAATATAAGGTAAAAATTGAAAAAGTTTACAAGGAAATCATTGAAGGGGAGATTCATGATCGGTTTCCTGTTGATCTTTTAGAGGAATATAAATCGAAAAAGCTTGATTTTGAACATGCAGTAATTATGATAAGAAACCAATATTATAAAGATTTTTACAAATTTTTTCGTAATAGGGTAATAGAATATGGAATAAAGGAATTAGAGGAAGAATTAAAAGTTGAAAAGGAATCAGGGAAAGAAGAATCAGAATTAGAGGAAAAGGAATCGGAAACTGACGGGGAGTTAAGTAAAGGTGAAGAAAACTCAAGTGAGGAGTTAAGTAGACTGAAAGGAGAAATCGAAAAGTATAAAAAGAAGAAGGAGGATCTTGAAAGGCAGTTAGAGGAGGAGAAGAAGAAATTAAAGGGAGCGTCAAATGAAATTGAAAAAAAGGAGCATGAAAATAGAATAAAAGAATTAGAAAAAAGTTTATCCAATATAGACAATGTTAATGAGAAACTTAGAGAAATGGTTAGAAAGGCCCAGGAGGAAAAGGAAAAGGTTGAAGAGGAAGCAAGGGCAAAGGAAAGGGTGATGAAGAATGAAGAAATTGAACTAAAGGCAAGAAAGATCCTGCATAATGAAGTGGAAAGAGAGGTAAATTTAAAGACAATTTGTTCCAGGTTTGACTATATTATTAATGAAATTGAAATATTAAAAGAGATAATAAAGATTCCTTTTACTCAAAAGGACTTGAGTAAGATAGAAGAGGTGGTAATAAAGGTAAAAGATAAACTCGATGAATTTTTAAATTATACTAAAGATTTTGAAAAGATTTCAATCAATAAACTGAACGATGAATTAAAACATTTATGGTATAACAAGGGGGTGATGCGATGAATACTGAAATAAGGAAGAATATTAATGAAACTATAGACCTCATTAAGAGAATTATTGAAACCTTGGAAAAGGACCTTGAGATTGCTGGAAAAGTTTGGGAGCTTGATTTCTGGGAATATGAATCGGAAGTGAAGGAAAAGATAAAAAAAAGTCTTAAAGAAGTTAAAAGAAATCTAGATGCATATCCAGAAAGTCTGAGACAGGGAATAAAAGCACTAGAAGAATTTTTAGCTATTCAATGGAAATATGCTGATTTTACCTCTAATAAAGAAGTGGGATAGGGATTTGTTAAAAAAATCTTTATAGTTGGGGGAGGATTTTTATGAATACTAAGATACGCCATTATTCGGTTGCAAGCTTAAAGTTAAATCCAAAAAATTCAAAGGACACAATTTATGATAAAGGATATGCCGAATTGGAAGAGAGTATTTTGCTTTGGGGAATTTTAGAACCTTTAACTGTTGTTGATGACGGAGGGCGTTATAAAACTGTTATAGATGGAAAACGTAGGCTCGAAATAGCAAAGAAACACGGGATAGAAAAGGTTCCATGTATAGTTACATTTGGAAGAATTACTGAGGATGAAAAAGAGAAATTTAAAACTGATTTCGAAAAGATTTACGAAATGTGTTTTGAAAATTTTATAAAAAGAAGTCTTGTTCCAGAATTGCAACAAAAATATAGGGATGGAGTGATATCTAAATGGCAGGTATTGAATTATTATGCCAGGTTATCTCCAGAACAACAGAATGAAGTAGTTCAACTTAATAAATATCCTCCGCGAGTAATGAAATTCTTTTAAAGGAGAAAGAAAGTATAATTTACCAAAAGGATAAAGAAATAAGGGAGTTAAAAGAGGATAATAAGAGAATGAGAATTAAAATAGAAGAGCTTGAGAATGATTTTGAAGAAAGATTAAAAAATTATATAAAATCGACAGAGAGATTGATAAAACAATTGAGAAAAAAAGAAAAAGAAATTGAAGAGTTTAAAAAGGTTTTTAAGATAATGGAGGAGCTTGAGTTTTCTTATTTAAAGGGACCTGAGGAGTGGGTAAAAGATTTTCGAGAAGAGCTTTACCTCGAAAGGGAGATTTCCGTTTGGGAGTTAATGGCAGAGGAGTATCTAAGGAAAACTAAAGGCAAGAAATTATCATTGGAGGAAAAGAGAGAGATTTTTAAGGAAATTCTGAACAAAAGTTTCTTTGGTTTGCCTGCTTGATGCGGAAGGTCATATCAAACCTTCCACAATTTCCCTCCGTTTTTCTTTTTAATTTCAAGAAGTAAAAAGTATTACTATTTATGAATAAATATTTTTTATTCTCCTTTTGGAGAAGAGGTGTATCAAGTAAAAGTGGGTTATCTTGTACCTATAAGTATAATTAAGGCTCTTCCTGATTATGATTCGATGTTGACCCTTATTGTGGGGACAGAGCTTATGGCGCTTTTGCCCAAAAAATTCGCAAATAGAACCTACAGAGTTGGGGACAGTACACTTGCATCCGTATACTCAATAAGTGGAGTTCGGATTACACTTTCCCAGAAATCCCCTCAGTATTTTAGAAAACTTACGGAACTTCTTTTATCGCCTTTACTTCAGCAGGGGCGGATTGAAGTAAAGAGGGCAGCAACGATTCGTGGAGCAAAATTCGTAAAAGTCGCCGTAAGGAGTCTAAACAGTGAAAATCCAGTAAAAATTTCTCTTCCTTATATTAGGGATGCAAAGAAATACACAGACGATACAATTACTCTTGTAAATTACTCTCAGGATCTTCGGGAGTATATCGTTAATTCCCTTTCGCCTGCTCCACCTGAGGGGGTAAGAAAAGTAATACTCTTTCAGGAATTAAGGGAGGCTCTTGTAAGGGTTGAGCCCCGGTATTTAGGACTTTTTTTAGGGAAGGGAGGGCTAAATGCAGCTCTCTCTTCAAAGCTTACAGGATTAAAAATAAAGATTGAACCCGCAGAAAATTAAAGGAGGTAAAAAATGGATAATTTGAATACCCAAAGGACAGAAAAGAAAAAAAGGTCATGGGATGAGGTTTTGCAAAACAGGTTGAGGGTAGTAGAAAATCCCAATAGTATTGTCATTGCGGCAAGGACGAGGGAAGGACTTATTCTTTCGGATTTAACCTATAATCTTGATCGTGCTGTCAGCCGAATAAGGAGAAATAGTGGGACATTTATACCGGTTCAAAGTGTTATAGAGGCCTTAAAAAAGGTGGATAATTTCATAAAGGAATTTTCACAGTTTGTCAATTCTGTATTTGCTGATGGTGGAATTCCGATTTATGAAAGTTTCGAAACAAAGAAAGCCCTTGTTTCTTCTTTTAGAAGAGCTCTTGTTTTTAATCCCAGGTCTCAAGAAGCAAGAGAAGTTGCACATCTTGTAAAGAGGCTTGATCCATCGCTTGTAGAATTTCGGAACACCTGTACAGATTTTTCACGAAGTGAGCAACTTTTTAAGAAATTAATTGACCTGATAATAAAATTTGACTTTTTAGTCAATGAGCTTTTTTCCTTGCTCAAAATTCCTTACACGAGTTCAAAGACGCTCAAGGCTTTACTTAGAGCAATTTCTGGTGGTGAATCCCAGGAGTTAGAAAACAACGAAAAGGAAATTCAGTTTTCAGAAAGCCAGGAAGAGGTGCCACGAAAGGGTAAGAAGGTTGGGGGTATAGCTTGAAAGGGATTATTTTTATTCTTTTTTTGTTATTTCCAGGTTTAGCTCTGGGGTTTTGCTTTGAGGAGGCAGGAATGCTCTATGGGATTTCACCTCTTCTTCTTAGAGCAATAGCAGAGGTTGAATCAAACCTTAACCCGCTTGCTATAAATCGGAATTCTGATGGTTCCTATGATTTTGGACTTATGCAGATTAATTCTTCGTGGGCCCGAATTCTGGGGATAGATAACTGGCTCCTTCTCGGAAATCCCTGTAACAACGTAAAAGTTGGTGCGTGGATATTGAGGCAGTGTATTGACCGTTATGGATATAACTGGGAGGCGGTAGGGTGTTACAATGCACGTTCTTTTGAGAAGAGAATACAGTATGCTAACAAGATATACCAGAAGATTTTTGAAATGAGGCACAGGTAATGTTTAAAAATCTTTCAACAAAGCAAAAGCAGAGATTGCTCTTCGGTGCAGTTATCCTTGTGGTTGCTACCTTGCTTGTGGTAGGTTCTTATTTTTCAGAGAAGAAGAAGGAGACAAGGAGTCAGGAAAAAGTAAAAACACAGAAGAAAATGTCTCTTCTTACTGATCGTGTGGAGAAAGACCTCTGGATTGCGGCAGAGGGTCAAAACATTAAAGCACTTGAGAAGAGCAATGAAGAGCTTAAGTTTCAGGTAGAGAAATTAATGCGTGAGCTTGAGGAGACAAAGAAAGAATTAAGAAAGAAAGAGCAGGTTACAAAACTTCCTCCAGTTCCACCTCCAAAACTAACCCCGGAAAAACCTAAACAGGAGAAACAAGAGATTTCGCTTCCTGAGGATCTTCCTTTTACTGTTGAGGAAAAGGGTAAAAAACTTCCTAAGATTGAAAAGAAACCAGAGCCTGTTGGTTCTTCAATACGGGTTTTTAAGGAAGAGGGCTCTAAAGAAAAGAAGGAAGCCACTAAAAAACAAGAAAAAGACAAAAAGAAAGAGGAGACCTCATGGCTTCCTTCTGGGAGTTTTATGAGGGCTGTTACTTTAAGTGGGATTGATGCTCCGACATCAGGTGGTAGTCAATCGGAGCCCTATCCAGTGCTTCTTGGAATTACTGACCTCACGACTCTTCCCAATCGCTTCAAAATGAATCTAAGGGAGTGTTTCATAATAGGTGCAGGTTTTGGGAACCTTGCTGATGAGAGGGCATATATTCGAACGGAGACACTGTCTTGTGTCAGAAATGATGGTTCTGTGATTGATGTTTCTCTAAAGGGACATGTAATCGGCGAGGATGGAAAGCTTGGTATGAGGGGGAGGGTAGTATCAAAACAGGGGCAGAAGATTGCGATGGCACTGCTTACTGGCACGCTTAGTAGTTTTGCAAATGCTTTCAGACCACAATCAGCTACCGTTCTTCAGCTTGGAACCGAAGATTCAGGGGTTTTTCGATATAAGTTTTCTGATATTATGGAGGCTGGAGCGCTTGGTGGCGTAGGAAATGCCCTTAATAAGTTGGCAGATTACTACCTCAAAATGGCTGATAAGATTTATCCGATAATAGAGATTGATGCTGGGAGGGAGGTTGAAGTGATTATTCTCAAGGGGCAAGAGCTAAAGATTCAAACCGAAAAGAAAGGAGGAAAAGGATGATTAAAAAAGGTGTTATTTTGTTAGCTTTTCTTCTGGGATTTTTTATACTTAATGAAAGTTTGCTTAAAGATCACTTATGTGCTGAGGTTTCAAAAGAGAAGATTGAAAAAACCCTTCCAGGCAATCTCAAGGTTGATAGTCTTAGATTTGATGAAGATTTAAGACTTTACGAAGTGGTTGCGCAGGGAAGGATATTTTATCTTACTGAGAATCTTAGATATTTGATCATTGGTAATATAATTGACTTAAGGACTCTGAAGAATCTCACTGCCAATAAGATACGTGATTTGAGGAAGGTAGACTTTTCTTCTCTTCCGCTGGGGGATGCTATTAAGGTTTCTGATGGGAAACGTTCCATTGCAGTTTTTACTGATCCGGATTGCCCCTACTGTAAAAAGCTTCATGTGGAACTTTCGAGACTTAGAGATGTATCGGTCTATGTTTTTCTTTTCCCTATTAGTGAGGAAGGGAAAAGGAAGGCAATACAGGTCTGGTGTTCTGAGGATAAAATAAAGGCCCTTGATGCTGCTTTTAATGGTGGTAAACTTCAGGGTAAATTATGCGAGAATCATCCTGTGGAAAGAAACCTATCTCTTGGAAGAAAACTTTTTATTTCTGGAACTCCCACAATTATTACTGATAAGGGAGAATTCGTTAACGGATATGTGAAAGCTGAGGTGATAATTGAAGCCCTTAATAAGAAATAAGGGAGAAAAAATGAAAAAGCATATTTTGTTTTTATTTATTTCATTATTTTTGATTTCCTGCTCGTCGAGGTTTGCCTGTAAAGATGTGGTGGATATAGAGGGTGAGAAGTGTGATCCGATTTCGGTTGTTTATGAAAAAAAGATGCTGGGCGATGAGAAGACTATAGAAAAGGAAAAGGATAAACAAAAAGATAAAAAGGTTAAAAAGGATAAAGAAATTGATGTTTCTTTTCCCTCTGAAGAGATTGAGGTTGTAAGGAACCTTTTATATGAGGAAGAAAAGCCTGTAAGGCTTCCGCCACGGGTAATCAGGATATGGATTGCTCCGTGGGAAGATTCAGACGGGGACCTTCATCAGCCTTCTTATATTTACAGTGAAATTTCTCCGAAGAAGGGGAGGTGGCTTTTTGGAGAAAAAGAGATTACGACGGGTCAGCCAGTAATTAGACCAATAGAGAAACCATCAGATGAACAAAAGCCTCCCGGGGAAAGGAAAGAAGAATCAGATATAAAAAATAAGAAGGTTGAAGAGAGGAGAAATATAAGGGAAAGACAGGGAGATACGACTCGTCTTCCTGCTTTACCTGATAATCAATAAAAAGATAGAGGGAGGTGAAAAAGATGAAAAGGGAGATTTTATTTACCTGTTTGTTTATGGGAGTGATGTTTTTTGCCCTTCCCGTTTTTGCAGGAACAGGGGGGTCTGAGTTTCAGGAAATTTACTCTACTTTGATTGACTGGACTCAGGGATATCTGGGCAAGGCCATGGCTGCCGGTATTTTCCTTACAGGAATGGCAATTGGTATTGTCAGGCAATCACTTATGGCCATTGTAATGGGAATTGGAGGTGGAATGGCAGTTAACTACACTCCCAGCATTATAGATGCTGTTGTTACAGCCTTAATTTAATGATACAGATTTGTAGATAGTGTGTAGGGGTAGTTTTTTATGGATGCACTTAAGGCTCAAAGGCTTATGCTTGAACGTCAGCCTTTTTCGGAGCTCCTCCCATATTTATCATTTGACCCCGATACGGGTATTTATGGGCTCGACCAGGGGGTGGGTTTTGTTTTTAAATGTATCCCTTTACCCTTTGCTTCTGAAGAAGTTTCAAGGATTATGAGGGGGCTTTTTGAGTCTCCATATCCTCCTGGAAGTTCAGTACAGTTTTTTCTTTTCACTTCTCGTAGGATTCGTCCTGTTCTTGATACTTTTGTTCTTTTAAGGGAAAGGACATATGGTGATTCTATCTATTCAGAGATGGCACGAAGAAAGAGGGAGTTCCTTATTTCCGGGAGAGATAGTTCTATTTTTAAAGGTTTCGATCTTAGGCTTAGGGATTTTAACCTTTATGTATCATTTGTTTTGCCTTCGGGAAAAACTCCTACAGACTACAGAACGGCACTAGAAACAGCAAAGGGTATAAGGGATACGGTTGAAAGAACTCTTGGGACAGCTCACCTTAATCCCGTAATTGTTGAACCTCATGAGTTTATAGGTCTTCTTTTTGAACTCCTTAATCCCGGTCACAATCTGGATGAGCTACAACAATATAATCCAGAAATTCCTATCAAGGACCAAGTTTTATATTCGGATTCAGAGATAAGAGTAGAAAAAGACCACTTAATTATTGATGGAAAGGTATGTAAGAGTTTTACGGTTCGTCAGTATCCAGAAAAATGGGATATTTCGAGGGGAATGGATTTTATAGGTGACCTTTTTCAAAATGTTAAGCAGATTAATGCGCCTTTTATAGTATGTCTTAACTGTGAATGGCCGGATGTTGTGGCTCACACAAATCTTATTCGTAGAAAGGCAATGGCAGCAAGCTACCAGGCATTTGGTCCGCTGGGGAAGTTTTTTCCAAAGTTAGCACTTAAGAAAGAACATTTTGATTCCTTTTTACTTTCGCTTGAGGAAAGAGAGACTCCTTTTTTTGGTTACCTTAATTTCTTCTTCTATGCAGATGACCTTGAACATGCCTCCGAGGTATCGGGAGTTCTCCAATCACTTTACCGTTCGATAGGATTTATCCTTCAGGAAGATACTTACATCATGCTTCCTCTTTTTTTACAGATGCTTCCAATGGGCTACCTATCCGATGCTCAGAGGGACCTTAGGAGAAGAAAGACTTTTACAACCTCAAATGTTTCTGAACTCATACCGGTTCAGGCTGAATGGAAAGGAATTGGCTCACCAGTTCTCCTTTTTGTCGGCCGAAGGGGTCAGATTCAATCTCTTGATGTCTTTGCAAATCCAACGGGAGGGTACTCTGGTATTATCTCTGCTTCCACAGGAGCCGGGAAGTCTGTCTTTGCCAATGAATTTGCTCTTTCTTATCTTGGTATAGGGGCAAAGATATGGACCATTGACGTAGGAAGAAGTTATGAGAAACTATGTCAGTTTCTGGGTGGGGATTTCATTGTTTTTGGGAAAGAAAGTAGGGTCTGTTTGAACCCCTTTTCAAGAGTAATTGACCTCAATGATGAAATGCCACAGCTTAAATCTATAATTGCCCAGATGGCCTCTTCTCAGGCTTTAAATGAACTTTTGAGGTCATATATTGAGGAAGCAATTCAGGAGGGTTTTGCAAAGAAAGGTCATTCTATGACAGTTACCGATGTTGCAGAATATCTTTCAAAAGGCTCAGACCCTGAGCAAAAGGAACTTGCAAAGAGGCTTTATCCGTTTACAGCAAAAGGGGCCTATGCAAACTACTTTGAGGGAGAATCAACACTTAATCCAAAGCAGAGGTATGTGGTTCTTGAGCTTGAGGATTTAAAATCGAAAAAGGATTTGCAGGAGGTTGTTCTTCTTACTCTTATATACCAGATAAATCAGGAGGTTATAAGGGACAGGACGGAAAAAAAGATTCTTATTATTGACGAAGCATGGGATCTGCTAACTGGTGGAAACACGACTGAATTTATGGAAGCGGCTTACAGGCGTTTTCGTAAGTACCAGGGGGCCTGTATTTCTGTAACTCAGAGTATTAATGATTTTTACCGTATTCCTGCCGGTCAGGCTATTATTGAGAATGCAGACTTTATGTTTCTCCTGCGGCAAAGACCAGAAAGTATTGAAGCTCTAAAGAGGTCCCAGAGGGTTTCGCTTTCTGAGGGGGCTTATGAAATTTTAAAGTCAGTACATACGGATTCTGGGAATTACTCAGAAATTTTTATATACACACCGGTTGGTTTTACAGTAGGTAGATTGGTCCTTGACCGGTTTTCTCAGCTTCTTTATACCACAAGACCTGATGAATATGGAAAGCTTAAAGAATATCTCGATAATGGTCTTCCTATTCAGGAAGCAATCTTAAAGGTGATGGCAGAGGATAAAAAATTTTAGGTAAAAATTTCAATAAAAACAGTATTACTTTAGTGAGAGGGCATAAAGGTTATCCTTTTGGATAAGGGAGGAGAGAAGAAATTGAGGGGAAAAGGGGGAAAACAAAAGAGGTGCTTAGATGTTTTCCCTGATTATTTCCCTATTTCTTTTAGTTGGTCAGAATCCAAACTATACCTATCTTTCCGAGCATGCCACATTTAAGGAAGCTCCTTCATTTATTTTGAGCATAAACTCTCCTTCTGAAACTCCGAAAACTAAGGTTGAATTGTTAAAAAGGGATGATATCAGGGAAAAAAGAAGACCCTTAAGGCTTAATCCCCGGGAGGTAGTACCGTATTCCTCGCCTATCAATCCTCGGGTTGAATCGGGACAAATATTTTCAAAGGTTCAATCAAAGCCTTTGCCTCCAATAAAAATAGAAAAAGTAAAAAAGAAGACTTCAGAGACAGTCTATTTTGATTTTGATTCATATGAGCTTAAACCTTCTGAGAGGGCAAAGCTTGATTCTCTTTCTAGAGATATTGATTACAGGGTTACGGGCTATACCTGTGATATTGGGACTAAGGAGTACAACGATCGTCTGGCCTTAAAAAGGGCTGAGGCAGTAAAAAATTATCTTGGAAACATTGTTAAGGAGATAAATGGTAAGGGAAAGTGCTGTTATATAGACCAGGTTGATAAATCAAAAAACAGGCGAGCTGAAATTAAACCTTTAAATATAAAAAATAATTGAGGAGGTGTTTTATGAAGAGAATTTTAGTTTTTATATGCCTCATGGTTTTCTTTATTACCCTTCCAGCTTACTCTGATACAGGAGTACTGGACCTATCAGTGGCTGTAGGAGATTCGAATTCAACCTACAGGGTTTCCCCTGAAAGATGGGAACTTGCCAGAGTAGGATTGGTTCAGATTATGGAAGGGCAGTCGGATCTTTTACTTGGGACCTTTACGGGGACAAAACTTAATGATCAGGGAAAGGTTATTCTGAATGTTCCCGCTTCCTGTTCAGGGACTTTTATTTCAAAGGTTTTTGACCTGAGTACTACCGCAGGGGATGAGTTACTTTCTTATTACCTGTATATTCCCTCCGGAACAAGCGCATCGATTTATTTAAGACATGGTTCTTCTCCTTCAGGAATGGGTGATTGGACTCAGATACCCGGGCAGAATTTTGCTCTAAGAGATGTTATCGGAAAGAATAATTATTTCCAATACAAGGTTGAATTTGGTTCAAATAATTCTTGTAATAGTTCTCCTCAGTTTGGTGGAGTAACAATTACGTGGAACAGGTTCTCTGTTAATGCAGGAAGAGTTTCCACTGTAAAGGTTGATGATATCTATGCAAGCCTTATTAAGGGGGTCTGGGTTACTCAGGATGTTCCTGAAGGAACCAGAGTGAGGTGGGCAGTTTCTGATGATAATGGAGCATCAATAAAAAAGTTCCAGAATGGAACATGGGTAACTATAGCGTCAGGGGCATCAATTACTGCTTCAATTATAGATAGTAACGGAAATACGAAGGATGAGCTTGAATCCATTCCCGTAACAGCATGGAAATCTCTTAAATCCGGGTTTTTCAGGGTATTTTTTAGCCTGAAATCTTCCGTAGATTATTTAAGCCCCTCGGTATCTTCGATTGAGGTTGATTATGACCCACCTAAGGTTGAAATCAGTTCCTTTTCATGTAATTCGAAGCTTTATGTTGCAGAGATGGGTACTTGTAATGTTGTTTCGAGAACAAACATTGGAAATCTTGCCTATCAGTGGTCAGGTCCTGCGGATATGCAAATAAATCCTCAGGGTAGTACTGCTTCAATTTCATTTAGTGCTCAAGGAAGAAAAACTGTAAAAGTAAGGAGTTACATTAATGAGATTCCCGGAACTTATCAGGAAAAAACTTTTACGATAGATGTTTCTACCCCTCCAAAGCCCCGAATTGTTCTTGAAGGCCCAAAGGGAGTAATGCTTGGCGAAAGGGCGACTTATAAGGCAACGGTAACATGTCCTGAAAGGATGACATGTGCTTTTAGATTTCTTGTTGATAACGAAACTTACGGGGATCAAACAATAGAGGTTTTATTTCGGGAATTAGGAAAGCATAGCGTAATAGCTCAGGCATGGGATCCCAATTTGCCAGATTCATTGGGAGAAAGTGTGCTTTCTGTATATGTATCAGAGGTTTCAAAACCTTTTGTCTCCTTTAATGTTCCTAAAAAGGTGGAATTAGGAGTTCCCTTTACTGCCAGTGTTAGACTTACAGCAACCTACGGTAATCCTACAGGGTATTGGATTTTACCCGATGGGACAAACGTAAGTGGTGATACCGTTACTTATACAGCTAATAGAAAGGTAAATGATTTGAAACTAAAGTATGTCGCCTGGATTGAAGGATTTGACTATACTCGAACTACAGTAGAAAGTCCACCTATAGTGGTTGATGTTTATGAAATGCCTCAGTTTACAATTAAAAGCTTCCAGAAACTTGATAAACCGATTTACGCCCCTTATGGAGCTTTTTTTGGAGTAAATGGAAATATCGGGATCCCGAAAGAGTTTGGAGTAACTTTGACACATCAATGGGACTTTGGTGATGGTACAATAATAGAAGGTGGAGACCCGGGTCGTGCGGGACATACTTATGTTGAAGCAGGGACATATACAGTTACCCTCAGGGTATTTGATGACCGGGGAAATGAATCGGTTGATTCAATACAGATTACAATACTTGATCCTCCTCCTATAGTTGTAGATTTTAAAGTAGTAGCTTCAAATAAATATAATCGTGCCCCACTTAAGGTTTTCTTAAAACCTGTGGTAACAGGGGGACATCCTACTCTGGATAAATTGAATTCATATAGCTGGAGTATAAATGGAGTAACCTGTTCTGATGCAAGAATGCTAAATGTTACGTTTAATGAGCCTGGAGAATATGCTGTTACCCTAAGGGTTGAGACAAAGACTGGAAAAGTTGCTGAAGGAACAAAGATAATTACTGCAAATCCAAATCGTCTTCCTGAATGTACCATTTCTTATCAAGATTATCCAAAGTACAAATACACAAAAATTATTAGTTCATGTAAAGACCCGGATGGAAAGATAAAAAAGTACTTCTGGGAGCTTGGAGATGGAACAACCTCTGAAAGTGCAAATGTTTTTGCCAAATATGAAAATTCCGGGACTTATGATGTGACATTAACTGTAACTGATGACTCAGGAGAACAGGCAGTTTTCAGTATTCCTGTAACGGTAGAGCGCTAATATTATTGGTTAGGGCAGGGTTAAACTCCCTGCCTTATCCATATTCGTATACAAGGAGGAAAATAATGATGAAAAAGATTTTATTAGCAATTTATGTTTTAATTTTCCTATCTTGGGCTTCAAATTCTTTCGCAGAAGATTTTTCTTCATGGCCTTATAGAGAAGGGCTTATAGTTGGTCATTCTTCTTATCCTCAAACAAATGTCCTTATTGAATTTGCTCGTATAGATACTGCTTCTTTAATTTCCCAGGGGAAAATGAGGGAAGATTGCGGAGATATCAGGGTATCCGATGGGAATGGGAACTCATACGATTTTGTTTTTTTAAATTGTAATAGTAGTAACACTTCTTTATATGTTCATGTTCCATTAATAGAAGCAAATAAATCCAAACAACTTTATATGCACTATGGAAATTTTAATGCTTCATCTTCTGCCGATTTTAATGTTTTTGTAAGAGCAAATAATAATCTTTTACCGGCTGTATCGCCTTTTTCTTTGGAAGAATCCTGCAATTATTGCGGCCTCCAGTGTGACTCTTACGATTGTATAGTTGATTTTTCGAGAGATTTTTCTGAAGCATGGCATGAAAGTAATGAGATAAACTATGATAGTTTTAATGAATTTATTGCTCTTTTTGGTTCTACAGATCTTTATCCGTTAAGGAATATAAGTTGGTTAGATTATACGACTATATATAAGAAACTATTTGTTTTAAATTCTGGTTTTCATTCTTTTGATATTTTTGGGGATTATCCATTTGGTTATCTGGGAAGGGTGAGGATATATGATTTAAAAAACGGTAATGTGCTTTTTGACCAGGAAATTGAAGTTAATTGGAATTGGCCTGAGTGTACATATACAACCAGTGAAAACCAAACCTATTATTCAAGAAGATATGAATTTTATGTACCTGAACCTGTTCCGGTTTTATGGCAGATAGTTAAATATTCTACCCCGTGGTGGGGGACCTTTGCTGGTATTCGTTATCCGACTGATTTCTTCGGAGGATATAAGGTTTATATCCCCTTTCCTTATTACGGAATTTTCGGTAGAACTCTACCTGTAATAAATTCGATTAGTTATTACCCTCAGGAGATTCAACCAAATTCTCCAGTAGACTTTAATGTAGATGCAAGTGCAGATGGTGGGACTCTTCGTTATAAGTGGATTGCACCTGATGGAAACATTGAAAATCCAGACTCAAGTTCTACAAGGATTGTGTTTCCAAGCCAGGGAAATAAACTTGTTAAGGTTAAGGTCTGGAGGGAGGAAGATGGGGAAATGTTTGCAGTTTATGGAGAGGTGGAAGTAAACGTTGTAGGTGGTTATGCTTTTCCGGATTTTAGTATAAAAGCCACCGGTTCGCTTTCGGGCACGGCGCCCCATACGGTGGTTTTATCGGCTGATGCTGAGAATCTGTTTGAGATAATAAAGCAGTATGATCCTGGGTTTAGTTATGAGTGGGATTTTGGAGATGGTTCGGTGAAGGTGACGGGTAAGAGGGTGGTTGGTCATACGTATAAGGTTGCCGGGGATTATACAGTAACCCTTAAGGTTACGGATAAATATAATAATCAGAGTATTCATACAGTGCAGGTAGAGGTTACGCAGCCACCGGATTTAACGGTACGTCATTTTAAGGTTTATTATTCGAATTCTGAGAAGCGAGTGCCGTTGAAGGTGGTTATACGACCTGTGTTGGAGTATATGCCTGGGTTTGAGAAGGTGGTATCGAATCAGTGGTCTGTAGGGACGACACAGGTGGCACAGAATCGCAGTCAGGTTGTGATACCGTTTAACAGTGCTGGTGATTATCAGATTAATTTTTCGGGGTTAACGAATTATGGTCGTTCTGTGTTGGGTCAGTTTAATTTAACGGTTAATTCCAATCAGTTACCGAGCTGTACGATGGATTATCAGGATTATCCTTCTTATGGTTATACGAAGTTTACGCCGAGCTGTACTG
>JBBIOI010000006.1:0-52615 GCA_037443425.1 Deltaproteobacteria bacterium
TGTTCTCCCTTATTCCACATCTCACAATATTTGTTTATAGTTACAAACATCATCCTACCTTGTCCTTGACAGATTGCACCCAGATGTATACCGTCTTTGGTTTTCATATCATACCATCTTGGTTTCCTTTCAAACCATGTTTTCCTTGCGATTACCTCATTTGTTTCTTTTTCTTTAATAATAAACTCACCATCTTGAAGATCCAGTAGATATGGGGAAGTTTCATTGGTTCGAGTCATTAGAAAACATCCATCTTCAAGATGGATAAACCATGGTATTTTATCTCCATAGACCTTTGTTTTGTGCCAATCATACGAAAAGAGGTGAAATCCTTTCCATAATAAATCATCTCTCTGTTTAAAATTTGATATTGCAGAATCACTTATATCTATGCCTAACCTCAAAAGCTCTGTTTTTAAAATAATATTGGGGTGTACGTCCGGAAACTTTTTATAGAGTTCTTCTATGGTCTGATTCTTCATGTTAAACCCCCTTAACATTTAAATTTTTTGTTTTCATATTATCATAAAAAAGAAAATTTAGAAATAAGAAAATTTTTTTATCTTCAACTTTGGAGCAAAAATTCAGGATTTACAATGTAAGGTCTTGACTAAATTTTTTCTCTATTATAATTTTATCTATGAATTAGGATTGCATTTATGAATTTAATAGATATCATAATAAAAAATGCGAGATTTTATAAGGATGAGATTGCTTTTGTTGAGATAAGGCCTCTCTCAAAATTGAGGAAATCAATCACCTGGGGAGAATTTTCTGAAAGGGTCATCAGACTTGGGAATGCCCTTAAGGCAAGAGGTGTTAAAAAAGGAGATAAGATATTTATCTTTGGAAGAAATTCCATAGATTGGCTTATTGCCTATTTTGGTGCCATGATTCCAGGCTCTTGGGCAGTCCCTCTTAATTATAGATTTACACCTGATGATATTCTTTACTGTGCAAATGTTTCAGAACCCGTGGCATTTGTCATGGATGAAGAGTTTGCAAACATGGTCTATTCTCTACGGTTATCACTTTACTCAGTGAAATATTATATTTGCATAGGATCATTTGAAGGAATGGAACGTATGGATGATATAATTGAAGGCTCATCTTCAACATCTTTAAAGATAGATTTAAGGGGTGAAGATGAATGTGCACTTTACTTTACATCAGGTACAACAGGGGCCCCAAAGCCTGTTCTTCATCTGCATAGGAATCTTGTATGTGTTGCACTTAATGAGGTGACGAACGAAAAGTGGGAGCATAGTGATTGTTTACTGATGCTTCCTCCTTTTTATCATTTAGCCATTGGGCATCTATTTGGTTGTATCCTTGCTGGTGGCCGTGCCATTTTTTTAACAGAGAAGATTTCACCTCAGTATATCTTCGAATCTATCTCAAATGAGAAGGTTACACTTGTATTCTTACTTGTTCCCTGGGCCTTGGATATACTGGAGGCACTGGATCAAGGAAGATTAATAAAGGAGTTTTATGATTTAAGTTCCTGGCGTTTGGTTTATATGGGGGCTCAACCCATTCCTCCAAAACTTGTCTTAAGATGGAAGCAATATTTTCCGGAGATGCAGTTCGACAATGTATATGGACTCAGTGAATCAGCAGGTCCAGGTACGCTTCGCCTTGGAATTGGAAATGAGGTTAAGATAGGTTCAATTGGAAAGCCCGGTTTACTCTGGGATGTAAGGATAGTGGATGATAATGGTAATGATGTGGCAATTGGTGAGGTTGGAGAACTTATTGTAAAAGGGCCTGGTATCATGAAGGAATATTATAAAAATCCAGAGCTAACCGCCCAAACCATAAGGGATGGGTGGCTATATACAGGAGATTTAGCGAAGATGGATAGAGATGGCTTCACATATCTTGTAGACAGAAAGAAAGACCTTGTCATAAGTGGTGGAGAAAATATTTATCCAGTAGAGATTGAAGCAGTACTACAAAGGCATCCTAAGATAAGGGATGTTGCTGTAATAGGAACCCCGGATGATAGGCTTGGAGAAGTAGTGACAGCAATAATCGAACCAATAGCTGGAGAGATTCTTAAAGAAGAGGATCTAAGGCCCTTTATAGAAGAAAACCTTCCTCGTTATAAAAGGCCAAGAAGGATTATTTTTGATCACGTTCCTCGAAGTTTAACAGGGAAGATTGAGAAGCCAAAATTAAGGGAAAAATACTGTAAAAAGATATGAAAGGGATAATAGATGGGCGAGATAAAAAGATCTGATAATCAATTCTGGGAAAGACCTTCAAATTTTAAAACACTTTCAGATATAGATTTAAAGAATGTATATACATCTTCGGATATTCATCTGAAGAAAGACTTACCAGGGGCCTATCCATTTACAAGAGGGATTTATCATGATATGTATAGGGGCCGGCTCTGGACGAGAAGACAGCAGAGTGGCTTTGGAACACCTAAAGAGAGTAATAAAAGGCTTAAGTTTTTAATCGAGATGGGTCAAACAGGCCTAAATATTGATTGTGATGTTCCAACAAAACTTGGACTTGACCCTGACCACCCATTAGCAGAAAGAGAAGTAGGACTCTGTGGGACTTCTATCTCTACGCTTGAGGATATGGAAGAACTATTTAATGATATACCTATCGATAGAATAAGCACAACCCTCATTATACAGCCGCCATATTCAGCCATTATTCTAGCAATGTTTATATTACTTGCCCGAAAAAGGGGGATCCCTGAAGAAAGATTGATAGGGACTATTATGAACGATGCGGTGGCTCAGCTTGTTGGTCTTAGTTATGAGGCAGATACAGGTTTTTTCCCATTTGATCCAGCAGTGAGGATTGGCCTTGATGTAATGGAATATTGTACGAAGAACATGCCTAAATGGAATATACTGAATATAAATGCATATAACATGAGAGAGACAGGGAATATTAGTGCAATCCAGGAAGTTGCCTTCTCAATGTCTCTTGCCTTCGATAATATAAAGAGATTAATTACAAGAGGTTTGAACCCAAATCAATTTACTAAGAGGATAGCATTCTTCAGTAGTTGCCATATCGATTTTTTAGAAGAGATAGCAAAATTCAGGGCAATGAGGCGTATCTGGGCAAAGGCATTGAGGGAGAGATTTCATGTAACAAATGAGGAAGGCTTGAGACTCAAGATTGCAGTTCAGACATCAGCCCTGGCTTTAACAGCACAACAGCCTTTAAACAATATAGCAAGAACTGCAATACAAACATTGGCAGCAGTTTTAGGTGGAGTTCAATCCATTCATACGACATCGTATGATGAAGCTTATGCATTACCTACAGAGGACTCTCACAGGCTCTCATTAAGGATTCAACAGTTAATTGCATATGAAACAAATGTAGTTAAAATATCTGATCCACTTGGAGGGGCTTATGCAGTAGAGTGGCTGACAGACAGAATTGAAGAAGAGTCGATGAAATTAATAGAAGAGATCGAAGAAAGAGGTGGTTTTTTAAAATGTTTTAAAGAAGGATGGGTAGAGGAAAAGGTAAACAAGGCACGACTTGAATATGCAAGAAAATTGGAGAATAAGGAATTGTTAGTAGTCGGAGTTAATATTTTTCAAGAAAAGGATGAAGAAATCAGGTTTTCAATATTTAAACAGGATCGTAAGATGCAGGATGAAAGGAGAAGATATATTAATGATTATAAGAGGAATAGAGATCAAAAGAGATTAAATGATGCCCTCAGTATGCTTTACTTACTCGCAAAAAAGGAGCCAAAGGAGAATCTTTTACAACCTATCTTTGAGGCAATCGAGGCAAAGGCTACCCTGGGAGAAATAAGTGATATACTTAGAAAGGCAGAGGGTTTTGAATTAAAATGGAGGGTTTAATATAAATGAAGAAGTCGAGGATAATACTTGCAAAATGTGGGTTAGATGGTCATGAAAATGGGATAAAGATTGTTAGCCAGTGGTTGAAAGAAGAAGGGTTTGAAGTTTTATATATCGGTTTGTACAATACGCCTGAAGGAATAATCCGTACTGCTATTGAGGAGAATATAGATATCATCGGGCTAAGTTTTTTAGAAGGTTCTCACCTTTACTATTTCGAAAAAATAAGGGAGATTGCTAAAAAGAGAGGCCTTGAAAACGTGAAATTCGTTATAGGTGGAGTTATACCTCCTGAGGATATAGCAATATTAAAAAAGATGGGGGTAGATGAGGTATTTACACCTGGGGCAACACGGGAGGCTATTTGTAAAGGAATAAGATCGCTTTGTAAATAATTCACCTTTTAGGTTTCATTTTTTAATGTAATTGCACCTGTAGTGCAAACCTTAATACACATAAGTTTCCCCCCACATAGGTCGCAATGGTAGGCATTTTCTCCCAAATAATTAAGACCCTTAAAAGGGCATTTATTTACTCTACTTTTATCCCATATAAATTTTTTCTTTTCCAAATCCCTTCCTCTGTTTTCACCAGCCAGACATTTCATCTCTTTACATTGACGGCAAATGAGAGGAGTATTGAGACTTGTTGAAAGATCATCTTTTTCAATTCGAATGGCCGATTTTTCTATATTAATTACACCTAAATGATAAAGGGAACATACCATTTCACATAGATGACAACCACTACATTTCTGGGGATCAACTTTTATCTTCATTCATCGAGTCCTAATCTTTTTAGTGTTTCTTTAAGAGGAATCCCATTTTCGTCCCAACCATGAAGTCTATAGTATTTATCTAAGATTTCATTAAATGCCTTACGACAAATATACTCGCCCTTTGCAGGTCCATCTTTGATGGGTTCGTTGAAATACCTTACTGGAAGTGTATCGTCCTTTCGAGATAATCCATCTCGAATAAGCATCATTCTTTCAAGCGTATAAATCCTTTCTCCTATATCCATAAGTTCATCAGGAGACAGTTTTAGTCCTGTGCTATATTCTATCAATTTTGAAAATTGTTGATATCCAAGGGCATGTGGACTTGAGAAGATAGAGAGGAAACGGCAGAATCCAAGAGAGTCACATACTGCATTTAATAATTCATGCCACCATACCATCCTCTCTTTCCCTGTGTATGAGGAAAATCTATTATCTATTGAACCACCATAGATCTTTTTTAATACTTTTTCAGGAAGTTCAAGGATATCTAAGGATGGACGGCTTCTCATATGACATGCCCCTCGAGTAGATGTAGCCATACCAAGGGCAAAACTTTTTGGAAGTCTTTCATCTGTCATTTCAATCGGGAAGTCTTTTATATCAAGAAGGTAATCCTTAGATTCTTCGCCAAGTATTTTCTTTGCATAAGACCCTTCTGCAAGTATGTTACCAAAATCCTTTCGGTTTGCAATCTGGTGAATAAGTTCAATGATTGATTCTTCATTTCCCCAATCCAGTAGTATTTTTGTTATCTCTTGGTCTATGATACCCCGCTGATAAAGTTCCATTACCCATGCCATATAAGAGCCTGTGGAGATTGTGTCTAATCCGTATCGGTTACAAAGGTCTGTAGCATATATAATATTTTCGAGATTGATATTTCCCAATTTTGTTCCCAAAGAGCCAATCGAGGCATATTCAGGCCCTTCTCCTTTTAGATCTTTAAATTTACCATTCTTGATATGGAATCGATGACGGCAATGAACAGGACAACCCCAGCAGGATAACATTCCTGTTTTATAGGGCTCAAGCGCTTCTGCTTCCAATAGATATCCATTATCTCCAATAGTAGTATGTTGGTTATTCATCACACTGAGGATACCCATTTCATTACCGTATTGGAAAAGAAGAGGTGTCCCGAATCTTCCAAGGGCCTTTGCCCATTTTGTGCCCATCAATTTTTTTAATAGATAAAGATAATATTTAAGATATCTTTTGGGATCTGAGATCTTGAGATCAATTGTTCCTCTTACTGCAACAGCCTTAAGATTCTTGGAGCCCATAACAGCTCCAAGACCAGTCCTCGCTGCTGCACTCTTTAATCCACTTCGAATCGAAGAGAAACGCACAAGATTTTCTCCAGCAGGGCCAATCGATGCTATCTGAATTCTTGGATCTCCCAACTCTTTGCGAATTCTTTTTTGAGTTTCAACAGTGTCAAGGCCTTTAAGGTGGCTTGCATCTCTAATATCGATTTTATCATTATATATGAAAATATATACAGGATTTTTAGACCTTCCTGATATAACCAGATGAGAAAAACCGGTTCTTACCATCTCTCCACCGAAATCCCCTCCCATGTTAGCATCACCCAAATGGCCAGATTCTGGAGATTTGGCGGAGATATTTATTCTTGAGCCAAAACCGAGTGTTCCTGTCAGAAGTCCTGCCCCAAATATTAATGGGTTTTCTGGTGAGAGGGGGTCAAGCTTTGGTGAGTAATGAGATGATAAAAGATACATATTTAAGCCCCTTCCACCAAGAAATTTTTTACGAAGATCCAATGGGATTGAGCTAACTTCTACTAAGTTGTTATTTAAATTTATATTGGCGATTTTCCTATAAAGAACCATCTTTTTCTTTTCTATATAAAAATAAGTTTTTTCTCTTACTTCTTTTTTCCAAGATAATGTTTAAAATGAGATGTAAAAAAATCTCATACTTAATAGAAAAAAATATTGACAAATTTTTTAAATTTTTTAGAATATACTCACCCTAAATAGTAAAATAAACAGGGTCTTAATTTCCAATAAATAAAAAGGAGGGAGACCAATGAAAAAGAGATTATTTTTAATTTTATTGGTTTTGGGGTTAGTAGGTATGATTTTTTATGGTTACACAGTAACCACAATTTTTGCTCAGCAGAGGATAACATTAGGATTTGCACATATCTGGCCGGCTGTTCATTTCACGCAGGTTCATCAATTTACAAGATACTTTAAGATGGTTGAAAAGGCCACGAAAGGAAAGTATATTCTCGATATCAAATGGTATCCAGTAAGTACACTAATTGGTGGTGCGGAGTTGTATGATGGTATAATTAAAGGTATTGCTGAATCAGGGACATCTTCATTCGTATACACACCTGGTAGATTTCCTGTAATGTATACCCTTTGTCAACCTGGTATTGCTCCTCCAGAGAATTGCGATGCTGCTGCACTAACTGCAATGGAGTTATATAAGAAGTGGAGACCAAAGGAGTTTGATGATGTCAAGGTCCTTTATTTTTATGCAACAGGGCCTGCATGGCTTCATACCAAAAAGCCTTTAAAAAGTCTTAAAGATGTTAAAGGATTGAAGGTAAGGGCTACTGCAGATAATATCGAGATATTTAAGGCATTAGGTGCTGAGCCAACCTCAATGGTTATGGGCGAAGTCTATATGGCTGCAAAAAAAGGAATTGTTGATAGCCTTATTTCTCCACCTGAAACCCTTGAGGCCTGGAAACATGCCGAGTTGTTTGACTACTCTGTATTTGTGCCACATTTCTATTCATCTTTCTTCTGGGTGGCTATGAATAAGGATAAATGGAGAAGCCTACCTAAAGACCTTCAGGATGCATTTGATGCAGTCGCAGATGAAGCGGCAAAAGAGGCAGGTGCAATTTGGCAGTATTTTAATACAAAGGCTATGGATTTTGCCAAGAAAAAGCCTGGCGGACATCAATTTTACCGTTTCCCAGAAAGTGAATGGGAAGGTGTTAAGGAAATTATAAAGCCAATTCGTGAAAAATATATTTCTCTCCTTAATGGAAAGGGCCTTCCTGGAAAAGAGATCGTTGATGATGCAAGCAAGATTATGGAGAAATATAATAAAATGAAGTTTGAACCATGGAAGCCCTAAGACCTTAGGATAGCCTTTCTATTTAAATATTCAATAAGGGGGGCTTTTGAAGTAAAAAATATTGCCCCCCTAAAATTTAATTTAATAAGGGTGAGAGGGATGAATCTTTTCTTTCTTTTTATTCGAAATGTTACAAAGTTTTGCGATAAGATAGCTCAGATTGGTGTATTTTTGATGTTAATTCTTGTTGTCGGAAATATAATCGGTCGTAAGATCTGGAAGCCAATCTTTGGTGTCTATGACTATGTTTCTTATATTGGTGTGATCATAGTTTCGTTCTCAATTGCTTATTGCGCACTTCAGAAGGGTCATACTCAGGTGGAACTCTTTATGGCTCGCTTTTCGAAAAAGACTCAAAGTATAATTGATTTTTTTACAAATTTAATTAGTTTAGGTATTTTTATGCTTACCTCCTGGCAGCTGGTGGTCTTCGGAAACGATATGCGAAAGGCTGGTGAGCTATCTATGACTTCACTTACTCCTTTTTATCCATTTATCTACGCAATTTCGATTGGTTGTGCTTTACTTTGCTTGGTGATCATTAGTGATATCATTAAATCGTTGATAGGAGTTTTTGAAAAATGAGTCCAGGAATGATTGCAACCCTTAGCATCATTATTCTTGTAATTCTATTCCTTTTAAGAATACCTGTGGCCTATGTGATGGCAATAATTGGCTTTACAGGTTTTTGTTATATGGTTTCCATAAAGGGAGGACTTAGCATACTGGCAAAGGATTTCTGGGTAATGTTCTCTTCATATTCTTTAACAGTGGTTCCAATGTTTGTATTTATGGGAACCATTGCCTTCTATTCAGGGATAGGAGGCCGTCTCTATAATGCAGCATACAAATTTCTTGGCCATTTGCCAGGTGGATTGGCAATTGCCAACTGTTATGCCTGTGCGGCATTTGGTGCATGTTGTGGATCAACAACTGCTGGTGCAGCTACCATGGGAAAGGTAACACTACCTGAGATGAGGAAATATAATTACGATCCATCAATGGCCACGGCATGTGTGGCTGCTGCTGGTAGCCTGGCAATATTGATACCTCCGAGTACTGTGCTCATTATCTATGGAGTTATGACTGAAGAATCTATTGGAAAACTTTTTGCAGCAGGGATATTGCCTGGTATCCTTCTTGCTACTATCTTTGCCTTAACTGTTTATATTATATGTAAAAAGAATCCAAGGCTTGGTCCGCCAGGAGAAAAGGCTAATTGGAGAGAGAGGATAAGGTCTCTTTTCGGTGTTATAGAGATGTTCTTTCTATTTGCACTTGTGATGGGAGGTCTTTTTTTAGGCTGGTTTACACCGACAGAGGCAGGTGCCGCAGGAGCAGGTGGAGCCCTTCTTATTTCATTACTCCGACGTCAACTTACATGGAAGGGATTAATTGACTCCCTTGCAGATACTACTCGCATAACAGCTATGGTTTACCTAATAGTCACAGGGGCTACTATATTTGGACATTTTATGGCGGTAACAAGGGTTCCTTTCGAGCTTTCTGAATGGATAGGTGGTTTGGGGCTTCACCGAAATATAATTATGGCCTTTATTATCTTTGGATATTTAATCGCTGGCTGTTTCATGGATTCTCTTGCTATGATTACACTAACGGTTCCAATTTTATACCCTGTGATTTTAAAATTGGGTTTTGATGGGATATGGTTTGGTGTGATTATCGTTCTTGTTGCAGAGATGGGTGTTATTACTCCTCCTGTAGGGATTAATGTCTATGTCATCCAAGGGGTAGCAGGAGATATCCCTCTTGAAACCATTTTTAGAGGCATTTATCCTTTTTTGATTGCCTTATTGATTTGTACAGCTATCCTTATAGCATTTCCACAAATTGCCCTTTTCCTTCCAAGTTTTATGACCTGGTAGTACTGGTTAGTGGGAAGAAACCAGTTTTGTTTCGCCTTTATAAAGTGCGATGTGTGAAAAAGGGGTATCTGATGTAGCACCATGCCAGTGTGCCTCACCCGGAGGAATATATATTACTGCCCCAGGGGTTACAATATATTCTTCTTTCTCCGTAGCGACTATTCCATTTCCTTCTGTTACAAAGAGGATCTGTTCTCCGCTGTGAGTATGAAGGTTTAATCTGGCACCTGGGCTGAAATGTACCATTACAACACCTAAACCACCTGTCACATTGTGATCAATCAATAGTTGTCTTATGACCTTTCCTGTATCTTTTGCGACTATTTCGTCTGTACTTTCGACCTCTTTTACATCCTTAACATTCACTATAATCATTTTTCCCTCCTTTGCTCCAATTTATTTTTGAACAACCTTTATTCCTGCAACCTTTTCAAAGTTGATAATTATAGATTGAACATCTTTACTGCCAAGACCGCATGCCATAGCCTCAAGCAGTCCCTGTTGTGTAATAACCGACAGTGGGGTTGGAACCCTATATTCAGTACCCAATGATAAAGCTAATTGAATATCTTTATGGGCCAATTCTATTCTAAAACCTGGTTCAAAATTTTCTTTAAATACAGTGTTTGGATATTGCTGGAGATTCCAATTATTGGCAGTACCAGAAATTAAGACTTCATATAGCGTTTCTGGTGAAATCCCGGCCTTTACACCTAAGACAAATCCTTCTGCACAGGCTGCATTACAGCATAGGGCTATCATATTATTAATCAACTTCGCAACATTTCCACAACCAACATCACCAACATGAAATATTTTGCTTCCCAGAACTTCAAGTATCTTTCTCACCTTTTCCAAGACATTTGGATCACCGCCTACCATTATAGAAAGCGTGCCTCTTTTGGCTCCAATAACCCCACCACTTACAGGTGCATCGAGTACGCTAACACCTTTTTGTATTGCAGATTCTGCAATCCGACGAATTGTGGTTGGTGAATTTGTACTCATATCGATATAGATATCACCGCTTTTCCAGCCGTAAATAAGTCCTTCATTGCCATAAACAATTTTTTCGACCTCTTTAGGCCCTGGAAGGGAAGAGAGAATAATATCACAAGTAATTGCCATCTTCTTTGGAGATTCAGAGAACTTTGCACCTTTATCAATGAGAGGCTGGGTGATTTCTTTTCTAATGTCAAATAAAGAGAGTTCATATCCTGCATCAATGATTCTATTTGCCATGGGAAAGCCCATCTGTCCAATGCCTATAAAACCTATTTTCATTGTTGAACCTCCTAAGATTTTTTGAAAAAATAACAGATTATTTAATTTTCGTCAAAACATTTTAAAAAGATTGTCATTGCGAGGCAAGATCGAGTCCAATCTCAATGGGGAAGCATCTTTTTTCCGTGATAAGTTATGTAGAATTGGCTTATCTCAATACTATACTTATTCCGAAGCATAATTTAATCTCTATCCTCACCTGCGTCATTCCCGTGAAAACGGGAATCCAGATGTTTTTAAATGGTTTTTTTCTCTGGATTCCTGCTTTCGCAGGAATGACAGATTACTTTAGGGCTTTTTCAGAGTGAGCTTTCCTATGTTCTCTAAGGAAACATCCTCAATTCCATGATGAAAAATAAAAAAGCTCGCCTTATACTGTGTATATATCACTGAGATCACAGGAGATGAGCCTCAGAGGGTTAAGAACCGAGATATGAGTTGGTACAAGAGGAATGTTAATCCAATTTGAAATTAAGGCTTTTGAAGTTAAATGGAGGATGGGATGCTAATTGAAAGCTGAAAAGAATTTGCAATATAAGATATATAACCTCGTCATAAAAAAAAATGCTTACTCTCAACTCTCAATGGAAATAATATTGATTTTTTTTAATGACTGAGCTAAATTAATTAAAAAATTCGTAAGGAGTGTTGAATTGTCTTGGAGATGGTGGTTTAAGTTTCAAAGTAGATATTGCCTGGTTCCTCTTTAGCTCTAATCTTTAAAGCAGATCGAGCAAGAGGCCATGGGCAATATCAACCCATGGCCTCTTTGTTTTAAAAAGGTTTTACAGGAGGTTTAACAATGGATCGAATCTTTAGTGGGATTCAACCTTCAGGAGAGATTCATATTGGAAATTATGTCGGGGCAATAAGAAATTGGGTCCAGCTAATTAATAAGTATGAATGCATATATTGTGTTGTAGACTATCATGCTATCACCATCGAATATGATGTTGATTCGATGCAAAAAAGGATTATGGAAACCGCCACTATACTTTTAGCCTCCGGGCTTACACCTGATAAATGTATCGTATTTGTTCAATCCCATGTGCCTGAACATACAGAACTTGCCTGGATATTCAATTGTGTTACCCCTATAGGGGAACTCGAAAGAATGACACAATTTAAAGAGAAGGCTAAGCAGCATCGTCATAATATCAATATGGGACTTCTCGATTATCCAGTTCTTCAGGCTGCTGATATATTGATATACAAAGCAAATTATGTCCCTGTCGGTGAGGATCAGGTACAGCATGTAGAATTATGTCGAGAGATTGCAAGGAGGTTTAATGCACGTTTTGGTCCAACATTTCCAGAACCCCAGGTAATCCTTTCTCAGGCCCCAAGGATATTGGGCACTGATGGGCAGGCAAAGATGTCAAAATCTATGAATAATGCCATTGGTATCCTCGAACCCAAAGAAGTTATCTGGGAAAAGTTAAGGACTGCTGCTACCTGTCCCCACAGGGAGAGGAGGCATGATCCTGGACATCCAGAACATTGTAATATCTTTACCATGCACACAGCCTTTTCCAAACAGAACGAGATAGATTATGTTGAGAAAGGCTGTAGAAGTGCGGCTATTGGGTGTATCGAATGTAAAGAGATTCTCAATAAGAATATGATTGAAGAAATTTATCCAATTCAGGAAAGGGTAAGGGAAATGAATGAGAAACCAGATTATATAAAAGATGTACTAAAATCTGGTGCTTCCCGTGCAAAGGCCATTGTTAAGGAAGTGATGGATGAGGTTAGGGAAAAGATTGGTGTTAAACCATCCTGGGTTTAATTTATAAAAATCCTGTGGGTTTATCTGGTTTAATCTTTTCTTTTGTTTTTTCCTCCTCAATCTTAAATCCGGATTCTTCGATTATAAATTTGTCATCACCTGGATCCGGTTTGAATTCGAGCTCAAGTTTCTTCGCCTCTTTTATATAAGATCCTTCTTTTAATCGAATCTCACCATCGGGGACAACTACGATTGCAGATTCCCCGCGGACAGGACATCTCTGTTCACAATAACCACATCCATTACATTTTGAGGCAATAACAAACGGTCTCCGATAACCCTCGATAGGTCGAAAAACAATAGCATTGTATGGACATATTTCATCACAGATAAGGCAAAGTTTATTCTGTGACCAGACAAGACATAACTCTTTTCTTAGAATAGCTGTACCAACTTTTGCGTGAATCCTTTCCTCTAAAGGTAATGACCTTATGGCCTGGGTTGGACAGACTCTACCGCAAACATTACAGTTTTGATCACACGGGGCAAGCCGTGGATCCATCCTTGGTGTCCAGATCCCTGCAAGGCCCGATTCCCAGAGGCAGGGCTGTAGTGTATTTGTAAGACAGGACTTCATACATTCACCACATCGTATACATGTTCTAAGGAATTCATCTTCTGGAAGTGCACCTGGGGGTCTGATAATTTGAAACTTATTCTGTCTTAATTTAAAAGGGGTGTATAGTGTTAGAAAGCCAAACGTTAATCCTCCAGCAATAGAGGAGAAAAAGTCCCTTCTTGAAATGTTAAAGGAATTATGTTCCCGTTGAAGTGAGAAGGTTACGGGGAATCGAATGGCATTTTCAGGGCAGATACTTGAGCAGGTTTTACATTGGATACATTCGGAAAGGTTTGTCTTCTTTGGGTCATCAGGGATTGCTCCCATCGGGCATGCCCTTTGACATTTGAGACATTTAGTGCAATCATCATTGACCTTCCTTTTGAAGAGACCAAGCGGGGAGAATAAGCTTAAAAAAGCTCCTAATGGGCATAAATACCTACACCAGAATCGAGGTGAAAAGCGGTTCAGGACGATGAGGGTTAAAAACATTATAAGGGTAATAAAAGACATATAGAAAACAGGTTGAATAAAATTTTTTAGAGATAATGATATCCATCCCAATCTGTAAAAGATGGGTCTAAATATATCTAATAGAAGATTTAAAAATGCAATAAATAAAGGATAGAGAAAGAGTGTATAAAAACGGGTTAAAAGGGAGATCGGATCCATGAAGAAGACCAGAGAGAGACCGATAAGTGCAGAACTGAGAAAGATAATAAGGATTATATACTTCAGCTTTTTAAGTGAAAGATCCTTCTTAATAGGCTTTCTATTCTTCTTTCTAAATAAGAGATAATCGAGAAAATCTATCGAGGCCCCTGTTGGACATAAATATGCACAGAAGAAACGACCGATTAATATGGTTACCCCAATAGTGATTAATCCGAAAAGTACTCTCGGGATAATTTCCCTTTTAGAGAAGATAGCATTCACTCCTAACAGAGGGTCAAGCCGTAAATATATATCTGCCATTAACCAATCGGGTAATCTGAAAGTAGCAAGATAGAAGAGCGAAGAAAAGAGAAAGAGTGATATGGCTTGAATAATCCTTCTCATACCCTATCCTTAAGGATCTTAAGTTGATCAATGTCAATCTTTCCAAGGCCACGCTGATAAGCTACCAACAGATGCTCCACCTGTCTTCCCTTAAAATTTTTACCATACCATGGTGCTACTGTAACAGCAAAACTATCTACAGCAACAGGGTCGATTCCTGCAATAATTAGATTGGGTTTGTGCACCTCTCCAGGACCTCCAGGTCCACCCGTTACAAGTGCGCGTGTAGCATCAAGAATGGTCAGGGTTGGTCTAATTACTGTGAGTAAATCTGCTAATGCCTGATTGATATTGAATTGTGAGTGGAAACTTTCTCGATCCCATATGAGTCCCATCAAACCTTTTATCCCGAGGCTTACACCTGTAGTAGAATGAGACTTAGCAGTTGGGAGATTTATTAAAACATCTGCTGATAAAACCTCCTTCATGATATGGACCTTATCAAGTACCTTTCCTCTTGGGACCTTTATCTCGCTGTAGAATTTTTTATCCTGAAGGGCAAATACATGGACATTTTTAATGTTTTTACACGCCTGAGGGATTCCAGAACGTTCGAGACACAGCTCTGGCCTTTGCAGGGTATGGTCAAGGATTAAAACGCGATCTGCTCCAGAATCTATACATGCCTGAGCAACAGTGGCCACAACAAGTGGATGTGTGTTTGCTCCAACTTCAGGGGTTCGAGCAAATGACATATTGGGCTTTAGGACTACGCGCTGGCCTTTTTTAACAAATCTGCTCATACCTCCCATTGCCTCAATAGCTTTCTTTGTAGCATTTAAAGGGTCACCTGAGACAGCCACAAGATCATAATCATTCTGTGCATTAGAGAATTTTATATCCATCATTCCTATTGCGATCCCCGTAGCAGTTGTCTTTAAAAAATCTCTCCTTGTTATTTTTTTGTCGGAAGAAATCATATTTGACTCCTTTATTAAATTTTGGCTTTGAGCAAATTATAACATACAAATCTAAAATTCTTGCAACAGATAAGTGAATTGTGGTATTCATTTTAAATGTGAAGATGTATATTTAATGCGAGAGAGGTAATGATGAGAAGGCTAAAAAGAGTTGGACTTATTTTGATAATAATTTTTTTATTTAATAGCTGTGCAACAGGAAAATTAGTACATACACAAACAAAAACGATCAAAGAGAATAGAAAACAAGAAGAAGTGAAGGATTTGGTTGAAAAGATTAAAGAACTTGAGCAGTCAATTTTAAACCTAAGCTCAGAAGTGAAGGGTCTTGAGAGATATTTAAATACACTCAAATTTCGCCCACCAATCTCTACATATAAACTTCCCAAGGAGATTGACCTTTGTGGAGAGAAAATACCTTTAGAGGATAGAAATGTTTGGGAGAATCTGGATAGAGAATTCCTTATTGCCTTAGGCAATGAGGCTTCGGTGCTTTTATGGATGAAGAGAAGTCGAAGATACTTCCCTTATATTGAAGGAAAGTTAAAAGAGATGGGGCTTCCAGATGATTTAAAATATATAACTATTGTTGAAAGTACACTGAGGCCAGAAGCTGTATCCATTTCAGGTGCAGGAGGTATATGGCAATTTATTCCTTCTACGGGTGAACTGTACGGGATGAAAAAGGTTAAGGGGGTTGATGAACGGTTTGATTTTTTCAAAGCAACTGAAGGGGCACTGATATACCTTAAAAAATTGTATGATGAATTTCAAAGTTGGATTCTTGCCATGGCTGCTTATAATGCAGGAGAGAATAGAATAAGAAAGGAGATAGAATTACAAAAGACTAAAAACTATTTTTATCTTGATCTGCCACTGGAAACTGAAAGATATGTTTATAAGATTGCGGTTGCAAAGATAATCCTTTCTGATCCTGAAAGGTATGGATTTTCGCTGAAAGACAATGAGTATTATTCACCTCTTCAAGTTGAAAGGGTTCAGATAGAATTGCCCTCACCGCTTCCGATAATAGAGATTTCAGAGGCTATTGGATGTTATTATAAAGAGATAAAAGAGCTTAATCCCCACTTTCAAGATGAATCAATTCCTCCAGGCATACATTTTATTAATATCCCTATTAGAAAATTAGAGAGGTTTTGGGATTTTTTATCTTCTTGGAAGAAAAAGATAAGCAATTATAAATAATTACAAATTCAAGGATAGGAAATATAATATGGAAAAAGAGCGCATATTAGTAGTAGACGATGAAGATGATGTGCGTGAGATGGTTTCAAAGGTCATAGAACACATTGGATACGAGGCCATGGGGGCTGAAAACGGGATAAAGGCCCTCGAATTGCTAAGGAGAGAGCCATTCAGCGTAATGATTACAGATTTAAAAATGCCTGAAATGGACGGATTTAAATTGATGGAGGTAGTAAGAAAAGAATTTCCGCAAATACATATTATATGTATGACTGCACATGGAGGTTTATATAGTTATATGGATGTAATTTCTCAGGGGGCAACAGATTATATAACAAAACCTTTTACAATAGATGAAATGAAGGCAAAATTAAATCGTGTTATACGTGAAAAAAATCTAATTAAGGAATTAAGAGAGAAGTCTATCGAGCTTGAGAGGGCAAATGAGGAATTAAAGAGGTTTGATCAGATTAAATCAACATTTATATCAAGGGTTTCAAATGAACTTAAAACTCCGCTGACAGTGATAAAAGAGTTTATCTCACTAATGCTCGAAGGTAAAGGAGGGTCATTGACTGATGAGCAAAGGGAGTATTTAACCATTACAAATAGAAATGTTTTGAGACTTTCAAACCTCATCGAAAAGATCCTTGATTTTTCAAAAATAGAATCAGGACAAGGTGTAAAACTGAGGCTGGAACCCAATTCACTAATTAAGATTGTAGAAGAGGCTCAGATAACGTTATCACACCAATTGGAAGAAAAGAAGATATTATTTGAAAATCTTATTGATCCTGAATTACCTCTTATCCTTGTTGATAGAAACAGGATGATTGAAGTTTTTATTAACTTGATAAGTAATGGTATAAAATTTACTCCTACTGGAGGTAAGATTACAGTTGATTCAAGGGGACTTACAGAAAAGAAGGACTATCTAAGGGTAATTGTCTCAGATACTGGAATTGGAATTGCTCAAGAAAGCCTTACAAAAGTCTTTGATCGTTTTTATCAAGGGCAGATAGGTCAATCGGATGGGATTAATGGTATCGGCTTAGGATTAGCACTCTGTAAGGAAATCATCGAAGCCCATAAAGGTTCAATCTGGGCAGAAAACAGACCAGGCGGAGGCGCTTCATTTATTTTCTCAATCCCTTTATTCTGTGTGGATAATATCTTTAACCTGATCCTAAATCCAATGCTTGAAGAAGCCGAAAGGGATAAGATGTCTTTTTCTTTGATACGTGTTGAATTTTGGGATCAAAGAACAAAGAAAGAAGCCTTCTTAAACGATGGGGTAATGGAGGGTGTTATATATGCTATCCAAAGGATGGTGCGCTCTGTTGATACCCTTATACCTTTCAAAAATAGTATGGTCTATATACTCTCTTTCAATGATAAAAAGATGGCAAAAGAGATTGGCGAAAGGGTTAAGACGAAGTTAAATCAAGGAGGTTATATCCCAAAAGGTATTGGGATAGAAATTAGGACATATTCTTATCCAAAGGATGCAAAAACAAAGGAAGATTTTATTAAGGGAAGCCGCTTGTTCGTAAAAGAAGAATAGATTTTAATGGGAGAAGATATATGAAATTGATATTAATATCATTAATTATTTTTTTAATACTTGGATGTGAAGGCAAAACTATCACGCCTGAAAAGAAAATAGAGAACCAGACCCCACCGAAAGTCATCATAGAGAAGGAAAAATTGGATAAAGAGGAAAACTTTAAGCCAGAGGTGAAGATTAAACTTAAAAGAGATGGTAAAGATAACTATTCATGGGAGATCAGCGGTTCTGACCCTGATGAGATTTTAAAGGTTAATGAGAAATTTAGAAGAAAATTATCAGGAGGGCAAAGCCGTTAATTTTGTAAGAAAGGAGAAAAAGGTGGACTTAGATTGGTACCTTGAACAGATTTTTAAAGGATTACCTTCTTGGATTGCTATTCCAATTGTTATATTTTTAGGCATTCTTCTTATTATCTGGCTTTTACTTCCATTGTGGGTGATTTTTATACAATGGAATACTGGGAAGATAAGAGATGAAATAAGAAACCTTACTGAATATTTGGAGAGAATGACCTTAAATGAAAGGGATAAGATTATTTCTGGTCCGAAAGATTGATGCAATTCTTATTTTTATAATTTTATTTTGCGCCCAATCTTCATACAGCCAGGATATTTATAAAATTCCCATTTATATAAAAGACAAGGAGATATGGGTTGAGGTTGCAAAAACCCCTGAGCAAAGGGCAAAAGGATTGATGTGGAGGAGGAGTTTAGGAAGAGACGAGGGAATGCTCTTTATATTTGAAAGCGAAGATTATCATAGTTTCTGGATGAAGAATACCTACATTCCTCTCAGTATCGCATTTATTAATAAAGATGGTATTATAGTCGATATAAAAGAAATGGAGCCGTTTTCCTTAAAATCACATACGCCTCCAGCTCCTATCTTATATGCACTTGAGATGCCAAAAGGATGGTTTTATAAAAATGGCATAAGAAAAGGAGATGTTATTAGATTTTCCAGATAGTTTAATTATAGGCTGTAATCGCCAATCCAACAATAGAGGCACAATCTCTCTTTTGGTAGTCCAATAGCTTCTACCATGTCCTCAATCTTTTGATATCTGAGTGTAGTAACTCCGAGTTCATTTCTTATCCAATCGACCATTTTTTGGTACTTTTGGGACTCCTGATCTATATAATCTCTTACATCTTCAATCTTTCTCCCTTCAATAACTTGTATAGCTCGGCGTGCTGCCAATTCATCAATAGAACGGGTGGAAAGTGCAAATCTACATGGAAATATCAAAGGAGGGCAGGCAGGTCTTATATGAACCTCTTTTGCTCCACACTCCCATAATTTTTTGATTGTATAGTTTTTTAGTTGAGTCCCTCTTACTATAGAGTCCTCGCAAAGGATTATTCTATTTCCATAGATAACCTCTTTTATCGGAATAAGTTTCATTGTGGCGACAAGATCCCTTATCTCCTGGGACGGTGGGGTATAGCTTCTTCCATAACCTGGTGTATATTTGACAAGGGGCCTTCGATAGGGTAGACCTGATTCCATTGCATAACCAATTGCATGGCCAACGCCAGAATCAGGAACCCCTGATACAAAATCAGCCTCTACGTTGTCACGTCTGGCAAGGGCCCTCCCGCATCTCTCCCTTACTAATTCAACACTTATTCCTTCATAACTCGATGCAGGGTAACCTGTGTAGATCCAGAGAAAGGCACATATCTGATTTGTCAGTCCCCCCGGTTGATTTTTCTTCTAAACCCTGTTCACCTACCAGAACAATCTCTCCAGGAGAGAGGTATTTTTTAATTTTAAAGCCTAAATTAGAGAAAGAACATGATTCTGTAGCTATTGCATATTCTCCATCCCTTTCTCCGATAACAAGGGGAGATCGGCCTAAACGATCACGACATGCATAAATACCTTCCTTCTTAAGAAGAAGAATTGAGGCAGAGCCTTTAATCTTATTATATACACCTTCAATACCTGATATAAGGGTTTCTCCTCTATTTATAAGTTTAGCGATCAATTCAACGGAGTTGATTCCTCCTTTCGACAATTCTCCAAAGGTTTCCCCTTCTTTAAGAAGCATTTGTGCTAATTCATTAAGATTTTCTATTAACCCTGTAGTGACAATGGCGAAGTTTCCGAACTTTGAAGCAATAATAAGTGGCTGTGGATCCCTATCACTTATAACACCAATTCCCATATTACCTTTCATCTCTTTATATTCTTCGAAAAATTTTGATTTGAACTGACTTTTACTTATATCATGGATAGATCTATAAAATTGTTTCCCAAATACAGCCATCCCACCATACTCTGTTCCCATATGTGAGTGGTAGTCTGTACCATAAAGTAAAATATCAGCACAATTCTTTCTTGATACGACCCCAAATATTCCACCCATTTTTCTCCCCTTAGAATAAATTTTTCTAATCTATTATATAAAAGAATCTTCCTTAGCGGGCAAGTTAAGTTTTAGATCCACATTCAATTAAAAATGCATCCTCGTCCCCATAGTAGTTTGAGATAATATATTTTATTTTAAATCCTAACTTAAGATAGAATGCCTGGGCAATAGAATTGCTTCGCCTCACCTCTGCCCATGCCTTTTTAATACGTGGTGAACTAATTACCTTTTTGATAAGCTCTGTTCCAATACCCCTTCTTCTATAATTTGGATGAACTGCAATAGAAATGATATGACCCTCAGGAGAATAGATTATATATCCACAAATCTCTTCATTTCCATCCTCAGTCTTTTTTGTATAAACAAGGAATGTATCATGATACTGAGAATAGAGATTCATAAATGTTATCCAGTCATATGGAGACTTTGGAAAAGATCTAAGTTCAATCTGTAGAATTTGATCAAGGTCTGAAAGAGAAAATTGTCTTATCATAAAGAATCCTTTATACCAGTTGCAATGAAAGCAATCCCTGAGGTTAATTTTTTGACTTTTATATCCTTTAATCCAAAATTTTTCATTAAAGACTCATAGTAATCGGGCCCTTTGAATTGATAGACCGATTCTGGTAAATATTCATACGCATCTTTGTCTCCTGAGATACCCCCACCTAATAAAGGAAGGATTTTTTTAAAATAGAATGGATAAATTTTCCTTAAAATTCCACTTTCAGGCAAAGACAATTCAAGGATTATTACCTTACCACCTTTCCTAACAACCCGGACCATTTCATAAAAGGACTTTTCTTTATCAATTATATTTCTGAGTCCAAAGGCAATAATTGATGCATCAAATGTATCATCTTCAAAGGGTAGTGATAATGCGTCTGCAAGTATTAAAAAAATAGATGTAGATAATCCTTTCTTTAATATCTTTTGCTTCGCCTTCTTTAACATAGAATGGGAGAAATCAATTCCAAATACTTTTTTACTAAATCTATTCTGATTTGAGATTTCTATAGCCACATCCCCTGTTCCTGTGGCTATATCTAAAATTTTACCTTTTATTGATTTAATTTCACGAACAGCCATTTTCCGCCAATAGATATCTATTCCAAGGCTTAAAATATGATTGAGATTATCGTAATGGGGAGCAATCGTTTCAAAGAGTTTTTTAACAGAATCAGGATGGAAAGAATATTTTGACATTTAAAAAATTTTAACAAAAACATATTGAAACAGCAATTGACAATTAAATACGCGTAAAGTAATATAGTTTTAAGGGTTGACGATTGATTTAAGATTTTAAACCAGAAAGGAAGGTAAAGAGATTATTAATAAAATTTTCATTTTCATTATAATCCTAATTGCAATTTCATCTACCAGTTACTCCGAGATATATAAATGGATAGATGAGAAAGGGACGATTCATTTCGTGGACGATCTATCTAAGATTCCTGAAAAATATCGTGAAAATATTGAGACACTTACACCCCAGAAAGAACAAACACCAGAGGTTAAACAAAAATCTAAACAGACACAACAAGATGTTTCTAAAGTTGAATCAAAGGTATTCGAGGTTAATCTGCTGAGAAGGCATGAGCTATTACTTACAGAGGTTATTTTAAATGGAAGGGTAAAACAGTATTTCATAGTTGATACGGGTGCAAGTTTTACCTTGATTAGTTGGGCCGTAGCAAGGGAGCTCGGGATTACCATCGATGAAAATACACCATTTATAAAGGCTGTTTCAGCCAGTGATGTTATTCTTACACCTTTAGTAACTTTAAATTCGATCAGGGTTGGGGAAGCAGAGGTTGAAAATGTAGAGGCATTAATTCATACGATGTCAAATTATCAAGGGCTTTTAGGAAATTCATTTCTCAATAAATTTAGAGTCACAATTGATTCATTGAATGCAAAAATGATACTCGCATCATTAAAAGGAGATCCTTCACCAGAAAGGCCAGGTGGATACAGCAAGGATTATTGGATCGGCCAGTTTAGATTTTATCATAGAAATTTAGATGAATTGAGAAGATTGAAGGCAAGATATGAAGCAGCTGGTAGTTATTCTGAGGTTAAAAGAATCAACAATGCGATAAGGTATTTTGAAAATCAATTAAGTGAATTAGAGAGAAAGGCTTCATTTGTTGGAGTACCAAGACACTGGAGGGAATAACCATATGGATAGATGGATAAAAGCAGGTATTATTGAAAACAGGTTTGAAGGAGATAGAATTTCTCAGGCATTAAATGAGTTAGCTATCCCTTTCATAATAAAATCCTTTCTCGATACGGCATATAATGGTCTCTATGTTCCCCAGAAAGGCTGGGGGGCTATTTTTGTCCCTGAGGATTATTTAATGGAGGTAGAAAAGATAATATCAGAAATAAAAGAGGTCTTTAATAGAGAAATTGAAGATAAAGTAGAATAGTAAAAAGAAATGCTATTAAAGGTATTCTAAAAAAATACCATTTTACAAGAGAGGGTGAAGAGAAATCTAATGGTACCAGGGCTTACAGGAAAGGTAGAGATGATCGTTTGTAGGGAAGATTTGATTAAAAACATAGACAAAGATTCATGGGATGTACTTTCAAACTCACGCTTAATAGAACTATTAGAGTCTGCCTCTATAGATGCTATAAAAGATTTTATCAATCCTGATCAAATAAGTATTGGTAAGTCGATTAAGTTAATACACCTATCTCCAACACCTATTGGGATGAAGGTAACTGCTCATGCCCTTTTAAATAGGATTGATAAAAATAGATTGATTTTTCTTGTTAATGCATATGATGAAAAGGGAAAGATTGTAGAAGGGGAACATGAAAGGTTGGTTATATCAAAGGAAAAATTTTTAAAAATTCTTAAGAATAAAAGATCCAAATGATTCAATCCTCTATATCCTTAGCCAAAAAAGAGAGAATCTTCTTTATTGGATTTAGTAAATTTCTTTCGTTACTGGTGGATAATGAAAAGGTATATATTAGAATAATGGGCATAAAAATTCCTTTCCCATTTAAAAGAAGAAGAATTTATATTCCAAAGAAACTGGTCTATATTAAGAAAGGTTATTCATTTTTGAGAAAATGGAAGGTTAAGGAGATCGAAGCAGATATCTCGTTTTCCGATCCTATGATTAATGGAATTGCCTATGGAATGATGAGTGCTATTGATACCATTAAGATAGACCAAAGAGTTAAAGTAAATATAAATTTTTTTGGAAAGAACCGATTAAAAGCCGAGTTTTTAATTTCAAATTGGGAGTTTATGAAAAATCTGATAAGTTTCTTTATCCCTCTTCTCATTGAAATGAGAAGAGGGCATAGAAAAGGAGGGAGATGATAATGGATGCAACAGATTTAATCAGGACACTTTTAGAAGGTTTTAAGGGCATTGCCAAGACAGAGACCATTGTTGGAGAAGGGATTAAGGCAGGAGAATTTACTGTCCTTCCTGTTTTAAAAATCTCTCTCGGTATTGGTGCTGGCGCAGGTACAGAGCAGATAAAGACCTCTGGAGGAAGTGGAGGAGCAGGAGGTGGTGGGATATGTGTTGAACCAATAGCATTTCTTGTGATAAAAGAAGCTGAGGTTTCTATTCTAAATCTGAGAAGGGGACCTGCAATTATTGAATCCTTCTTTGGAAAGATACCAGAGGCTGTAGAGAAGGCCATTAATATTGTTAGAGGGAAGAAAAAAGAGGAGGGAAGCATTAAAGAAGGGCAATGAAAAAATATGAACTCATTGACCACACTGCCGATATAGGTATGATTATTTATGGTGAAACCCTTGAAGACCTTTTCAGGAATGCTGCTGAAGGCTTCTTTAATATAATTACTGATTTGGAAAGTATAAATATACACTTATGGAGAAAAATATCAATCGGAAAAGAGAGTCTTGAATGTTTAATTGTAGATTGGCTTACAGAGCTACTTTTCCTTCATGAGGTAGAGGGGCTGCTTTTTAAGGAGTTCAGGATTGAATCGATTGACGATAACGGACTTAAGGCAATGGCTGGAGGGGAAGAATTTAAGGAGGGTTTTCATATAATTAAAACTCAGGTTAAGGCAGTTACGTATCATCAGATTGTGGTTAAAAAGGAAGATAGTATCTGGATGGCAAGAATTATCCTCGACTTATAATCCATAACTTTAGGTAGGAGTTATATCGAATTTTAAGTTATAATAAATAATAAAGTGATATTGAATCCCTTTTAAAGGTGAAAGAGAATACTCTATTAGAAGGGGTGAGCTATTATGACCTCTGAAGAGAAGATAAAAGTGGAGAAGATAGACGATTATAGATGGAGGATTCCTCGAGAAGGGAAGATGAGGACTGATGGTATTGTCTATGCAGATGAAAGAATGCTTGTTGATATAAGAAAAGATCAGAGTCTCCTCCAAGTGGCCAATGTAGCCTGGCTTCCTGGAATTGTAGGGCATTCATTAGCTATGCCCGATATTCATTGGGGTTATGGTTTCCCCATTGGGGGAGTTGCTGCGTTCGATATACATAAGGGAGTGGTTTCTCCTGGTGGGGTTGGATATGATATAAACTGAGGAGTAAGGCTAATGCGCTCAGGTCTGAGCCGCGAAGATATAAAGGATAGAATAAAAGAATTAGTTCAAGCACTTTTTTCGAATATTCCATCAGGTGTGGGTTCACATAGAAAGGACCTTAAACTTAGTAAGGATGATGAAAAGAAGGTTCTGAAATATGGAGCCAGATGGGCAGTTGAGAGGGGCTTTGGAAGTGAAGAAGATCTTGCCCATATAGAAGAAAATGGTTGTATTGAAGGGGCAGATCCTGATCGTGTTTCTGAAAAGGCTCTTGAGAGGGGAAGGGCGCAATTAGGGACTCTGGGTTCTGGAAATCATTTTGTAGAAGTTGGCTATGTTGAAGAGGTCTACGATGATTCACTTGCCCGGGCAATGGGATTATGGAAGGATCAGGTTACGATTACTGTTCATACAGGATCAAGGGGATTAGGCCACCAGGTTTGTGATGATTATATTCGTGTAATGATGGATGCCTCGAAGAGATATGGGATTGAACTTCCAGATCCCCAGCTATGCTGTGCGCCGGTAGATTCTGATGAAGGCCGTAGATATCTTGAGGCAATGGCTTCAGCCGCGAACTTTGCATTTACAAACCGCCAGATGATAACGCATTGGGTAAGAGAGACGTTTGAACAGGTTTTCAGAAAAAGTCCAAAAGATTTAGGTCTGGATCTAATCTATGATGTTTGCCACAATATTGCAAAGATTGAGACCCACATGGTCAATGGTGAAAAGAAGAAGTTATGTGTTCATAGAAAGGGAGCAACACGGGCATTTCCACCTAATCATCCTGAAATCCCTGAAAAATATCGATCAATTGGGCAACCTGTCCTTATTCCTGGTGATATGGGCAGATGCTCTTATGTATTGGTTGGGACAGAAAGGGCAATGAAGGAGACGTTTGGTTCAACATGTCATGGGGCTGGTCGTGTTCTAAGCAGACATCAAGCAATAAAAGCAGCAAAAGGGAGATCTATTGGAAAAGAGCTTGAGGAAAAGGGGATCATTGTTAAAGGGGCAAGTCGTGAAACTCTTGTTGAAGAGATTCCTGATGCATACAAGGATGTAACAGATGTTGTGAACGTTGTTCATAATGCTGGAATAAGTAGAAAGGTTGTAAAACTTGTTCCTCTTGGAGTGATTAAAGGATGAAGATACTTGCAATTGACATTGGAGCTGGAACACAAGATATACTCCTATTTGATTCAAATAAGAAGATAGAGAATTGTATAAGTCTTGTTCTACCAACGCCCTCAAAAATATTTGCTCAGAGATTAAGGGCTTTAGATGGTGATATCTACATCTATGGTGATACTATCGGAGGCGGATCTCTTAATCGTGCAATCCTTGATCATATAAAGAGAGGAAGTCATGTTGTAATGGATGAGAGGTCAGCTTACTCTATCAGAAATGACCTTGATGAAGTTAGGTCCATGGGGATTGAGATTAGCAATAGTTTGCCATCGAAAAGGTTCAATACACTGAAGATCCATGAAATAGAACTAAAAAGGCTAAGAGATTTTCTTATAAACTTTGGTGAGGATTTAGAGGTAGATGCTATAGGGATTGCAGTTCAGGATCATGGGGTTTCTCCTAAAGGGGTCTCTGATAGAGTGTTTCGGTTTGAAAATATGAAGGCTATGCTTATGAAAGATAATAGGCCAGAATCATTTCATTTTTTCGAGAATAACATCCCTCATCAATTTCTAAGAATGAAATCAGCCTTTGAGGCAGTTAAAAGGGATTCTCAAAAACCAGTGATTTTGATGGATACAGCATTTTCTGCTATACTGGGCTGTATGGATGAGGTCTCTGGGCCTTCTTTAATTGTAAATGTTGGAAATGGCCATACCATAGCAGCTCTTTTAATAGATGGAAAGATAGAAGGGATATATGAACATCATACCCATCTACTTAGTCCTAAAAAACTGGAGCAGGATCTTAGAGACTTTATTAGAGGGGAGCTCAGGAGTGAAAAGGTATTTGAAGAGAATGGCCATGGGGCAATTATACTTAAACCATTTTATGGTGAGCCTAAGGTCATTGTTACAGGTCCAAATCGAGATATTTTCAAGGACACCTCCTTTAAATTTGAATACGCATCGCCCGGTGGAAATATGATGATGACAGGGCCAATAGGATTGGTTAAGGCAGCTTTCTACCGATTTAGCAAAAATTAAAATCCTGAGTTGAAGATGGAAAAGGTATACTATAGCTCCTTTAATTCTTCGCTTCTTGGAAGGGTATTTGTTGCAACCACAGAAAAGGGTATATTAACAATCGATTTTCTGACAACAGAGAATGATTTTTTAAAAAGAGTTAAAGAGTTTTTTCATGGTGATGTTGTTAAGGATATAAAAAGGAATAAAGGTATAATTCACCAGTTAAAGAGTTATTTAAATGGTAAACTAAGAAGTTTTGATTGTAAATTGGATTTAAGAGGTACCAAATTTCAAAAAAGTGTCTGGCTTGAGCTTAAAAAAATTCCATATGGAGAGGTAAGGTCCTATAAAGATATAGCTGAGGCAATTGGTCATCCAAAGGCATTTCGTGCGGTAGGAGGGGCAAATGGCCACAATCCAATCCCTCTAATTATTCCCTGCCATCGGGTAATCAGGAGTAATGGAGACCTTGGAGGTTTTGGTCACGGGAAAGAGATTAAAAAAAGATTGATTGAGCTTGAAAGGGCTCATGTCTTTTGAAGAATTCCTTAAAGAAGCTTCATACTTATTGTGTCTTCAATGGCGCCCTTTTTTAAGAAAGGGAATTAAAAGAAGGCTCGAAAGAAGAATCAGAGATATTGGCCTCACTAACTTCAAAGATTACCTTCTTAAAATTAAAGAGGATACTAAAGAACTCGATCACCTATCACGGATCTTAACCATTACCATATCGAGATTTTTTAGAGATCAAGTCGTTTTTGATAGGATCGCAAATTCTTTGATTCCAGATATTATTAAAAATAATAATAGAAATGAGATAAATGTTTGGTCTATTGGTTGTGCCAATGGTGAAGAACCGTATAGTATCGCAATGATTTGGAAATGGTCAATCCAGAAGATTTGGCCAGAGGTTAAAATATCAATCCTTGCTTCTGATATTGACGAAAATTTGATTAAGCGGGCAATGGAAGGCAAGTATAAGTGGAGCAGTTTAAAAGAGGTTCCAGGAGAGATTCTTAAAAATTTTTTCAAGGTTGAAGATGGTTATTACATAATTGATAAATCCATTCGAGAAATTGTTGATTTTAGAAGGCATGATATTATTCGTGATAAAGAATATCAAGGGATGGATATGGTTCTTTGCAGAAATCTTGCTTTTACATATTTTTCAAAATCATGTCAGATTGAGGTATTAAAAAAGATAGGCAATTCATTATCAACAGGGGCTTATCTTGTAATAGGTAAAGATGAAGATCTTCCACTTACCTATCCCACCATATTTACTCCAGTTTTTCCAGAAGAAAAGATTTACAAAAAGTTTTCAGATCCATAGAAATGAATTTATTTTTTATAATTCTTGAATGAAATTTTTTACGAATTTATAATTAAATTGATTATATATTTATTGAATAGGTATTCAAAAATTTGTTCACCATATAATAAGGCTGTGTCGTAATGAGGTGTAGGCCATGTTTGTCATTCCGAGCGAAGCGATGAATCTATAGAAATCTATAGAATTCAAAACCTTATAAAACATAGATTCTTCGGCTAAAGCCTCAGAATGACATAACGACACAGTTTATGATACGAAGAGAAAAATAATTTGAAGAATTCAACTTTAAGATTTTATGTTGACTAAGCAGTAAGTTTTCGGTAATCTTAAAAGCAAAATAACTCATAGGAGGTAGAAATGGAAACCAAAATTATATTTAGAAAACTTGGTTTTTTAGTTATTGCTTTATTTATCCTTTTTTGTAATAACGATTCCCATAGTCAAGATTACCCAAAGAGGATTATTCAACTTGTTGTACCTTATGGTCCAGGAGGTCTTACTGATATATTTTGGAGAACCGTGTCTGACCATCTTGGAACTAATATTAAAGGAACCATAACTATTTTAAATAAACCTGGAGGAGGAGGGGTGGTAGGAACCTCTTTTGTTGTAAATTCAAAGCCAGATGGATACACACTTGTAAACATAAGTCCTGAAACTGTAAGTATTGCTCCTGCTTTTATGCCCAATTTACCATATGACCCTGAGAAGGATCTTACTTATGTTGCAAAGGCTTCAATAGTGTCAATGGGAATAGCTGTAAGGAGTGAGTCTCCATTTAAATCAATTGAAGAGCTAATCTCCTATGCTAAAAACAATCCTAAGAAGCTTAAGGCTGGGGGTATGGGTATTGTTGGAACACCTCACATGATACACGGAGTATTTAGCCGAGAGGCAAATATTGAGGTTATATATGTTCCCTTTGACGGAGGTGGTGAGGTAGTAACAAATCTTCTGGGAGGGCATGTTGACTATGCATATACTTCAATTCCATCAATTAAAGGACAGGTTTTATCAGGGAAGGCCAGGTTTTTGGCTATATGTTCTCCTAAACGAGTATCTGGTTTTTTGGATACACCAACCCTCGAAGAAAAAGGGTATAAGAAATCTTCATTTGCTACCACCCTTGGCCTCGGAGGACCAAAAGGTTTAGCCTCATCAATTGTCAACAAATGGGAAGAAGCATTGGAGAAAACATTAAAAGATCCCGCTGTCATCGCAAATGTTGAGAAGATTGGAGGTATTGTAATTGATTTTAAAAGTGGTGAAGAATACAGGAAAGAGATGATGGAAAAACTTGTGATGTTTAAAGAATTAGTTCCAACATTACCAATTAAAAAATAAGGTTTTTAATAATATTTTCAAAATAAAATTATGTGAAGTTGTTCATTTAAAGGAGTGATATAAAATGCCTAAGCTGAACTTTACGGGATTTTCAGATAAAGATTTGGATTTTTTGATTGAGACTGTTCACCCTGAGGTAGTAGACAAATTAAAGCTAAGGCAGATCCTTAAAGAAGATGAGGAGTTTAGAAATACGTTCCTCGAGGATGAGAAGGTTTTTAGACGGGTGATGGATGAAGAGGAGGTCTTTTTAAAAATCTCTCCTATCCTCTTTTTCGAGATCTTACTCCGTAGAACCTTAAAAGAGATGAAAGAGAAAGGATATACAATAGAAAAGACAAGCAAGATGAGGATTCCTGTCTTTGATATCAAACCTGTAGTAGATCTTTTTAGCAAAAGATTTTTATTAGATTATCTGGCAAATATGCTATCTTCGTTTACAAAGATTGAGAACTATATTATCTGGATTAAATCAAAGACAGGAATCCTTGAGCGATTCCAATTTAACGACCTTGATTTCTTCAGTTTGAGGGCATTATGTGAAGATGTGGAAGAGGAGCATCGGCTTGGATTTTATAAAAGGCTTGCTGATATCTGCCTTTTTATATTAGGAATCTTCCCTGATTATGTCGAGTATGATTATCGATATCCATTCACAAAGCAGATAAGACCACAATTTGCTGGAAAGATGAGGATTAGTCCTGAGGAATATGAAAGGGAAGGGCAGAGGTTTTATCGACTGGCTGCAGAACATAAAACAGCCCAGGAATTAGGCCTTTCAGAAATCTTCTGGGATCTTCATGAAAATTTCCAGAAGGCTAAAAAACCTTTGAATTTCATATCAGAAAACTATCTATCTCACAGAAAGCATAAGATATTTTAATCTCTTTATCAATTTGGGGACTATCGCTTTTTTTCCCATCGTCTTCGCTCTTCCTCACGTATTTCTCGTCTTAAGACTTTACCAATTTTAGACTTTGGTAGTGTATCCCTGAATTCAATATAGTCAGGAATTTTGTATGGAGCGAGTTTCTCACGGCACCATTTTATAAGTTCAGAAGAATTTACTCCTTTAATTCCTCCTTTTAATACAACGATGGCCTTAATTAACTCTCCTACCTCGGGGTTTGATATCCCAATAACACATGCTTCTTTAACTGCAGGATGATTTTGTAAGACCATTTCAATTTCTGAACAAGAGATTCTATTTCCTTTATATTTGATCATATCAGCATCTCTATCGATATAAAATAAAAATCCCCTCTCATCCATTCGAACAAAATCTTTAGTGAGATGCCAAATATGGCCTTCTTTTTCTATAAAGGAAATAGAAGTCTCTTCTGGTTTATTCCAATACCCTTCCATCGAAGAATTTAATAATGTAGCAATTAGTTCACCTACTTGATTGAATGAAACCTCTTCCAATGTATCTGGGTCTACAATCTTAATTTTTCGGGATGGTAATGGTAAACCAATATTTCTATGTTCAAGAGGTTGGTCTAATGGACTAAGAGTAAGACATCCTGTTTCAGTAGTTCCATAGATTTGATATATAGGGATTTGAAATTTTTCATACCATTTATTAAAAACATCTGCTGTTAGTATATCTCCTCCACTCCAACAGAATCTTAAAGAACTTAGATTATACGAATTTAATCTTTCGTTTTCTAAAATCATACGATAAAGAGTTGGTAAGCCTACTATTATTGTGACTTTATAAGATTGAATAGCATCCAATATGGCATCAACATTAGGAATAGGTAGTAATATCGTGGAGATTCCTTTACTAAAACCCCACCCCAACAGTACTTCTTGCCCCATCATCTGAAACAAAGGAATTGCAATGAGAATTACATCATTGCCTCCTTCGCTAATATAATTTTCGGTTAATTTTCTATAATCATTAATAGTTGATAACATTTTTGAATGGGAACTTGGTACACCCTTTGGGAATCCAATTGTTCCTCCGGTATAAAGAATTGAAGCTATGGTTTGATTGGAGTTTACAGGAGGGGATATTTTTTGGCTTAAATCTTTTTTAATTAGTTCTTTGAAGAAATATACCATATCTGTTTTATTAACAACTCCCCTCGGAATCTTATCTATTGCTCTTCCAATCCATCTTTTCCAAAATGGAAGTAAATCAGCAATATTAGAGACTATTATCATTTTTATATGGGTCTTTTTTGAAACTTCCACAACATATCGAAAATTTGTATCCTGACAGATTATAGTCTCTATCTTGCAATCTTTAATGATGTATTCAAGTTCAAAAGGAGTATAAACAGGCGGGACAGGTACTGGGATAGCACCTATCTCTTGAATCCCAAAGAAAGATATTATAAATTGTGGTGAATTACCAATATAAAGTAATACCTTTTCATCAGGTTTTATTCCTAATTCATATAAAGAGCATGAAAATTTTTTGACAAGATCTCTAATCTTAGCGAAAGAAAATTTTTCACCTAAATATATTAATGCTGTCTTATCAGGATGTCTTATGCAGATTTTTTCAATAAAGGAGAATATAGTTTTATAATTTTTATAATCATCAGAATTTTTCATCAGATAAACTCCTCTTATTTTTAAAATCGTCTATTTTCTAAAACCCAAGATATGCGGCTTTTACGTGAGGATTTTCTAAGAGTTCATCTTGTATCCCAGAAAGAACTATATTGCCATTTTCCATGACATAACCATAGTCTATTATAGGTATGATTGGTTGAGCATATTGTTCAGCAATTAATATTGTAATATTTGTCTCTTCATTTATCTTTTTAATGGCCTGAACAAGTCTCGATTGGATTGCAGGGCTAAGTCCTAATAGAGGTTCGTCAAGCAGTAATAACTTCGGTTGAGCCATTAAGGCCCTGCCAATGGCAAGCATCTGTTGTTCCCCTCCACTCAAAAGGCCTCCGTCTCTATTTTTTAGGGCTTTTAAGGCGGGGAAAAGTTTAAAGACATACTCAAGAGTTCTTCTTGCTTCAGAGCGTGATGTTAAGTAAGCACCTATTCTTAGATTCTCAATTGTACTACTTTCTGTGAATATATGCCTTCTTTCTGGACATAAAACGATGCCTCTTTTTGTCCTCTCGCTTGGTTTGACGTATGTTATATCTTGACCTTGAAATTTAATTTCTCCAAGGATGGTTATTCTTTCTCCTCCTCTCATCATCTCCGATTTCTGCATATCGAGGATGATTCCAGAAATCGTATGCATCAATGTTGATTTTCCGGCACTGTTTGGACCAAATACACCTGTAATCTGGCCTTCTTTACAAATAATGGATACATTGTTGAGCGCTAATGCATTTTCATAAAAGACAATTAGGTTTTTAATTTCCAGCATGGTCCTCTAATACCCCGATATATGCCTTTTTAACCATATCATTTTTTATGATTTCATCAGGAGCTCCCTCAGCAATCTTTTCACCAAAGTTCATTACCATTACTCTATTTGCTAATTGAAAAAGCTCTTTAATCCTATGTTCAATCATTATAATTGTTTTACCATTCATCTGTAATTTCTCAATGATAGGAATTAAGGTGGTAATTTCACTAACACTTAACCCTGAAAAGAGCTCATCCATAATGATAATTATAGGATTAAGGGCGATACATCTTGCTAATTCAAGGCGTTTAAGAAATCCTTCTGAGAAAGAGGAGGCAGGTCTATAAGGGACTGATGTATCTCGCTCAAAACCCATTTCTTCAAGAATATCAAGGGCGACAATATCCCTGTCACCGAGATTTCCTTCTATTTGTTTCATAATTCTTGATGAATAAAGAGGAACTACTAAGTTTTTAATTGCAGAAAGCGAATGGTAAGGTTTAGGGATTTGAAATGTTCGGGCAATTCCTTCTCCTGCTATTTTATAAGGTGGTAATTTAGTGATATTTTTTCCTTCAAAGATGATAAGTCCTGAATCAGGTTTAATAAAACCAGTAATTATATTTATAAGGGTTGTTTTCCCTGATCCATTAGGTCCAATTATCCCAAAAATTTCATTTTTGTAGACTTCAAGGCTTACACGATCTACTGCCTTGATTCCCCCAAATGATTTATTTACATCCTTAACCCTTAAAATAACCTCTTTGTTCATACATCAACCAATTGTTCCACCTTATGATATTTTTTTTCAAAAAAAGGTAGCAAACCTTCTGTTTTATAGATAACTAATCCTGCTAAAATTAGGCTATAAAAAACTACCCTCAGTGGCCCAAAGGCCCTTAGCATTTCAGATAGAGGAGCAAGTATAAGGCAGCCTATAACTGGTCCAATCAAAGTTCCTCCACCTCCAATTACTGTTGCTGCAATAGGGAAGATTGAGAAGTCTAAGGCAAACAGAGATAATCCAACCCAACCATAAAGATGGGCGAGAAAAGCACCGGCGAAACAGCCTATCATTGAACCAAAAAATAAAGATACAGTTTTATAACAAGTAATATTTAGATTGGAGGCAATAACAGCCTGTTCATTATCCCTTATGGCGCGAAGAACTATGCCAAAGTCTTCGTTAACTAATCTTCTAAGTGCAAAGACAGAGATAAGTGTGATTGGAATGATTAGGTAAAGTTCAAACCATACATTTGGAAAAGTATCCAATCCAGGTAATCCATCCGTACCACCAAATAACTCTAAGGCCTGTATAACCCTTGCAAACAGAAGTGGGTACATCAAGCTAACAATAGCAAAGTAGATTCCTTTAACTGGCAGGCATGGCAGTAAAAAGATTGTACATATTATTCCTCCAATTATTGTCGAAGCAGGTATTGTTAGGAATAGAGGTAAGTTCAATTTTAGATTTAACAGACCTGATAAGTAACCTCCAACTCCGATAAAAAAGGCTCCGCCAAGGCAAACGATACCTACAAAATTAGCTAAAAAATCGTACATTATTGCCAACAAAGCAAATATGAATGAGATGATTAAGATTTTTTGCCATGCAAGTGATGAGATGGCTAAAGGTAGACAAAGTAAACCTATAATAAAGACCATTCTTGGTAATAACACATAAGCCAAACACCTCCATGAGGAAATGGCATATATACCATCTGTTAAAACCTTTATATTCCTATCAATTCTTTTTTTACGCTGAATCTTTTCCATCCGCTTTTATACTCTTTCTTCAAGTTTTTTCTGTTTTCCCATAAGACCAGAAGGTTTTATGATTAAAGTGATGATAATAAAAAGCAGAACTATAACTATTTGCCAATTAGATCCCAAAAAAGCTGTTGAAAGAATTTGAGCAAAACCTAAAAGAAATGCACCACCAAGCACACCCATCCAGCTTCCAAGCCCCCCGATTATGCATACAGCTATTGCATTTATTAAAACATTGTATCCAGTTTCTACTGTTATATTTCCTAAAGGAAGAATCACTACTGCAGAGATTCCTGCAAGGGCAGACCCTAATGCCAATGCAGTTACCGAGGCCCTATCAGGTTCTATGCCTGACATCATACTTGCATGTTTATCCTGAGCTATTGCCCTGAGAGAAAGTCCTGTTTTTGTATAATGTGTAAAAAGCCATAGGGCTAATGTCAAAACTAAACCAATTACTATAATCATTATCCTTTGCCAATCAATTGTCACACCAGCGAGATTTATGGAGCCTTTGATAAAGGGGGGAAGCATATATGCCTCACTGATAAACCCCCTCCATCTGAACATTTCCATAATAGCGATTCCTATAGTTAAAGAAGCTATAATCTCGGATGCGGGCATTCCTTTTACTCGTATTAAAAGAAATCTGTAGATACTTGCCCCGATAATCATAACTATTAATATTGAAATTAAAATCGCTCCTAAATAGTTTATTCCCAGACGGTTCATAAATATCCATGTGGTAAATCCTGTAAGTATGTATAGAGCTCCATGAGCAAAGTTAGCAAGTCTACTCACTCCATAGACTAAGGCAAATCCGCTTGCTAATAATGCTAATATTACACTATTAACAACACCGAATATAATTATTGTCATTTAAAAAATTGATTAAGAAATTATTTTGTTTAAAATCTCCACCTAAAAATTCTTAAAAGTGATTAGTTTACTTCATCCATGGTGGCAATTCCAATCCCCTTGTAGCAATCTTTTCAGGGAAAACAATTACCCTTTTCCCATCCAACCATTGTGCCCACATACTAACTGCAGTCTCATTTGGGTCGCCATTCTCAATGATCTGATGGCTCTTTGGATCGAATTTTACCCTTCCATAGGTTCCCATCATATCAGTTTTTTCTAAGGCAGAGATGATTGAATCAGAATCGATGGATTTTGCCCTTTCGATTGCATTTTTAAGGATATAAACTACTGTATAGCTTGTTGATGCCCATTCTGAACGGGGTTCTGTTCTGTACTTTTTCTTATGCGCTGTTACAAAATGTTCACTTAAGGGTATAGCTGGTGAGACTACTGATCCTGCCTTTGCATAGAAAACAACAGAGTAGGCAACTTTACCTTCAGTTGCTTTCCAAGTAGCTTCATCCTGAAGGGCATGAATATATCCTATTGGTAGTGCAGGAATTTTCATATCATACCATTGTTTCATCAATATAGAAACCTCTGGCATATCAAACCATGGTATTATAAACTGAGCTCCTCCTTCTTTGGCTTTTGAAAGCCCAACAGAGAAATCAGTTATTCCAGTTGGATAAACTTCATGCCCTAAGATCTTGAACCCTTTCTTCTCGAGGCCATCTTTTAAAGCAGTTCCAGCTGCACGAGCATGAGCTACATCCTGAACCATAATAAACACTTTGTCGTAGCCTTTTTTAGCTTTTATTGAATCAAATGTTTTTATTGCTCCTTCTATCATTGGCACAACACTTCCTGTTGTCCTAAAACAGTACTTATATTTAGTGTAATTTTCAGATATTCTTTTATTGTATGCTGGACTTAAAACACCTGCTGAAAGGATTGAAACTGTTTTATGTCTTGACAGTACATCCATTGCAGCCAGAGCTGCCTCAGATCGGATTGGTCCACCGACTATAAAATTTGCCTTCTTTTCTATTATTAATCTTTCAACAGCAACAAGGGCTTCTGAAACTGGGACACCTGGTTCCAGATCGCGTGTATCTATTATCTCAAGTTTTAAAGGTCGCATTTTACCTGATAGATCTATTCCTCCTTTTGCATTAATCTCTTCCACAGCCAATGTGATACCTCTTTCTGCATCCACCCCATCAGGATACCCCCTTGAGATTGGGACCCCAAGGATAATTGGTTGGGCTTTTAATAGTTGGACATATACAGAGAGTATGAAAACAATTGTTATTACTGATAATTTTCTAAATAATCTTGGCTTCATAGCTACCTCCTTCTTATTAAATTAATCTTTTAATCTTTTCTAATAATACGTTTGGCTTTCCCTTCAAAACGGGGAAGTTCGCCTATATTAACTATCTCTACGTCCGGGGTTAAGCCTATTCTGAATTTAAATTTTTCTTTAAATCTCTTTATTGCACTTTCTATTTCTTCTTTTGATATCGTGGGAGAAGAAGGTTCCACACGAATGCGAAGGTGTTTGCCTGATCCCATCTTTGGGACAATGAGTTGATATTCATTTGAAAATTCTTTTATTTCTCGAATGAAGTTTTCAACAGCTGAAGGGAAGATATTAACTCCTCCAAAGTGAAACATATCGTCCGCACGACCAATAATCCCTCCATCAAGTCTAAGAAATGTTCTACCACATTCACACGGATTAATATCAAATTTTACAATATCGCCCATTCTCCACCTGATCAGTGGCATTGATTCACAGCATAGATTAGAAAGTACAAGTTCCCCTTCTTCTCCAGGGCCAAGATTTTTGCCTGTATTGGGATCAATGACCTCTGCAAGGAACATTGATTCAATTACATGGGTTCCTTTTTGACAAACGCATTCAAAACCAAAATTTGAGATTTCAGTTGATCCGATGTCATCATAATTTTTAGCTCCCCAGATCGTCTCGATTAATTTCTTTGTAGAGGGAACTTGAGCCCCAGGCTCACCAGCAGTAATTACGATTCTAACAGGGGTTTTTGAAAGGTCAACCCCCATCCTTTTAGCTACCTCTCCAAGATAAAGCATGTACGTTGGTGTTCCACAAACTACTGTAGGTTTCCATTCAAGTATATTTCTTATTCGGTCTTCAGAACTCTGTCCTCCCCCTGGGATCACAAGGACTCCCGCCTTCTCAAAAGAGGTATGAATTCCCCACCAAGCAAGGTAAAGTCCATAGTTGAAAGGTATAAATATGATATCAGACTTCGTTATCCCATAACCATACATGAAATACATAAACTGTTCATAATAGATCTCTAACCAGTCTCTTTTACTTAAAAGTGATCGGACAGGTATTCCAGTTGTTCCAGTGGTCTGAAATACTCTCACCCCTTCATCGGGCGGAATACAGAGAAAGTCTCCGAAAGGTGGGTGTTCTTCCTGGCTTTTTCTTAATTCCTCTTTTGTAGTGAACGGAACCTTTCTTACATCGTCAATATATTTAATATGCTCAGGACTAATTCCTGCATCATCGAATTTCTTCCTATAAAATGGGGCCTTTTTATAAACATAAGCCATCTGCTTTCTGAACAGGTCAAGTTGATATTCCAATAGCCTTTCACGCGGCATTGTTTCTAATTCAGGTCTCCACATAATGACCTTTTCCATTTTATATCCCCTAAGATATTTTTTCTTTTAAGCCAATAAGTATCTTTTCAGGATATATGGGTAATTTTTTAATCCTTACTCCTGTTGCATCGTAGACGGCATTTGCAATAGCAGCAACCATTCCTGAGACATACCCTTCTCCAACCTCTTTTGTTCGATAAGGTCTATCTCTTTCATACTTTTCGGTAATGACGTCTATGTAATGGGTCTCAATCATATCCTTTGCACATGGGATTTTATAGTCAAGAAAAGAGGTTGTTAAGGTCTTTCCATTCTCCATTAGAACCTCTTCCCATAGTGCATGTCCCTGGGCCATTGAGACTTGCCCATCGATTTGTCCTTCAACCAAAAGGGGATTAATAGGGAAACCACAGTCATGGGCTGTAGTGGCTTTTAAGACTTTTACCTGCCCGGTTTTCATATCTACCTCAACCTCGGCAACCTGTGCATCAAAGGCATAATTATCACTCCATCTCCCCTTAGTAGTTGCAAGACTTGGATGCATAGGTACATCTTTCATGGTACGATAATGTCCCTTGCCAATAATTGGATCTCCACACCTTCTGGCGATGCTGGCTGATACTGCCTGCGAAAATGAAATGGATCTACCAGGAGAGTCTTTAACATAGATTTCACGATTTCTTGCAACGAGGTCTTCGGGTTTTGCTTCAAGTAATTCTGCAGCAACTTCAAAAAGCTGTCTTCTTGCATCAGATGCAGCCAGTTTTACTGCATTTCCTGAAACGTAAGCACCACCACTGATCCATGAACCTATATCTACAGGTGTTGTTTCTGTATCTGCTGCCACTACACGTATATCTTCAATGGATACTCCAAGCTCTTCAGCAACAATTTGCGAAAGTATAGTTTCAACACCCTGGCCAATATCGAGGGCGCCTGTAAGGAGAGATACTGTACCATCATCATTCAATTTTACCATGGCAGCAGAAGAATTTGGATAAATAAGCGACCCACTAAAATAAGAAGATACACCTATTCCTATCCCTCTTCGATACCTTTGCCCTTTTTGAAGTCTTCCCTTTCCATATTTTTCTTTAAATTGTGTCTCCTCGGCCACCTTTTCAATACATTCAATTAAGCCACAGTTTCTCACATAATCTCCGTTAGGGAGGTTTTCTCCCTTTTTCCTTGCATTTTTTAAGCGTATCTCAATGGGGTCTATACCCAATTGTTCTGCAATCATATCCATCTGTGATTCGACAGCAAATCTTAGATTGGGTGCACCATGGCCTCTCTGTGGTGCCCTGACAGGATTATTGGTATAAACAGAATAACCTTCATATTTTAAATTCGGTATCCTGTATGGAAGCATGATAAAACCCCAGCAAAGAAAGATTACCACAACCCCGCTTCCACGATAAGCGCCAGCATTGTTTATTACCTTTACCTGCTGGGCATGCAGAGTTCCATCTTTTTTTACACCTGTCTTTAACTCCACAATAATTGGTTGACCATGACGATATGCTTCAAATATTTCCTGTCTTGTGCATACTATCTTTACAGGTTTTCCAGACTTTATCGAAAGTAAAGATGCGCAAAATTCATGTGAGAAGAGGTCCACCTTTCCACCATATGCCCCGCCTACATAAGCCTTATGGACATGGACATTATTGAAAGAGAGACCCAATGTATTTGCCAATTTTGCCCTTTTGATAAAAGGGCCTTGACTCGAAGTCCATACATTCAGCTTTCCGGTATGGTCAAAGCTTGCCACTGTTGCCTGCGGTTCCATATAACAATGGGTCCTAAGCTGACCTTCAAAACGGTCTTCTCTGACAAGATATGATTCTGCAAAGCCTTTCTCCACATCTCCCCATCCAGTTTCGGTCTTCCCACCAATATTTTTATAGGGTTCTTTTACCTTTGGATGGGTAGGATGGATTTCAGGGGCATCAGGTTTCATAGCCTCTTCGGGATCAAAAACTGCTGGAAGTTCCTCATAATCAACCTTTATTAAACTTAGGGCCTCCTCAGCAATATATTCATCAATAGCAGCAACGGCTGCAATCTCTTCCCCAATATACCTAACCCTATCCATTGCAAGCGGATATTGATCAGGTGGATATCTTGGTGTTTCTACAAATCCATGTTTGATCCCAAGTGTATCTTTCCCAGTTATTACTGCCTTTACGCCGGGTAATCTTTCTGCACGCGAGGTATCTATGTTTAAGATCTTTGCGTGGGGATAAGGACTTCTTAAAATCTTTCCCCATAACATTCCGGGCAGAACAACATCTACAGTATAGATTGCCCTTCCGGTTGCCTTTTCAAAGCCATCTTTTCTCGGTATGCTTTTACCAATAAAAGAGAGTTCTTCCATAATTATTCTTCTCCCTCCGAGACTGATAAGATTGCCTCTAAGATTTTATTGTACCCTGTACACCTACAGAGATTACCCTCCAGTCCTTTTAGGATCTCTTCTCTTGAGGGTTTCGGATTCTCATCAAGAATTGATTTTGCATTTAGAATCATACCCGATGTACAGAAGCCGCACTGAATTGCCCCATATTGAATAAATGCCTTCTGGAATGGGTGAAGTTTGTCTCCTTGGGCAAGACCTTCAATCGTTGTTATTTCCTTTCCTTGAGATTCAATTGCCAAAGTCAGACAAGAAAGGATGGGCTTTCCGTCCATAAGGACTGTACAGGCTCCACACTCACCTGTTCCACAGGCTTCCTTTGTTCCTGTGAACCCCAGATCTTCTCTTAATGCCTCTAAGAGTGTTCTCTGGGGCTCTACAGCAATTTCATATAATTCACCATTTACTTTTAATTCGATCAATCGCTTTTTCATCTGATCTTCTCCATTGTAGTTAGGATTGCCTCTTCAAATAAGACTTTTACCATTTCTCTCCTATACCATGGTCTTGAACGGGGTTTCGTTTCATTTGAGGCTATCTCAGCCGCTTCTCTAATCGTACTCTCTTCAAGACTTTTTCCAACGAGAAATCCTTCTGCCATTTTAGCCCTGATTGGAGTTGGAGCAACAGATGAGAGTCCTACTTTTACGTCTTCGCATATAAGGTTTTTTGGATCCATTTTTAAAAAAATGGCTACTCCAGCAAGTGTTTCTCCAACTGAGGAGGCTTTATGGATATATTTATAAGAACCCGAAGACAATGGCGGTGGTTTCGGTATGAAAACCTCTATAAGAACCTCTTGCGGATCGAGAACTGTTTGAAATGGTCCTACAAAAAAATCCTCTATAGGGACGATTCTTTCACCATTGGTGCTTAATATTTTTAATTTTGCATTCAATACCAAAAGGCAAGGAGCTGCATCCGAAGATGGTGAAGCATTACAGAGGTTTCCAATTAATGTCCCCATATTCCTTACCTGACGTGTCCCGATCTTGAAACATGTCTCTGAAAGAAAATCAAAATTATTTTTTATAACTGGATGGTTCACAATAGTACTGTGTGTTACAAGAGGTCCGATCTTAAGTCCTTCTTCATCCCATTCTATTTTATCCAGATTTTTTATCCTCTTTAGACTGATTACATACTTTGGAAGAACCTCTTTTTTCTTCATTTTTACAAATAGATCGGTTCCACCAGCCAACAGTTTTGCCTCATGTCTAAACTTTGAGAGTAGCGCGCAAACCTCTTCGATTGATGAGGGTGAAAAATATTCAAATTTTGGTATCCTCATTCTTTTTCTCCGATCCGATTTTTATATTTTAAAAATCTCAAACTTTTTGTGTTTTAAATGAATCGATTAATAGGTCTGCCAGCTCGTCAGCGTACTGAGTTAGGGAATACTTTCTTTCTTTTAATAGCCATCGTATTATAATATGCTCTAAAGCCCCAACACATATACTACGGGCCAGAAAGATATTAATATCTTTTTTAATTGATCCTTCCTCTTGACCTTCTTTTATGATGTCTAAGACAATCTGGTAGAAGTTTCTTGCTGCTTGATAGGCCATTGTGGAGACATAATTTTTATTGGTCTTTAATTCAAGCAATACAATTGCCCCATATCCAGGATTCTTTTCAACATAGTTGAGCCACCACCATATAAATTTTCTGAGTTTATTTAAGGCACCTTTAATGCCCATCATGTGATCATTAAGTTGAGGGATCAGTTCCTTGGTGATTTCAACAGGTATTTCTAAGAGTATGTCCTCCTTACTTTTAAAATATTCATATATAGTTGCATCACCAATCCCAGCATTCTTAGCAATCTCTGATATGGTTGCATTCTGAAAGCCTTTCTCTCCAAAGATTCTAATTGCCGAATTTAATATCCTTCTCTTCTTTTCGGATTCACGATTTATTTTATCCGAAATTTGAATCAAATTCGGTAATTTTTTCATATAGATAGCTTTATTATTAGAATTTTTTCATATTGTTGTTCGGTAATATATATCAGCCAAAAATTTTTGTCAAGCTTTTTTTGAAACCCCTAAAGTAGTCTTTGAAAGAATGGGATGGTAGGGTTCAAAACAACCTTTTTTATCAGTCATTACAAGCGCCCAAAGGGGTGCATAGCAATCCGATGAAGTCATTGCGAGCCTGAAGGGCGTGGCAATCTCATAGATTCCTCGCTCCGCTCGGAATGACAATTTTAAATATTGTTTAGGCTTTGTCTTGAATAACTCAATTTATAAGGAATTAAAGCTTCCATTCCTGCGAAGGCAGAATCCAGGAAAATAAATTTAAATACAGCTGGATTCCCGTTTTCACGGGAATGACGCAGGTTATGGTAGAGATTAAATTATACTTCTGAATAAGTATATCATTGAGATAAGCCAATGCTACATAACTTGTCACGGGAAAAGAGATTTTTTCTCTCTCTAGAAAAAGATTGAAAAGTATAGATTAAATCTGAGATAATTTTAAAAAACTTGTAGTTTTATACAAAATGTGGTAACAAACATGAAATTAATTAAGGGAGGTAAAATAAGGTGTCCCTTTATAAAATAGTCTTTTTAGGCCTGTCGATTGCAAGCCCAGAGGAAGAAGAGCGTTTACTTAAAGGTCTTCAAAAGAAGTTTAATCTTTCTCCCGAGAAGGCTGAAAGTTTACTCCAGAGGGTTCCGATTGTTGTTAAAAGAGGGATAGGCAAAGAGGAGATGGAGCGATATGTGAAGGCATTTGAAGAGATTGGTGGAAGGATAAGGGTAGAGGAAGAGCCATCGCCTCAGATTCATGAATTTAAAGGGACTCCTGAAATAGAGAAAAAGTCTTATACAGGGCCATTAATCAGATGCCCTCAATGTGGATATGAGCAACCACAGACGGATGAGTGCATAAAATGCGGAGTAATAATATCAAAGTACATACAATATCAGGAGATGGCGCGCACCATAGAAGGAAAGGTTAAAGAGATTTCATATGAAGAGGCATCATCTCCATGGGAAAGTGGTGAGGGTATAATATGGGCCTTTTTAAGAACAACAAAGGAGTGCCTTTTCTCCCCTTCAAGATTTTTTAAAAATGTGGCAAAGGGAGAAGGATACTGGTCACCATTAATTTATGGGATTATATGCGGGATAATCGGGTTCGGTATTGCAATAGTATGGCAATGGCTTTTTTTATCAGCATTGATACCTTTACCAATAGTCCCTTTTATTTCTTATAATATTATCTTATTGATTGCTACAATAACACTACCATTCATGATGGCATTCTCCATTGTTGTAGGAAGTGCAATAACACATCTCTGCCTAATAATTGTAGGGGGTAATAAAAAAGGCTATCAAGCCACTTTCCGGGCTGTCTCTTATGCATGGTGTGGAAACCTGTTTGAGATTATACCATTTATTGGAAGTGCAATTGGAAGTATATATACTCTTGTTTTAACTATTATAGGAGTAAGAGAGACACATGGAATATCAACAGGTAAAGCTGTTTTTGGGGTATTACTCCCTGTAATTGTTATCATAATACTTATTATCGCAGCAATTTTAATTCCTCTATTTCTTTTTGGAACAAGATTTATTGGAGGTGTTGGAGTTTGAAAAAAATAGATATTGAGGCTTTTCAATAAATTATGAGTTTTTTTGAATTTTTAAGACATTAAATTAATTTAAAAATATCTAAAAAAAGGGGGGAAAACCCCTTTTTTATTTATTTTATAAAACTATTCTTCAAGACAGGATAAGAAAGATGGGAAAAAAGATTAAAGTAAGAAAGCCAGATGATTTTGATATCGATTCAGAAAGAGTAATTCAATTGTTTAAAGAGAGAAAACGCCCTCTCCTTATTAGAGAGATTTCGAGTAGTCTGAATATTGAAAGGCAATTGAGAGGAACCCTAAGAAAGATCTTAAGAAAACTTATAAAAGAAGGAAAGATTGTACGGGTGCCTCATAATCGATATGGATTGCCCGAAGATTTGAGTTTAGTTGTTGGCAGAGTCAAACGTCATCCTGATGGATATGGATTCGTTATACCTGAAGAAGATGGAGTAGAGGATATATTTTTAAGTCCAAAAGATCTCAGGGCTGTAATGAATGGAGATCGTGTGGCTGTTAGGGTAGAGTCAAGAAAAAAGGGGAAAAAGGGAAAGATTATAAAGATTGTTGAAAGAAAGACACGTAAAGTTGTAGGTAAATTTGTAAAAGAAAGGCATAATTCTTATGTAATCCCTGAAGGAGACAGACTATTCCCAGAGATTTATATACCTGAGGGAGAAACAAAAAGGGCAAAACCTAATCAGATAGTTGTAGCCGAGATTACTCAATATCCAACAGAAAGATCGGGACCCAAAGGTAGGATTACGCATATCTTAGGTTATTACGATGACCCTGAAATCGAACCACAGATTATAATTCATAAATATGATCTACCTGTTCGCTTCTCTACATCAGCTATGAGGCAGGTAAAAAATATCCCCCTCACATTATCAAATGGTGATTATTATGGACGTATAGATTTAAGATGGCTTCCAACTTTCACAATCGACGGTGAGAGGGCAATGGACTTTGATGATGCTGTCTCAATAAGGGGAAATGACAGTGGATTTGTACTATATGTATCCATATCAGATGTAAGTCATTATGTGAAAGAGGGAACAGGACTTGACGAAGAGGCTTATATGAGGGGGACAAGTATCTATTTCCCTGACAGGGCTGTTCAGATGTTTCCTCCTGAACTATCGAACGAAATCTGTTGCCTACATCCTAAAAGAGATAGATTAACAATCACAGTTGAAATAGAATTTGATAAAAACGGGGAAAAAAAGGGCGTTCGATTCTACCCGAGCATTATTAATAGCAATGAAAGGTTAACCTATACAATTGTAAAAAAGATTCTTATAGATAAAGATGAAGAATCGAGAGAAAGATTTAAATACATCATTCCTTATCTTGAACAGATGTTATGGCTTTCTCAAGAATTAAGACAAAAGAGACTTTCAAGGGGCGCACTCGATTTCGATCTTCCAGAACCTGAGGTGATCATTAATCTTCAAGGAGAGGCTGAGGATATAGTTAGGGCAGAGAGAAATGCTTCGCATCAAATCATAGAAGAGTTTATGATTGCTGCAAATGAGGCTGTTGCTGAATTTATGGAAAAAAAGGGGGTTCCATTCATTTATAGGGTTCATGAACCTCCTAAAAAGGAGAGTATCGAGGAGTTTAGGAAATTTTTATCCCATTTGGGATACAAGATGAAGAGAGACTCGAAGGATTCCCCAAAGGAATTTCAGAGGATCCTTTTTGAAGTAAAAGGAAAACCTGAGGAAAGGGTAGTAAATGAGATTTTACTAAGATCTATGAGGTGGGCCAAATATTCAACAAATAATGTGGGGCATTTTGGCCTTGCTTCCTATGCCTATACTCACTTTACTTCACCGATTCGTAGATATCCAGATCTAATAGTTCATCGTCTTTTAAAGGCAATCTTGGAGAATAAAAGGGTAGAGATTTCAGAGGAATCACTTTCAAAAATGGCAGAGCATCTCTCTCAAAGGGAAAGGATTGCAATGGAGGCAGAACGTGAGATCTTAGATCGCTACAGAGTAAGATATATGAAAGGAAGGATTGGCGAGGAATTTGATGGGATTATAAGTAGTGTGACCTCCTTTGGTTTTTTTGTAGAGCTTAAAGATATATTTGTCGAAGGTTTAGTTAGGTTAACAAATCTGAGTGATGATCACTATAGATTTAATGAAAGAAGATATTGTATTATAGGAGAAAGGACTAAAAATACATTTAGGATTGGTGACGAGGTAAGGGTTAGACTCATAAAAGTAGATATCGAAAAAAGACAGATAGATTTTATGCTAATAAAACGTCTCAATTAAATAAAGGAGTTTGAGATGAAGATGCAAGAAATAAGAGAAAAGGCACGGGCACTGGGATTACGGAACACCTTTGGCCTTTCGAAGGCAGAACTTATAAAGAGGATTCAACGCGCCGAGGGAAATTTTGACTGTTTCGGAACTGCAAAGGATTACTGCGACCAATTTGAATGCTGCTTCAGGGAAGACTGCCTTGGTAAGAAAGAATGAGGAACGGCAAAACATTAATGATTGGTATTATTCTACTAATTTTACAGTATCTTTAATAAACTTTATAATATCTTCTATTGAAGAGCCAGGTTGAAATATCTCTTTTATGCCCAATTTTTTTAATACCGGGATATCATCAGATGGAATAATACCACCTCCAAAAACAGGGATATCAGATGCCCCTCTCTCTTTAAGAATCTGAATAACCTTTGGAAAAAGGTTCATATGTGCACCAGAAAGGCTTGATAAGCCAATAATATCTACATCCTCCTGAATGGCTGTGTTTACAATCTGTTCAGGTGTTTGTCTTATTCCGGTATATATTACCTCCATCCCCGCATCTCTTAATGCCCTTGAAATGACCTTTGCCCCTCGATCATGTCCATCCAATCCTGGTTTTGCTATTAGGACTCGAATCTTTCTATCCATAAAATCCTCCTAAATCAAAGATGATTACCTTTCTTTATATTCACCAAATACCTCTCTTAGGGTATCTGAGATTTCACCTACCGTGGCATAAACCTTTACGGCCTCTAAGATTGGAGGAACCAAGTTATCTTTCCCATTGGCAATCTCTTTTAGGTTAGCCAATTTTTCTTTTACTAATTTATTATTTCTTTCTCTTTTAACCCTTTGTAGTTTCTCTTTTTGGAATCTTTCAACTTCGGGTCTAATCTTAAGGATATTCTTAAGAGGTTCATCTTTAGTCTTAAACTGATTTAATCCAACGATTATCCTTTTCTTTGTTTCTATCTCCCTTTGATACTGGTAAGCACTCTCTGTAATTTCATCCTGTATGTATCCTGATTCAATGGCTTTAATTGCTCCGCCCATTTCTTCGATTCTTTCTATGTATTCCCATGATCTTTTCTCTATCTCATTGGTAAGTGATTCAATTGCATAAGAACCCCCAAGCGGATCTACTATATCAGCAACCCCGCTTTCATAAGCAATAATCTGTTGTGTTCTTAAGGCAACCATCACTGATTCCTCTGTTGGGAGTGCATAGGCTTCATCTTTTGAATTAGTATGTAGAGATTGAGTCCCTCCGAGAACAGCGGCTAAAGCCTGTAGTGCTACCCGAATAACGTTATTTTCAGGTTGCTGGGCAGTTAAGGTACAACCAGCAGTTTGGGTATGAAATCTAAGCATTAAAGATTCTTCCCTTCTGGCATTAAATCTTTCTTTCATAATCTTCGCCCAAAGTCTTCTTGCAGCCCGAAACTTTGCAATCTCTTCAAGAAAATTGTTATGACAGCAGAAAAAGAAAGTAAGTCTTGATGCAAATGAATCGACATCAAGTCCAGCCTGGATTGCTGCATTTACATATGCAATTGCATCTGAGAGGGTAAATGCAACTTCCTGAACGGCATTACATCCAGCTTCACGCATATGATAACCGCTAATGCTTATTGTATTCCACCTTGGTAGGTAATCCTTGCAGAATGAGAAGATATCAGTCACAATCCTCATAGATTCCCGAGGTGGAAAGATGTAGGTCCCTCTTGCCACATATTCCTTTAGAATATCGTTCTGGATTGTTCCCTGGAGCGCCTCTGATTTTACTCCCTGTTTTTCAGCTACTGCTACATACATAGCCAGTATGATGGCTGCTGTAGCATTGATTGTCATAGATGTTGAAACCTTATCCAGAGGAATATCATCGAATAGAATTTCCATGTCCTTGAGTGTATCAATTGCAACTCCAACCTTTCCAACTTCTCCCTCTGCCATTGGATGGTCTGAATCGTAGCCTATCTGTGTGGGTAAATCGAATGCTACACTTAGACCTGTCTGTCCATGGTCTAAAAGATACTTATATCTTTTGTTTGTCTCTTCAGCTGTGGCAAATCCTGCATATTGACGCATTGTCCAGAGACGTCCTCTATACATAGTTGGTTGAACACCTCTGGTGAATGGAAATTCTCCTGGAAAACCAATATCATTTAGGTAATCTGTATCCTTGATGTCAATAGGAGTATAGAGGCGTTTCAACTCAATATCGGAGGTTGTTTTAAACGAGGATTCTCGTTCAGGAAACTTTGAGACCGCTCTTTGTAGAGTAGTCCTTTCCCAACGATTAAGTTCTTTTCGAATACTTTTAGCCATGGTTAACTCCTAAAACAGAATTTTAGATTTTATTATGATCCTCAAGAATTATTTTATCCCTTGCCTCTTTTTAAAGAGGAATGTTACCGTGTTTTCGCCATGGATTTTTATCAACTTTTGTTTTTAATATCTCAAGGGCCTGGATTATTTTTGGACGGGTCTCTTCGGGTTCTATTATCTCATCAATGTAACCCAATTCGGCAGCCTTATAAGGACTTGCAAACTTCTCTTGATACTCGGCAATAAATCTTTTTCGAATCTCATCAGGGTCTTCTGATTTTTTAATCTCATTACGGAATATAATGTTAACCGCTCCTTCAGCACCCATTACAGCTATTTCTGCAGTTGGATAACAATAATTTATATCTCCACGGATATGTTTACTTGACATAACATCATAAGCCCCTCCATATGCCTTTCTTGTAATGACTGTTATCTTTGGAACAGTCGCCTCACAATATGCATAGAGGAGCTTTGCCCCGTGCCGAATGATCCCCCTTTCTTCCATATCTATACCAGGCAAGAAACCGGGTACATCAACAAATGTAACAATCGGGATATTAAAACAGTCACAGAATCGAACAAATCTTGCAGCCTTTACAGATGAATCAGGATCAAGGGCACCAGCCAGCCAGTTAGGCTGATTTGCGACGATACCTACAGGCATTCCAGAGAAACGAGCAAATCCAATAATGATATTTTTTGCCCACTCCTTTTGTACCTCAAGAAAATATCCTTCATCTACAACTGCATGGATCAAATTCTTCATATCATAAATCTTTTTTGAATCTTCAGGAATCAATGTCTTTAAGGATTTTTCCATTCTATTTGGATCGTCTTTTGAGGGCTTTATTGGTGGTTTTTCACGATTATTTTGAGGCAGGAAGCTAAGTATTTCTTTAATAATCTTTATTGCCTCTTCATCATTTTCTCCCACAAAATGTGCCACACCGCTTTTCTCCATATGGACCTTTGAGCCTCCAAGTAGTTCAGAGGTAATTGGCCTACCATCAGAGGTCTCGGTTTTATTTAAGGCTGCCTTTATTACATCTGGGCCTGTAATATGCATATAACTTGTTTTTCTGGTCATAATAATAAAGTCTGTCATGGCGGGTGAATAGACCGCACCTCCTGCACAAGGCCCCATGATAGCTGATATCTGTGGAACCACCCCTGATGCAAGGACATTCCTTAAAAAGATATATGCATATCCGGCTAAGCTCTCAACCCCTTCCTGAATCCTTGCCCCTCCTGAGTCATTTAAACCAATAATAGGTGCACCTGTCTTCATAGCGAGGTCCATTACCTTGCATATCTTTTCAGCCACAGCCATGCCAAGGGTTCCTCCAAATACTGTAAAATCCTGCGAGAAGACAAATACCAATCTTCCATCAATTCTTCCGTATCCCGTAATCACCCCATCACCCCAGAATCTCTTTTTTTCCATTCCAAAGTCTGTACATCTATGAGTAACAAACTTATCAAGTTCAACAAATGATTGGGGATCAAGCAGGATATCAAGACGTTCCCGCGCGGTTAGTTTTCCTTCTTTGTGTTGTTTTTCTATCTTTTCAGGACCGCCCCCAAGCAAGGAGTCAGCCCTTCTCTTCTCAAGTTCCTTTCTTATTGTTTCAATTGATTTCATTTCTCACCCTTATTTAATTTTTATAAAAGAGTCCTTCCTCGAGAATCTTTTCAACTAAAGAATATGGATCGGTTTTATGCATAATAATGTTATCTATAAAGGTTTCGAGTGTCCCATCTTTTTCCATTTTTTGAATAAAACGGTCCATCAATTCTGCCTTTAGGATTTCAAGAAAAGAAATCTTGGCCCTCAATCTTTTTTTCCTCTCAATAGCTCCACTTTTTTCAAGTACCTGTTTATGGCGATAAATACCATAAACGAGTTCAAAGATACCCTTTCCGTAAATGGCTTCTGTTTTAAATATTAAGGGTTCCCAAAGGTCTTCCTTTTTTCTTCCCATTTCGAGAACAAGTCTTATATCCCTTTCAAGCCTATCAGCACCTTCTCGATCACACTTATTTATTACAAATATATCTCCAATCTCTATTATCCCTGCCTTTATTGCCTGGATATCATCTCCCAAACCTGGCACAAGCACAACAATGGATGTGTGGGCAATGTTAAAAATATCAACTTCATCCTGACCAACTCCAACAGTTTCTACAATAATAATCTCTTTTCCCATTGCATCCATGACATTAATTATTTCTTGGGTAGATCGAGAGAGCCCCCCTAAGGAGCCACGGGTTGCAAGTGAGCGAATAAAAACACCATCATCCGTAGCATGTCTTTGCATACGAATCCTATCACCCAGGATAGCTCCACCTGTAAATGGACTTGTAGGATCTATGGCAATAATCCCAATCGTTTTTCCTTCTTTTCTAAAAAGATCTATCATCTTGTCAATGATTGTTGACTTTCCTGAGCCTGGAGGTCCTGTAATTCCTATGATATAAGCTTTTCCTGTATAGGGATAAAGTTCTTTTAGCGTTTCAAAGGCCTCAGGAAGTCCGTCATCGATCTCCCTCATCAGCTTTGAGGCTGCCCTTATATCCCCATCCAGTATCCTTTTAGCCAGTTCCATAGATTTTATAATTCTATTCCTTTACGTGCGGGTATCCCCTTATGATAATAATGTTTTATTTCTATCATCTCGGTAACCAGATCAGCCTTTTCAATAACTTCTAATTTTGCATTTCTTCCTGTAAGGACGATTTCCACAGAGTCAGGTTTAGAATCAATTAAATTGAGTAAATCGGAAAGAGGAATCAAGCCATAGTCTATAGCGACATTTATCTCATCAAGGATCACAATATCATATTTTTGACTTAATATTTCTTCTTTTGCGAGAGATAAGCCTTTTTTTGCGAGTTCAATATCTATTGAATCTGGATTTGTTTTTGACACAAACTTATCTCTTCCACTCTGTATAATCACGAGGTTTGGAGACAATCTTTTCGAGGCCTCGATTTCACCATAATTGATTTCTCCCTTCATGAATTGAATCATTAGGACTTTAAGACCATGTCCAACTGCCCTTAGTGCTAAGCCCAAGGCAGCAGTAGTCTTACCTTTTCCATTTCCAGTATATACCTGAATAAGACCCCTTTCCATATATTTAACAGAGTTCACGGATCTGTGCCATTATTTGTTCACTTCTGAAATGTTTCAAACTTATTGCACCAGAGGGACATGTTGCATTACATGCCCCACAACCCTTACAGAGGGCTTCATTAACAATCATCACCTTTCTGTAAGGATCCATTTTTAAGGCTCTAAACTCACAGATTTGTTCACATAGTCCACATCCGGCGCATATAAGTTCATCAACAATAGCTGTTACAGGTTCTATCCTCACTTTGCCCGTAAAAAGAGGAGTCATTGCCCTTGATGCTGCGCCATGGGCCTGTGAGATTGTATCACATATATCCTTAGGTCCCTGACATGTTCCCGCAAGAAATATGCCTTCTGTTGCTGTATCGAGAGGTCTTAGCTTAGGATGTATTTCAAGGAAAAACCTGTCAGAACTTTGGC
>JBBIOI010000007.1:0-49650 GCA_037443425.1 Deltaproteobacteria bacterium
CGCTGGTTATTCCTGTGTTTGAAAGTCCCCCATAACAGGAAAATATGATGTTCTCATGAGTCTTCATTCCTTCTTGCCAGTGTTTCTCTTCTGCCATGTTTCTCCTCCTTTCTCGGTTTTAAATATAAATGCAGGCTAAAGCCTGCGGCTACGTCTCCTGTTTTCCTTTCTCAGAATTACTTGAATTCCTTCTTCCCTACAGGGATTTCTATCTTCAATATATTCTCCTCCAGTGGAAGAGTACAGTTAAGGGACCTCATATCCAGACGATTCGAGAAGCTTGAGCAGGGCCTCTCGTTTCTCTTCATATTTTTGAGAAAATAATGGTTGACATTTGGAGATTTCAGCCTCATGCCTTAACAATTTATAGGCAAATGCAAAACAGGTTCTCTCCCCACATTCCTTGCAGTTTGTTCCTGGAAGAAATTTAATCACATCAGCAGATTTCAGTTCTTTTGCTGTGGTGTAATCCGGTTCAATTTTATTACGATTCTGATAGGTCTCATTAATGATTCGTTTCAATTCTTCCATCATCTGTCTTGCCTCTTTTTCATCCTCCAATTTGGTAATGGCAATCTCCTTCGGCCGAAAGGTAACCAGATGGCCCTTCATTTTTATGGTTAAGATTTTGCTCTGATCAATATAATGAATACCTTTGAGTGTCCGGTTGAGGTATGGGAGGACTTCACTAATATCATCAGAAAGTTTTACAATGGCATTAACCTTTTCTGCAGAAAAATTACATTCTGGAAGAACAATCCTCAGTTGATAATCACGAAGTAACATTATTTTCCACTCCTTTCTTCTTAAAGACTTCTACTTTTCCCTTCTTCACCGCGATAATTTCAGCAGCAATGCTTATGGCAATCTCCTCAGGGGTTTCCCCGCCGATATCCAATCCAATTGGGGCTTTAAGTTTCTGAAATGCCTCTTCCGAAACTCCTTTTTTCTTAATTTCCTCCTTCATTGTCATGATCTTTCTCATACTTCCAATCATTCCTATATATTTGAAATCTTTCTGGATCAATTGGTTTAGGATCTTCTCATCTCTGGAAAAGCCTCTCGAGAGAAGAACGATATAAGTTCTGGGATCTGAGGGGAGATCTCTGGCGAATTGCTCCATATCAGTCAGAATTAAACCTTCAATTTCAGGAAACATATCTTTCCTGAGAAGCTCCTGGCTATCATCCACTACCGATACATTAAAACCCACTGACTTCATTAAAGAGGCAAGCCTTCGCGTGATATGACCAGCTCCAAAGATGATGAGCCTTTCCTCTGGTAGAACAGGTTCGATATATACCTCAAGTTCCCCTCCACACATCATATCCAGTTTTCCTTTCTCAATATCCAGAGTAAAAGAAGCTATTCTTGGTTCACCTTTTCTTATAGCCTCTAATGCTTCTTCAATCGCCTTCTTCTCAAGATCTCCCCCTCCCATCGTCCCAATGGTTGTTCCATCATTTAAAACTATCATTTTGGCCCCTGCCCTTCTTGGGACAGAGCCTCGGGTTTTAGTGACAATCATAAGAGCAGCAGGTTTTCCAGCTCGTTTTAACTCTACCAATTTTTCAAAAATATCTTCCAATTACTTCTCCTTTTTAACTCGCTTGGGGTTTCAAAAACTCAGATGATCTTTGAAACCAGGATCATATTTCCAGTTTTTACCTTTATGATTATATGATTCATTAATCATATAATATAAAATAGAAAATTATTCAAGCAACTCCATAATCTCGATAAGCAAATCTTTAAAAATATACTTCATTATCTTCGAATTAATATGCTTTCTAGCCTAACTTTTATCTAAATTGAGATTTTTTATAAAAAGCAAATATTTATAAGTCATTGTGAGCATCCAAAGGATGCGTGGCAATCTAACGAAGTCTTTGCGAGCCCGAAGGGCATGGCAATCTCATGGACTCCTCGCTTCGCTCGGAATGACAAACATGGTATACATCTCATTGCAATAAAGCCTCATCAGAGAGAGGGGGGCGGTACGACTCGCAACCGAGGTGAAGGGGATAAATGTAAAAATTTAATTGCTTTGAGTAATAGGTGAGATTTTTATCGTGTTTGGTATTATAATTTAATACAATGGATACTTTGACTATATTTATAATTGCTTTTAGTTTAGCTATGGATGCAGTTGCTGTTTCTGTAAGTAATGGAATATCAATTCAACATAAAAGGACAAACCATGCTATAAGGATTGGTCTATCTTTTGGTCTCTTTCAGGCATTCATGCCAATTCTTGGGTGGGGATTTGGTTTAATCGTCAAAGAGTTTATTTCGGGTATTGATCACTGGTTAGCATTTGGCCTTCTCGGTTTAATTGGTTTTAAAATGATTTATGAATCTACAAAGATTGAAAGAGAAAGAAAAAAGGTTCTTTATCTAAAATTATGGGTACTTTTAGTACTTTCCTTGGCTACCAGTATCGATGCAATGGTTGTTGGAATTGGCTTTGCTTTATTAAATATTTCAATCGCTACTCCAGTTATCATTATTGGGGGTGTAACATCTGTGTTGTCATTTTTTGGTTTTTTCCTTGGAAATAAGATTGGTTATTATTTTGGGAAAAGGATAGAATTCCTTGGTGGGGTGATTTTGATTGCCATCGGGGTCAAAATCTTAATCGATCATATTTAAATGCAATCTAACATAAGGGGCATAAGCCCTAATTTGAAAAACAGGGACTTTGAAATATGAAACCCATATTAATTATAGAAGATGAAAAAGATATAGTTGATCTGATAGATTATCACTTAAAACAGGCAGGTTTTATTGTAATTAAGGCTTATGATGGTGCATCTGGTTTGGATAAAGCAAGAAAAGAAAAACCGGACCTGATTATTTTAGATCTTATGTTACCTGAAATGGACGGAAAGGATGTCTGTAAATCGCTAAAGTCAAATCCCGAGACACAATCGATTCCAATCTTAATGCTAACAGCTAAGGCAGAGGAGGTAGATCGTATCGTAGGATTTGAGATAGGGGCAGATGATTATGTAACAAAGCCATTTAGTCCGAGGGAACTTGTACTCAGAGTTAAGGCGATTCTTCGTCGAAAAGAGGCCCCCGAAGAGATGAAGCTTATTAGGATTAAAGGTCTTGTGATCGATCCTTCTCGTCATATGGTTTCTATTAATAATAAGCAGATTCGATTAACAGCAACAGAGTTTAAACTCCTCTTTGAGCTTACTTCAAAAAGGGGAAGAGTTCTTACAAGAGAAATACTTCTTGATCGAGTTTGGGGATATACATATGAGGGTTATGCACGAACAGTTGATACACATATTCGTCGCTTAAGGGAGAAACTTGGCTCTATGGGAGACTATATCGAAACTCTTCGTGGGGTTGGGTATCGTTTTCGAGAGGAAGAGGAATGAAGTTAAGGGTTCAACTTTGGTGGATTAGTATTATAAGCTTTTCCTTACTTGTTTTCCTGTTTATACAGGGATTTTTGTTTCTTCTTCTAAAAAAATCTTTTTTTATCTCTTCTCTTCTAGGCTTTTTAATCTCATTCTGGATGACATATTTTTTAATTAAGCATATTACTCAACCCATTGAAGAAGTTCTCAGTAAGATTCTCAAGATTATTAAGTCTTATTCAAGATCGAGCATCAAGATTAAATCGATAAGAGAATTTCATACCCTTGCAAGAGAGATAGAAAAGGTTGAAATTCAATTAAAGAACAGGTTCGAAGAGATTTCAAGGGAGACTGATTATTTAAATGCTGTCCTTAAGGGAATGGGAGAAGGAGTCTTGGTTGTAGATGAAAGTGGTAAGATTATCTTAGCAAACGATGCCTTAAAAAGAGTTCTTTCCCTCCCTTCTGATGTTTCATCCAGAAGACCTCTTGAAATCATTAGAAATGCAAGATTAGAAGAGGCAATTAGAGAGACACTTCAAAAGGAAGATAATCTTTCCTTTGAACTTAATCTTCCATTGCCAGTTGGGAAAACGTTTGAGGTAAATATAGTAAGAATTCCTTCTACAGAGAAAAGTAATGAAGAAAAGAAAGGTTTCAATGGGGTTATAGCTGTATTTCATGACATAACCCGATTAAAGGAATTGGAGAAAATTCGTCAAGATTTTATAGCTAATGTATCACACGAACTGCGAACTCCGCTGAGCGCAATTAGAGGGTATGCAGAAACGCTCCTGGAAGAGGGTTTAAAAAATGATGTTGCTCAAAGGTTTCTTCAAATAATTAAAAAACATTCTGACCGGCTGGAAAAGATTGTAGATGATCTTTTACTACTCTCAAAAATGGAATCACAAGAATTTCAATGGAATAAGGATTCTATTTTTGTGTCTGATCTCATTTCAGGAGTCTTAGAGTTTCTAGGGGATTCTTTTGAGAAAAAAAATATTACTGTTTCGATACCAAGTTTTCCTTCTAACCTTAAGGTTTATGGCGACCGTCAATATCTGGAACAGGTTCTTTTTAACCTTCTTGATAATGCAATTAAATATGGACGAGAAAATGGGACGATTAAAATTTCAGTTGTAAAAACGGATGAGAAGGAAGTTAAGATCTCGGTAACAGATGATGGGATAGGTATTTCACAAGAAGATATATCAAGGATATTTGAAAGGTTTTATCGGGTAGATAAAGGTAGGTCCCGGGAATTAGGAGGAACAGGTCTCGGTCTTTCCATTGTTAAACATATTGTTCAAGCTCATGGCGGAAGAGTATGGGTTGAAAGCACTCTTGGAAAAGGATCCACATTTCATTTTACACTGCCAATCATTAAATAAAATCTAAATTTTACCTAAATTGAACAACTCTTTACTTAAAGTATTTCCGTTAAAGCTGTATCCGCTTTGGACGGATATTTATAAGTAATTGCGAGCACCTCGTGCTTGATGCGGAGAACATGGAAATCACAAAGATTTCTCACATCCGTTCGAAATGACAAACATATCCTCTGTCATTCCGAGCAAAGCGAGGAATCTATAGAATTCAAACCCTTATAAAACATAGATTCTTCGGCTAAAGCCTCAGAATGACATTACGACACAGCCTTGCATTTGGGTATATGGGAAGGTGAGGAGGTATGTTAAGTGAGCTGAAACAAAAATTTAATCTTTTCATCATCGTTTTGTAACATTCTTAGATTATTTATTAATTAGTTTATAGAGATTTTAGGATTTATTAAATCAAATCATTGCAAAGGATTTACACCTAAATTTAAGGGAAGGGGGTGGAATAGATGAGGTAATAAAAAGTTAATATATTTATAACAAAATTGTAACAATATTGTAACAAAAATAATTTAACTTAAAAGGAGGATTTGAGAATGAAAAAGATACTTTTTATCTTCGCAAGCATATTAGGAATGCTTGGAATTATGACCTATGTTTATGGTCTTACATCTGCTAATGCACAGGTAAAAATCATCAGAATTGATGGTTCTAGTACCGTATACCCGATTACAGAAGCAGTTGCTGAGGAGTTTCAGAAGGCAAAAGGAAGAGCTATTAAGATTACAGTAGGAATTTCTGGCACAGGTGGTGGTTTTAAAAAATTCTGTAGAGGTGAGACTGATATATCAAATGCTTCAAGACCCATAGTAAAGAAAGAGATCGATGCTTGTAAAGAGGCTGGAATTGAATATATTGAACTTCCAATAGGTTATGACGGGATTGCGGTCATGGTCAACCCCCAAAATACTTGGGTGACTTCCATGACACCAGCAGATCTCAAAAAGATATGGGAGCCGGCGGCGGAACGAGTCATTACGAAATGGAATCAGGTAAACCCGAAATGGCCAGATATCCCCTTAAAACTTTATGGTCCTGGAGTTGATTCAGGCACCTTCGATTATTTTACTGAAGCAATCGTTGGAAAGTCGAGATCAAGTCGAGGGGATTTCACGGCAAGCGAAGACGATAATGTCCTCGTTCAAGGCATTGCAATGGACAAAGGGGCTCTCGGTTTTTTTGGATATGCATATTATGCAGAAAACAAGGATAAATTGAAGATTGTCCCTATTGACGAAGGAAAGGGTCCTGTCACACCATCAGAAAAAACAATCATGGATGGAAGCTATCATCCCCTCTCCAGACCAATCTTTATCTATGTGAGCAAGAGGGCAGCAGAGAAGCCTGAAGTTAGAGAGTTTGTTGAGTTTTATCTCAAGAATGCTCCAAAGTTGGTCAAACAGGTCAAGTATGTCCCTCTCCCAGATCGAGCCTATCGACTCGCAGAGGAAAGGTTTGCTAAACGAATCACCGGAACAATTTTCGCTGGGGAGGCAAAAGTTGGGATGAAGATTGAGGATCTCCTGAAATTGGAAGAGAAAAAATAATATTCATGCATAAAAAGAGGTTTTCGAAAATAGAAGAGAGGGTCATTGAAGGTGTGTTGTTATTCAGTGCCCTCTCTTCCATTTTTATCACACTCAGTATTGTCTTCATCCTGTTCTTCGAAGCATTGGGATTCTTTAAAGATGTATCACTTCGGGAGTTTCTGACCGGTACACAATGGACACCTCTTTTTGCTCAACCCAAATTTGGTATCTTACCCCTGGTGACTGGAACGCTCCTGGTAACCGGAATTGCTGTTCTCGTCTCGTTGCCTATTGGCCTCATCGTTGCTGTTTATCTAAGCGAGTATGCCCCCTTTAAGGTGAAAGAGGTTGCAAAACCTATTCTGGAGCTCCTGGCAGCTGTTCCAACAGTGGTTTATGGTTATTTTGCACTACTTTTCCTCACCCCTGTTTTACAAAAACTTATTCCAAATCTCTCAGGATTTAATGCCCTTAGCCCTGGCATTATCATTGGGATCATGATCATTCCCTATGTAAGTTCAGTGAGTGAGGATTCCATGAAGGCTGTCCCGATGCATATCCGGGAGGGATCTTATGCCATGGGTGCGACTAAATTCCAAACTGCCTTTAAAGTAATTATACCCGCTGCCTTTTCTGGTATCGCGGCTGCCTTCATCATTGGTATCTCCAGAGCCATTGGAGAGACGATGGTCGTGGCGATTGCAGCAGGGATGATGCCCAATCTGACACTCAATCCAATTGAACCGATCCAGACTTTAACTGCCTATATTGTTGGAGTAAGTCTGGGAGATGTTCCTCATGGCACCATTGAGTATAAGACCATTTTTGCTGCTGGGATCACTCTTTTTTTGATGACCCTGACGTTAAATATTCTGGGATTCTGGTTCAGGAAAAGAATAAGGGAGGTGTATTAGGTATGTCTCAAACTCAAAAACTCGATGTTATTGAGATGAGAAGAAGGATCGCTCTGAATAAATCTCGAGATTACATATTTTGGATTATTGGACTTCTCTCAACCATGATTGGTTTTGTCCTACTTTTTACACTCATCATCGATCTTTTCATTGACGGTATTTCAAGACTGAGTTTTCAATTTCTTGTTTCCTATCCTTCACGGTTCCCAGAAAAGGCAGGCATTCTTTCTGCCTGGGTAGGAACAACCCTGGTGATGATAGTCACCGCAGCCACTGCCGTTCCTTTAGGAATCGGTGCAGGAATCTATTTAGAAGAATATAGCAGAAAAAATTGGCTGACCCACCTGATCGAAATTAACATAAATAACCTTGCAGGAGTACCCTCTATCATCTATGGACTCTTGGCATTAGGTCTTTTTGTCTATTTTTTCAAATTCGGAGAGAGTATTTTAACAGGGGGATTAACCTTGGGCCTTTTAATTCTTCCAATGGTGGTTATCACTACAAGAGAATCTATCAGGTCGATCCCAAACTCGATTCGTGAAGCTTCTTATGCACTTGGAGCAACAAAATGGCAAACGATTCGTGACCATGTTTTTCCTTATTCAATGGGTGGGATACTTACCGGGATAATCATTGGGCTTTCGAGGGCTGTTGGAGAAACAGCACCCTTAATTACTGTTGGAGCTTTGACATTTATTGCCTTTCTTCCTTCTTTTCCAATAAGCTCTACATTTCCTTTTATTTCATTCAAATGGTTATTTGACCCCTTTACAGTATTGCCCATTCAAATATTCAACTGGGTTTCCCGACCTCAAAAAGAATTTCATTTAAATGCAGCAGCTGCTGGTATAGTTCTTATTCTTATGACACTAATAATGAATGGATTGGCTATTTATCTCCGATATAGATTTAGAAAGAAAATAAAATGGTAATAATGGTTAGGCTCTCTAATGTTACTAAAAGAAAATCTTAAAGCAGAGGTAAAGAATCTCAATTTCTATTACAATAAGATTCAGGCTCTGAAAAATATTAATCTTCAGATAGCAGAGAAGAGGATTACTGCACTTATTGGTCCATCTGGTTGTGGAAAGACTACTTTTCTTAGATGTTTTAACCGCATGCATGACCTTTATCCAGATAATCGTTACGAAGGAGAAATTATTCTTTACCCAGATCATTTGAATATAATAAATCCAAAGATTGATCCAATTGAAATAAGAATGCGGATTAGTATGGTCTTCCAGAAGCCAAATCCTTTTCCAAAGACAGTTTATGAGAATGTGGCCTATGGTCTTAGAATCAGGGGAGAAAAGAACAGGGATTTTTTAAATGAAAAGGTGGAACGGGCATTAAGGCAAGCAGCTTTATGGGATGAGGTGAAAGATAGGCTTTTTGAGCATGCATTCAATCTCTCAGGTGGACAACAACAGAGACTCTGCATTGCACGTGCACTGGCTACTGATCCAGAGATTCTTCTATTTGATGAACCAACTTCTGCACTTGATCCTACAGCGACTGCAAAGATTGAAGAGCTCATCATTCAACTAAAAAAATGTTTAACTATTATCATTGTAACCCATAATATGCAGCAGGCAGCTCGCGTATCAGATTTTACGGCTTTTATGTTTCTTGGTGAAATAATAGAGTTTGACCGCACAGATAGGATTTTTACCAAACCTTCGAAAAAACTTACCGAGGACTATATTACAGGCCGTTTTGGGTAGGAGGGGTTCAGGCTATGAGATTGGGTCTTGGAATTTTGGATTCGCAAGGAACTCCTGTTTGACAAAGGCCGCAAGCAGGAGGTGGATTATTGAGTCCATATTCAAGTCTTTTTGCCTCAAGATTTTCTGACCTTATGTATTCTCTGCATTTATTTTTGTCATGTCCATACTCTGATATTGCGCCTGCAGGGCATCTTGAGATACATCTCCCACATTTCTCATTTTGAAAAAAGAGGCAGTTCTCTTTATGGTGGTGATACCTTTTCCCACTTGGCGTTAATTTGAGTAATGTAACAACACTTCCAATTCTAATCGCCTTTCCCTTTGCTGTTATAAAACCATCACAAAGGCCAAATGTCCCAAGACCGCACAAATAAGCTACGTGGCGTTCGGACCAGGGAGATGCCCAGCCAACACTCTCATCATAGATATGTTGGAAGGAAGGAGAAAGTGTGGGAGCAACTGAAGGATAGCCAAGATTTTCAAGAAATTTTATTAAATGTAATTTAAGGGCATTATTACATGCCTCACCAAATTCTCTGGCATAGACCCAGAGTTTTGAGGGAAATCTATCTTCGTTACGATTACTTATTCTTATATCCTCAGAGGCAGGAAGAACCCATGAGATTACACTTATATTTTCAATTTCAGAAAGCAGTAGTTGTTTGCCCTTTTCTTTTAATAAACGTGAGATAATTTCTATAGGTGTAAGATGAAATGGTCCAATAATCCTTTTATAATTAGAAAACAAAGGATCAATTCCTGATCCAAATCCGACCAGAGGCTCTTCCCAATAGACTCCATCGTCGATCTGCTTTCTCCGATTGGATTCGTCCTCTGCTATAAATTTCTTTATCAAACGTTCGATGATAAGATTTGGATTATTTAAAAAGATTATCTTTTCCTCTTCATTCATCATTAATCCTCTTGGTATCGAATCCACCTTTTTCGTGAATTCCAGTCTGTTTGCATTTATACTCTTCGATAGCGAGTTTTAATGCTTCCTGTGCAAGTGTAAAACATGGGATTTTCTCTTTTGGAAGCTGGGAAAGCACCTCTTTTACAGTTTCCTCTGAGATTTTTAAAGCATTATCAATCGTTTCACCCTTTATTCGTTCGGTTATAATAGAACTGGTTGCGATAGCTGCCCCACAACCAAAGGTCTTAAACTTGGCCTCTACGATTCTATCTCCGTTGAGCTTTATATACATCTGCATGATATCACCACACGAGGCGTTACCAACAGTTCCAACCCCATCGGGATTGGGTATTTCACCTACATTTCTCGGATTCTGAAAATGTTCCATAAGGAACTTGGGATATTTTGCCATCTTAAGCTCCTCATTGAGAATTATTTTTATTTATCTGATTTTCCAATCGCTTCACCCTTTCTTCCAATTTGCTGTGAAGCTGTAGAAGCATCTTCATAATATCTGAAAGGGGATCAGGTAGATTTCCATGTTCAAAATCCAGTTCTTCCTTTTCAGGTGTTGGATTTTCAATGATACGACCTGGCACACCAACTACAGTAGCACCTGGAGGGACTGATTTTACTACAACCGAACCTGATCCAATCCTTGCTCCATCTCCTATTGTTATAGCGCCCAAGATAGTAGAATTTGAACCAATTATTACACGATTTCCAAGCGTAGGGTGTCTTTTCTTCTTTTCAAGCGTTGTACCACCGAGTACAACACCTTTATATATTAAACAATCATCACCTATTTCTGTAGTTTCTCCAATTACAACTCCCATTCCATGATCAATAAATAGACGTCTCCCTATCTTCGCACCCGGATGTATCTCTATGCCTGTTATCCATCGATTAAAATGTGAAATAAGGCGGGCAAGGGTATACCATTTCTTTAAATACAAAAAATGGGCAATACGATGAAGCCACATCGCATGAAGTCCTGGATAACACAGAAGAATCTCAAGATAGTTTTTCGCTGCGGGATCCCTCTCCTTAATCGTTCGAAGATCCTCTTTAAGACGTTCAAACATTAAAATCTCCTCAAAAAAACATTTTAACCTAATTATTGTAGCAATACAATCAACAGGGTAACATCGTAAGCATCTTTTTTTACGTGATTAGGTTATATAGCGTTTCTGGCAAATTCTTTCCGACCGTCTGGCTCCAATAAGTATCTGATTCTGCATTTAATTTCAAAAGCCTTAATTTCAATATAGGAATTAAAGCTGTTCATTCCTGCGAAAGCAGGAATCCAGGGAAAATAAAAACATTAAAAAACAGCTGGATTCCCGTTTTCACGGGAATGACGCAGGTGAGAGTTCGTCCGATTGCCACGCCCTCTTTGGGTGCTCGCAATGACTGATAAAAAGTCTTTCAGAGACTGGGGAGGTAGGGTCCAAAACCCTTCGAATGCGGGGCTTTTAATTTTTAAATTGTTAACAATCGCTTGGAAAAAAACAAATTATTTAAAGGGGAATAATCAATAGTGCTAATCTATAAAAGGTATCCGCTCGAAGGCTTTTTCACCCCACCTCCCCACTATGAAAAGATCCTTAACTTTTTAACTTGACAACTAAACAAATGTATAGTATATATACATCAGGAGGTGATTTATGGATCTTACTCCAAGGCAAAGAGAGGTCTTTAACTTTGTAAGGACATTTATTCGCGAAAGGGGATATCCCCCCTCAGTTAGAGAGATTGCTGAACACTTCAGGATCTATCCAAGGGCAGCCTTTGACCATCTCAAAGCGCTTGAAAAAAAAGGGTATCTGAAACGAAAGGGCTCGATGTCGCGAAGTCTCGAGCTTCTTGTGTTTGAAGAGCATGAACCTAAAAGGGATATGGAAAGGAGTGAGGAATCTTTTCGAGAAATTCCAGTGATTGGTAGGGTTGCAGCAGGGAAACCCCTTTTAGCCATAGAACACGTAGAAGGCACAATTCCCCTTCCCAGAGAATGGATAAATGGTGATGAGGTCTTTCTTCTTAAGGTAAAAGGGGATAGTATGTCACCTTATATCCTTCCTAATGATTATGTGCTTGTGCGCTCCCAGCCCTTGGTAGAAAATGGCGATGTGGTAGTAACCCTTATTGGAGAAGAGGCAACGGTGAAAAGATTTTTTAAAAGGGGCAAAAGGATAGAGCTAAAACCTGATAATGAAAAGTGGGAAACGATTCAGATTGAAGAAGGGGCAACTGATGTAAAGATCCTTGGAAAGGTCATAGGAGTTTTTAGAAAACTTTAGCTGAGGGTTTGCCAATGGATTGGTCTTTAGGTGTTTTAATTGATGGGATCCTCTTAAAAGTTGAAACCTCTGCTCCAAGAAGAGCCCTCTTCTTTGGAGAAGGGGCAGAAAGGATTGCCTCATATGTAGCAGGCTGGATAGCCCACAGAGGACTGCCTGTAATTGTCTTAGATGGAGCCAATCAATTCAATCCTTATGCAATTTCAGCCCTTGCAAGAAGAATGTTGATTCCAGCAGAAAGGATTCTGAAAAGGATTCTTATTGCGAGGGCCTTTACCTGCTATCAGATGACCACCCTTGTGATAGAAAGACTTGCCTTTAGCCATCTTCATTCGGAGACTCAAGAATCGTCTTACCATCTGAAGTCAAATATCATTATCACAGGTCCGATGAATACGTTCTTAGATGAAGATATTAGAGACAGAGACTCTCGGATCCTCTTTGATCGCTTTCTACACAGGATGGAGGAGATGTCGCTTAAGGCTTTTCGTTTCTTTCTATTTCAATCCGATTCTGTCCGTTCAGGTTTTCCTGTCACGGGCAAGAGAGAAGAGGGGCTTTCGACCCAGCGAAGGCTCTACTTTACAAGGAGGCTAATTCGCTTTTCTGATTCTCTGTGGAGAATCAGAGTTGATGATGAGCAGGTAAAAATTGTTCTGCTGAAGGATGGGATTAAAAATAACCTGGTTAAGACCGGGATACAAGAATCTAAACTTAAGATAAAGAAAGAAGAAAAATCTTTGGCATACTCTTGTTATTAGGAGATTTTTATGGGACGTACAGTTCTTCCTTTTAGTCAGGTTTTTGAACAGGAAGTCCAGGAGTGGAGAAAGTTCCGTCGTGCTCTAAGAAAAGAGGACCAAGAGTTTTTGGATCGACTCTTCGAGAAGGCAAGGCTTCATGTTCAGGCAGGTGTATATGCCTCCAGGCCATGGCCATTTGAGACCATCCTAATCTCTATTCTCATCGAGCATGAAAAGGCCTTGGTTGAGCTGAGAAGAAGACTCCAAATCCTGGAAGAAAGAGAGAAGGCCGATGGAAATCCGGGGGTGGCTATTTGATCTCTATCCCCTTGAGGCCTCAATGATTCTATGGATTAAGACTGAAGATGGGTCTCTGAGGCGAGTAAAGGAGCCTTTCTATCCTCGATTCTATGCGAAGGGAGGGAGAAAAGATCTTCTTGCCTTGTTTTCGAATCTTGAAAGAAGAGGATGGGTAAAGGGATGGGAGTGGACCGAGAAGAGGGATTTCTGGAGTGGAGAGAGGGCAGAGGTGATGGAGATCGAGGTTAGCACCGTAGATTACTATCTCGAGCTTCCAAAGATTCTTCCGCCATGGGAAGAAAAGATTACCTTCTATAACTGCGACATCCCTTTATCACAACTTTATCTTTATGAAAAGGGGCTCTTTCCCACTGGTCGATGTATTGCCGATATAGAAGGAGATAGGGTCTTTGAAATCCATCTTGATCCCTCAGAGTCTATCTGGGAAGATGATGGAGAAGTTCCTGAGATTCGGGTGATGGAGCTAAGTATCTTCGAGCAGAGTGGCTCGAGATCACTTCTACTGGAATGTGAAGGATATAGATTGGAGATGGAAGAAATGGACCTTTCAGAGATCCATAGCTTTCTTGGCCGTTTTGATCCTGACCTGATACTGAGCGAGCATGGCGATAGTTTGATTTTTCCGCGTCTATTTTCCCTTGAAAGATACTTAAAGGTTTCTATTCCATGGGATCGAGAGCCGACCCCTTTGAAAAGGTCAGTAAACATCAAGGGTCGCTCTTACTTTTCTTATGGTCGCACTTACTATCAGGCCTCTGCCCATCTGCTTTTTGGGAGATGGCATATTGATCGCACAAATTCTTTCATATACCAAGAATCCGGAATGGAAGGGGTTATTGAACTCTCGAGATTGGCAAAGATCCCTGTTCAAAGAATGGCACGCACCTCCCCAGGAACGGCAATCACCTCTATGCAACTTGATCGGGCATTTCAGGATGGTATCCTTATCCCCTGGAGGAAAGGAGAGCCCGAGCAGTTTAAGACTGCATGGGATCTCCTTGTTACGGACAAGGGAGGTCTTGTATTTCAACCTAAACTTGGTATCTTTGAGAATGTAGCAGAGATAGATTTTTCCTCGATGTATCCAACCATAATGGCTATTCATAATATATCTGCAGAGACTGTTCTCTGCGGTTGTTGTAAAAATAATCGGGTCCCTGAGACAGGTTATACAATATGTGAACGACGAGAGGGCATTGTTCCAAAGACCATAAAGCCTATCCTGAAAAGGAGGGCGTGGCTGAAAGAGAAGATCAAAAAGCTCGAAGCCTTTCTGGCCTCAAATTCCGACCAGGAGCTACAGAGCGAGAGGAGAAAGATGGAGGTCTATAACCAGAAACAGACAGCACTTAAGTGGATGCTTGTTACATGTTTTGGATATTTAGGCTATAGAAATGCACGCTTTGGAAGGATTGAGGCACATGAAGCAGTTACTGCTTTCGGTCGTGAAAAACTCCTTCAGGCAAAAGAGATATGTGAGGAAGAAGGTTTTGAACTCCTACATGCTATTACTGATTCACTCTGGCTTCGTAAGGAGGGCTTAAAAGAAGAAGATGTTTTGGAAGTCTGTGAAAAGATAACCAGAGTCACAGGAATTCCTATGACCCTTGAAGGGATTTATAACTGGATGGTCTTTCTTCCCTCAAGACAGAATCCCGAAAGTCCTGTCGCAAATCGCTATTTCGGTCTATTTAAAAATGGGAAGATCAAGGCAAGAGGCCTTTCATTTAGACGTAGTGATACACCTTACGTAGTTCAGAAGGCACAATTAAAGATGCTCGAGATTCTTAGTAACACGAGAGATATAAAGGATTATAGGTCCAAGATCCCTGAGATTTTAGATATCCTTTTTGAGTACTCTCTTATGCTGAGAGAGGGAAGGGTAGGCCAAGGCGAATTGGCAATCAAAAAGAGGATATCCAGAGAGCCATATGACTATTGTGTGGATAGTCTTACTGCAATTGCTGCACAGCAATTGGAAGAAGCAGGTATTGAGATTCACCCTGGGCAGAAGGTCAGCTACCTTATTAAAGATGCCTTGGCAAGGGATAAGGATGAAAGGGTAAGGACCTTTCCTTTAGTTGGACCTGAGGATGCCTATGATGTAAAAAAGTATATGGATATGTTGCTCAAGGCAACGGAAGAGATATTGATCCATTTCGGATATGACGAAGAAGGCCTATCGAGCATGATCCAATAATTTATTTTTCATAAGATTAATGTTATAAATAGTTGAGGAGCGATAGATGTATAAATATACTAACCGATTAATTAATGAAACAAGTCCATATTTATTACAGCATGCACATAATCCAGTTGATTGGTATCCATGGGGAGAAGAGGCCCTTTTACGTGCTAAAAAAGAGGATAAGCCAATACTTCTAAGTATTGGTTACTCTTCCTGCCATTGGTGTCATGTAATGGAAAGTGAATGTTTTGAAAATGAGTCTATTGCCAGGATAATGAACGAGCATTTTATCAATATAAAAGTAGATCGTGAAGAGAGACCTGATCTTGATGAGATATATATGAATGCTGTCCAGTTAATGACTGGCAGTGGAGGATGGCCATTAACTGTATTTTTAACACCAAAACTAATCCCTTTTCATGGAGGAACTTATTTCCCACCGGAAGATCGTAAGGGGCTAATAGGTTTTCCAAAACTTCTTCTCATCATATCTGATTATTATAAAAACCACCGGAAAGATATAGAGAAAGTTGAAACCCAGATGAGGGATACAATTCAGAAGATCTTTGAGATCCTCCCTCTTGATAAGAATCTAAATCCAGATATTTTATCCAAGGCCTATGAATTTTTTGAAAGTAGATTTGATCCAGTAAATGGTGGATTTGATAAGGCGCCTAAGTTTCCAAATCCAACCATCCTCTCTTTTTTATTGAGATATAGCCAAGAGGCTGGTAATAAGAATGCACTCAATATGGTTGAATTTACACTCCAAAAAATGGCCCGAGGTGGAATACGTGATCACTTAGGTGGTGGTTTTCATAGATATTCAGTAGATGATCGCTGGCTAATTCCACACTTTGAAAAGATGCTTTATGATAATGCACTTCTTTCCAAAATATACCTCGATGTATATCAGCTTACAAAGAAGGAAGAGTTTCTTGAAGTGGGTGAAGAGATCCTGAATTATATCTTGAGAGAGATGACGAGCAATGAAGGGGGATTCTACTCTTCGCAGGATGCAGATACTGAAGGTCAGGAAGGAAAATTCTTTCTCTGGACCAAAGACCAGATTAAAGATCTGTTAGGAGAGCAGAACGGGACTATATTGTCTTCGTACTTCGGGGTTACATCCCGTGGAAATTTTGAAGAAGGGAAGAATGTTCTTCATATTGCATATCCAATAGAGAAGGTATCAGAGCTTTACGGAGTTACTGTTTTAGAAATTGATAAATTGATATCAGAAGGTAAAAGGATCCTTTTTTACGAGAGGGAGAAGAGAATTAAGCCTAAAAGGGATGAAAAGATCATTACCTCATGGAACGGCCTAATGATCTCTGGTTTTGTTTCAGGGTTTAAGACAACTGGTAAAAAAATCTATTTAGATGCTGCCCGAAAGGCAGGGGAACTTATCATTGAACAGATGGCTAAAAAACAGTATCTTCCAAGAATTATTAATAAAGATAAAGACCCTGTGAAAGGTTTTTCTGAAGATTATGCATTCTTTATTCAAGCCTTGATCGATCTTTATGAGGCATCTTCTGATAATCATTATCTTAATGAGGCGATATTATTTAATGAAAACATGATGGAGCGTTTTTGGGATAATCAGAATGGAGGGTTCTATTTTACTGGTTCAGAGGATGAGTCACTGATTTTTCGTTCAAAGAGTCCATATGATCATGTGGTGCCTTCTTCGAATTCTGTATCTGTTTTTAATTTATTGAGGCTTTGGAAGTTAACAGGGAATGACACTTTAAGAAAGAGAGCCGAGGAAATCTTACTTCTATTTAATTACCTTTTTTCAAATTTCCCTTCAGGATTTACTCATATGCTCTCTGGACTGTCTTTATTTTTAAGAAGTTAATCATGAATCTTTTCTGCTATAAGGCTTGCAACAGCCTTTTTTCTCCCACCCTCATTAAAAATTCCTTCCCGATAAAATAAGATTCTAAAATCTCTGAATAGGTCTAAAAGTTCATTATGTTTTAAGAAGTATCGAGGATGTTTTGGCCCCCCAGTTCCAAGCTCCCTCTGCTCAAGGATATATGTTTCAAATATTACCATTCCACCTCTTTTTAGTCCTTTTTTTATCTTGGGGATAAGAGACCTTTCGAGAAAATAGAAGTTTGCAATAAGGTCATATTTGCCTTTTTCAATTTTATAATGATCAAGATCAGCAAGGACTGTATTTATCCTAACACCCATCTCTTTTGCTAACCTTTCTGCCTTTTTTAAACCCACCTCAGAAATATCAACTGCATCTACCTGATAACCTTTTTTTGCTAAAAAAACAGAGTTTCTTCCTTCTCCTGCTGCAATATCAAGCGCTATTCCTCGAGGCGGAAGAAACTTGATATATCTTTTTAGAAAAGGATTGGGCTCTTTTCCAAGGGCAAATCTCTTAGTATGGAATCTTTTATCCCAGCGGGTTTTATCTGCCTTCATTTTAAACTCTTATTATCATTTGATTTTTTAAAAGTCAATAAATGAAACCTCGTGGCCCTCAATTGAAAAGTGAAGGTGAGAAAGTTTTTTAATCAGGTGAAAAGTCAGATAAAAAAGGCTAAAATTTAATTATTGTAAAAAGGAGGCATGTATGAAGAAAAAAATATTTATTTCTGTCTACCTTATGTTATTAATCCTTGCAGGATGTACGAAAGTTGTTCCGATCCGAGATGCATTGAAAGAAGATATAAAGATTCCTTCTGGACGAATTGAAGGGAATAAGTTTACTGGAATCAGATATCCATTCAAGGTTGAAGCGCCCTCTCACTGGAAGATAAGCATAGACTTTCCAGATTTTCTAAAAGAGCTTGGTTACGAAAAGCCTGGCCTGGATGATAAGGAACAGACAGAATTATATATATTTAATCCTGAGACCAGATCGAATATTCAATTCGACTTTACGCCAGCAGGGCAATATACAGAATTCAGCCAGGAATTTATTGAAAGACTTACAACAGTAGCAACCGAGAGCCTGAGGGAGGAATTAAAGGAAGAGCATGGTAAAGAGATAGAGATGATGGTTTTTCCTACCAAACCTATCAATTTGAAAGGCGTACAGTATGCTGCTAAAAAGTATGCTATATATTCCATTAAAGGGGAGAAGAGAGAACAGGGATGGATCTATGGATTCAAAGAACCTTATCAAATCTTTATTCTATATATGATAGTTGAAAAGGAAGGTTTTGATGATAGAAGAGATATAGATATGATTCTTGATAAATTTGAAGTATTTTAGAAATAAAGGAGGTCTAAATATGGGGATTGTGAAACTTAAGGAGGGTATTTACTGGGTTGGTGCTATTGATTGGAACACAAGGGATTTTCATGGTTATTCAACTCCATATGGAACAACCTATAATGCGTATTTAATTTTAGATGAAAAGAATGTTTTGGTAGATACTGTGAAGGCACCTTTCTTTGGGGAGATGCTGGATAGGATTTCAGAGATAATAGATCCATCAAAGATTGATTATATCATTTCAAATCATGTGGAGATGGACCACTCAGGTGCTTTACCACAGACAATAGAGAAGATTGGGGATCCTTTGGTAGTCACTTCAGAGAGAGGCCAAAAAGGTCTTGAAAAGCATTATAAAGGATCTATAAATTTTAAAATTGTAAAAACAGGCGATACACTTCCAATAGGTAAAAGAAATATTCTATTTATAGAAGCCCCTATGCTTCACTGGCCTGATAGCATGTTTACCTACATTAAAGAAGATCGTGTCCTTTTGCCCAATGATGCCTTTGGACAGCACATTGCATCGTCTTATCGATTTGAAGATGAAGCAAATGAGGATATCATGAGGCATGCTGCAAAATATTATGCAAATATTATCTGGCCATTTGCACCCATTGTAATAAGGAAGATAGAGGAGATCCTTAAAATGGGGCTCCCTATCGATATGATTGGACCGAGTCACGGATTTATCTGGAGAAGGGATCCAAACAGAATTATACAGAGATATTTGAAATGGAGTCAGGGAGAAACAGATAAAAAGGCCCTTGTTATTTATGATACAATGTGGGGAAGCACTGAAAGCCTTGCAAAAGGGATACTAAAGGGTTTGATTGAACAAGGAGTTGAGGCCAGGCTCCTTCATCTTCGTTCAAATCACCGAAGCGATATTATTGAAGAGATGTTAAATGCAAAGGGTATAATTTTAGGATCTCCTACTCTAAATAACGGTATGTTTCCCACAATGGGAGATTTCTTAACCTATTTAAAAGGTCTTAAACCAAAAGGTAAGATTTTTGCCTTATTTGGTTCTTATGGTTGGGCTGGGGGTGCAATAAAAGAGATGAGGAGTTTACTTGAGGCGGAAAGGTTTGAGATATGGGAAAAGGAGCTTTCTATACAGTATGTACCCGATAGAGAAGAGATAAATAAGGCTATTGAATTTGGTAAGGAGTTTGCCAAAAGAATTTAAGGGAATGGTAGAGACAAACATACTATACAATCAAATTATTATGGATCATCTAAAAAACCCAAGGAATCGGGGAGAGATGAATGATCCTGACGGTATTGGAGAGGCACAGAATCCTGTTTGTGGTGATACAATGAGGCTTTTTATAAAGGTCTCTTCAGAAAAGATTATTGATGCAAAATTTCTTGCCTTTGGCTGCAGTGCTGCTATTGCCTCATCAAGCATTACTACAGAGATGATAAAGGGAAAAACTATTGAAGAGGCCCTTTCCATCTCAGAAGAACTTATTTCGGAAGCCTTGGGCGGGCTTCCTCCATCAAAGATTCATTGCTCAATTCTTGCAGAGAGGGCAATAAAATCGGCCATCAATGATTATTTGAAGAGAAAGAAGAGAGAATAGATATGATGGGAGAAGAGAGATCAATAAATTTACTTAAAAGAATTGTTAATAAATCTCCTGGTAATCAGACAGAGGCCTTACTTTTTACCGAGGATTCGTCACTTACAAGATTTACTAATTCATCAATACATCAGCATGTTTCCGAAAGAAATCAAACATTGATACTTCGGGTCGTTATTGATAAGAGGATTGCTGTTTTAACTACAAACCAACTAAACCAATTTTCTTTAAATGATTTTATACAAAAAGCCGTATCAATGGCTAAACTTCAGCATCCAAACGAGGAATTCGTTTCCCTCCCTGGGCCAAAACCCACAATATATATACCAACTTATAATGAGAAGATTAAATCGCTTACCCCGGCAAGGAAAGTAAAGATGATTCAAAATATTTTTAAAATAGTAACTGAAAAAGGACTCAATGCCTCAGGATCTTTTTCAAACGGGACGGTCGAAGTTTCTATTGTGAATTCACTCGGTGTTGAAAGGTATCAAAAATATTCAGATATCTTTATTCATTTGATTGTTGAAAATGATTATGGTTCTGGATATGCAAGCTTTGTTGGAAGAGACCCAGAGGCATTAGATATTGAATCCATAACCCGTGAAGCAATGAATAAGGTGCCAAAAGAGGACCCAATAGGTATAGAGCCAGCTGAATATGAGGTTATCCTTGAACCGTATGCAGTAAGTGAATTTCTTTCCTTTCTCGGTTACCTTGGCTTTCACGCCCTTTCGGTTCAGGAGGGAAGGAGTTTTTTCTGTAATAATTTTGGAAAGAAGATGGTTGATGAGAAAGTTACAATTTATGACGACGGGCTCAATCCAGAAGGACTTCCAGTCCCCTTCGACTTTGAGGGAGTTCCAAAGAGAAAGGTAACCTTTTTTGAGAGAGGGATAGCAAGAGAGATAACCTACGATTCATTCACCGCTGGCCGCGAAGGTAAAGAATCTACAGGACATGCCCTTATAGCTCCAAATACCACAGGGCCTATTCCAATAAATCTATTTATGGATGGTGGAGATTCGTTTCTTGAAGAGATGGTAGGGTCTGTTAAGAAAGGAATCTATGTAACTCGATTCCATTATACGAATGTAGTTGAACCAATGAAGGCTGTTATTACAGGAATGACAAGGGATGGTACATTTCTTATAGAAGATGGTGAAATAAAGAAGCCACTTAGAAATTTAAGATTTACAGATTCGATATTGAGGGCTTTGAGTCGTGTGGGAACAATTTCAAAGGAAAGAAAGATTTGTTCAAAAGGAACGGTTTATTCCAGGCGTTTTATTACAGGTGTTGTTGCCCCTGCCATTAAAATAAGCGGTTTCAATTTCTCAGGGGTATCAAATTTGCTATGAAGATAACACCAATTGGGTGTTCTTAATTACTGATTATTATATAAAGGGGTGATTTGATTGAAAGATTTCATTGAGGCAGTTCTTGATCTTGCCGAGTTTAAAAAGGTAGATTATGCAGATATAAGAATTGTTAGACGAAAAAAGGAGGAGATATTAGTTAAGAATGGAAAGATAGAGGTACTTACAATCGAGGAAGATTGTGGATTCGGTATAAGGGTACTTGTAAATAATGGCTGGGGGTTTGCTTGCAGTTCTAAAATAAATAAAAGAGAGATGGAAAATGTCTTTATACAGGCACTGAAAATTGCAGATGCGAGCTCAAAGGTTAATGTAAGAAGTATCCTACTTCGTCCTATATCACCAATTAAGGACAGATATAGGACGGATGTCTCTATTGATCCTTTTAATGTCTCGCTTGAGAAAAAACTTGATCTCCTTTTCTTATGTGATGAACTAATGAGAAAGAGAGATAAGATTAAGATATCAGAGGCCAATTTTGGATCTTTTAAAACAGAGAAGATTTTTGCCTCTACAGATGGTGCTTATATTGAACAGGAGATAATTGAATGCGGTGCCGGTATTTCAGCAACCGCTATTGATGGAGATGAGGTTCAGGTACGTTCTTATCCAAGTTCATTTGGAGGGAATTTTGCTACAAAAGGTTATGAGTGGATCGAAAGTTTAGAATTAAAAGATCATGCGGAAAGGATTTTAGAAGAGGCTGAAAGGCTTCTTTCGGCTAAACCATGTCCCTCAAAGATTACAACCATTATCCTTGATGGATCACAATTGGCCCTTCAAATTCATGAATCTATAGGACATCCAATCGAACTCGATAGAGTACTCGGGTCAGAAACAAGCTACGCTGGAACAAGTTTCATAAGACCTGAAATGCTTGGAAATTTTAGATATGGCTCAGAAATAGTGAATGTGGTAGCAGATGCTACCTATCCAGGAGGTCTTGGAACATTTGGTTATGATGATGAAGGGGTTAAGGCACAAAAGACAGAAATTATATCCAAAGGGATCCTTATTAATCTTCTCACCTCAAGAGAGACTGCAGGTGTTATTGGAAAAGAGAGCAATGGTACTATGAGGGCAGATGGCTGGAATCGAATTCCACTTATTCGAATGACAAATATCAATCTCGAACCAGGAGATTGGACCCTTGAGGAGATGATTGAAGATACTGATGATGGTGTTTTTTTATGTACAAATCGGAGCTGGTCAATAGATGATAAGAGGATTAATTTTCAATTTGGCACTGAAATTGGATGGGAGATAAAGAAGGGAAAGATTTGTGAAATGATAAAGAATCCCACATATACAGGAATTACTCCGAAGTTTTGGAATTCTTGCGATGCTATTGCTAAGAAGGATTACTGGCAGATGTGGGGGATTCCAAATTGTGGTAAAGGAGAACCCGGGCAAGTAGCACATGTGGGGCATGGAACAGCACCAGCAAGATTTAGAGGTGTTCAGATTGGTGTGATGAAATAAATAAGTACCAGTTATGAAGAATTAAGGCGTCAGTCTTTTTCGTTATCTTTTTTTGTTACGTCTTCTGCATAGCCTTCTCTGAATCCTTCGATGACCTTTTCAGAGACCTTCTTGGTTGCCTTTAAAATCTTTATAAGGCCTTCTTTAAATAACTTCTTGGCCTCTTCAAGTTCTTCGTTTTTTTCATTCTTTTTCATAATTAAAAATATTAAAAATATAATTTAAATTTTTCAATAAAAAAGATTATCCCTCAATCATTTGAAGTGCCTTTAGTAGTTTAATCAACTTGATATCTCTTTCTTTGCAGACATCGGCCTCTGATCTTCCTCCATAGTCATAAAAACCCTTACCTGTTTTAACCCCATAATGGCCCTGTCTATAAAGTTCAAAGATCTTTTGAGGCTTGTAGTCAGGAGGAGTTAGTTGAAATGCTGGCTTTTCAAGATTTTTTACAGTCAGATCTATACCGCCAAAATCGATTCTTTTTACAACCCCAACAATCATCATACGCAGTGCCAGTCCCCATCTTGCTGCTTCATCAAGTTCCTCTGGAGATAAGTAATCATTATCAAGAAGATAATATACCTCTCTTTGCAATGCTATCTGAAGTCGGGTCACTACATAGCCTGGGACATATTTCTTAAAGATAGCGGGTTTTTTACCTATATCCCTTAATAGATCAACCATCAATTTTATACTTTCTTCATCTGTTTTTGGTCCTTTTACCACGTCCACAAGTGGAATAATCTGTGGAGGTGCATACCAGTGAGCAATCAATACCTTATCTGGTCGAGAGGTTTCGATAAATTCAAATATATTAAGGTATGTGGTATTACTTGCAAGGAGTGTCCTCGGTGGGCAGAATTTATCCAATTTAGAAAAGACATCTTTTTTTGCTTCCTTATCCTCGGCCATTGTCTCAAATGCAATGTCTGCCTCCTCTGCTGCCTCCTCTAAGGAGGTTGTCAGATGAATCCTTGCCATTATGGACGGAATTGATTTTTCATCAATTAATCCTTCTTCAGCCATAGCACTCAGACTTGATTGAATCAATGAGAATCCCCTATCCAAGGTCTTTTGAGTCCTGGACATCATCCAAACCTCATAACCACCCTGGGCAAAGACCTGCGAAATTCCATGCCCCATAGTTCCTGCACCGATGACTGCTATTTTCTTAATACCTTCCTTCATCCTTTCTTATCCTCCTGTCGAACAAGATTCTTATTCTTCAACAATGGCAACAAGTCTTACCATTCCTCCATCAGCCAGTTCGCATCTAAAAGGGAATGCAGCTATAGTGCATCGTTTTCCTGTTACTAAATCGATATCTCCACCAGCATTCTCAATAGTTACAATACCGTTTCTCAAAAGGATGCGATGGCATGGTTCATATTCAGGAAATTCTTTATCAGGATTTCTGCCCGTCTCTTTTCTGAACTCCGAATCAAGCCATGGCATAGTCTGTGAAAGCGGGTAATGCCATAAGGGACTATCAGTTGCACCCCATGTTCCTGCTACTCCTTTTACCTTCTTTTTTACCAACCACTCGGCTCCATCAGGACCTAGTCCAGGATAGTGGTTGAAATATATATAATTATTTACACGCCAGTACTTATGCCAACCTGTGTTGAAGATAACAAAATCTCCAGGCTCAATCTTTGGTTCTGCATTTTCAAGGATTTCCGAACCTATGATGTCCCATTTTTTAAGATGACGTAAATCTACAATTACACCTTTACCATAGCAACTCTCAAGAGGGATTTTATCAAGGGTTATTCCACCTTCGGAAGGATGAAGTACATGGATTGGAGCATCCATGTGTGTCCCTGCATGCAAAGTCCCAGTATAGATTAAGCTCCTTTTATGAGAACGCTCAAGATATTCTACCCTTTGAAATACAAGGTCTTGTCTTGGACCTGGAAAGGGCCAGAGTGGAGTATCAAATCCAAAGGGTTGAGAAAGGTCATATAGTTTTATACCCATTTTGTCCTCCTTTAATGGCAATTAAATACTTTAAATAAAGTCATTATTTCCATACCATATTTATTCACTTATTTCAAACATTCCCATTTAAATATTTCCAATACCATGATTAGTTCTCATAAAAGTTTTTCACTACTAAAAGATGCCCCGTGTCGAAGAGCTCCCTTTTTTATTCTAATCATGATTTTAGTTAAGATATAACCAAAAAAGGCTCCAGCTATAACATCTGTAGGGAAATGAAGATAAAGGTAAACCCTTGTCCAGCAAATAATTAATGCAACAATAAAAAATTTTAGTCTATATCGAGGGAACCAATAGCTAAGGATGGTTGCCATCATAAATGCATACGTAGCATGGGCACTCGGGAAACTCGGGTCAAAAACCTCTGCCTTTGTTACATAGATTTTTGGTAAGGATTGTAGAAAAAAAAGAGGTCTCTCTCTCTGAATGAGGTATTTTAAGCCATAAATGAGGAAAGATTGGATAAAATAAATAGTAACAAGAGAGAAAAGGATTCTCCTATTCTTAGTTAATATCCAACTCAATAAGATAAATAAGATAACAGCAATATGACTTCCCAGATAGGTTAACCATGGAAAGATATAATCAAATAAGGTGAATTTCCAAAATCCATTAATCCATAGGACAAATTTTAATTCAAGGTCCATTAGGTAAGGTGTCAGATTTCCTTAAAATGGTAATCTAAAAATGATATCAGAGAGATTATCACTATTGATACAAACCGTTGCTATCTTTTCAAGCTCAGGACACGAGGGATTAAAAGCAATGGAAAAACCGACCCTTTTAAACATTTCAATGTCACCATGACTGTCTCCAATAGCAATGGTTTGTCCTGGGGTTATCCCAAATTTATTGCATATCCTATCAACCCACTCAGCTTTTCTATCATAATAAACTTTTATATCAACCTTTCCTGTAAGGGTCCCATTTTCATAGAGAAGATCGTTCGATATTGAATAGTCGAACCCATACTTTTTAGAGACAAAGTCAGAAAGTAGAGAGAGACCCGATGATATAATCGAGATCTTTAATTGCTTTTCTTTTAGATAACCTGTTAGTTCATTTACCCCTTGATAAAAAGGAACGGTTTTAATGATATTCAGTAATTCTTCCACCTTCATTCCTTTCCAGACCATCGCATCCAATTCACAGAAACGCTCATATGATATCTCTCCAGATAGAAACTGTTCCTGATACTTTTCGGCAAATCCATACCATTTCCCAAGCCTTTTATGGATATACTCCCAGATAGATCGCTCTTTTGTAAGAGTACCATCAAGATCAAATATAACAAGTTTGAAATCCAGTTGTTTCATCAGTCATTCCATATTAGATTTATGCACCTTCCAATACATACATCTACACAAGCTGGTTTTTTACCTCTGTCAATTCTATGATAACAGAGATTACATTTTCCTGCTATCCCTTTTTCCGGATTGAAAAACATTACTCCAAAAGGACAGGCATCGATACATGCCTTACAACCCGTACAGATATCTTGATCAATAATTACGATTCCGTCAGGCCTCCGATAAATTGCATTTACAGGACATGCCTCCTTACATTGGGGCTGAGAACATTGTATGCAGTAAACGGGATAATAGGTTAGTTTTAATTTCCCATCTAAAGATTCTACCCCTTTTGTCCGTATTCGGATCCATCTTGACCCTGCTGGTAAGTTATTTTCTTGTTTACAGGCCAGTTCACATGCATCGCATCCCCAGCACATTTCTTCATCGATTTTAAGAAAAAATCTTCCTTTCTTCTTTGACTCTTCTTTCTCTTTTTGTATAAAGACCGAGAGGTCACAATCTTTTTCTAAATGATTTGAATGAAAGGATTTACTCAAAATATGATTCACGGACTTCTTTATATTGCAAAGCAGAACCCTAAGATTTGTTGCACCCATTGCAGGATCACAGCCTTCTGGATCATTATCTGTAAGGAGGTTTATATTTGAGTGCATCCAGCTATGATCTGGAGAATCTTTTTCAGGAAACCACCAGGCATGTTGAGCCCCTATTACCCGCTGGTCTATCCCTAATGTCAATTTTGCCTTTTGAAGGCATCTACCCCGTGGAGATTCGATCAAAACCCAATCTCCTTCTTCAATCCCTTCCTTTTTCGCTGTTTCTGGGTGTATCTCTACATAAGGCTCAGGAAGAAGTTCTCTAAGCCATGGAATCTGCCGATGTTCTGAATGGAAAAAGGCTGTTGGCCTCATTCCAGTGATCAGTATATATGGATATTTTTCTAAAAGGTCGGGTCTACTTATGGGTGATTCTGGAGGTTCTCTAAATTGGGGAAGCGGATCGTATCCCCATTTCTCCATTATTGTAGAGTAAAGTTCCAGTTTCCTTGTTGGAGTAGAAAACCCCTTTTTTAAGTATTTTCTATACTCCATCTTTCCCTTTAAGTAGCCAAGCTTGTAAAATTCTTCAAAGTTTAGACCCGAAGGTGAAAGGATTGAATTTAAGGCATCATGAATCGATGGCCACCAATATTCTTTCATTCCCATCCTGTTAGCAAGCTCATTAAGTATCTCATGGTCTGATTTACATTGCCCAATCTGGACAACCTTTTTTCGGGCTAAGGCATATCCATGTCTTTTCCAAATCTCTGCGACATAATCCATCTCAAGCCATGTGGCTGAAGGAAGGACAATATCAGCAAGCTGAGCTGTTGGAGTTAAGAAGAAGTCTGAGACAACAAGAAAATCAACTTTTTTCAGGGCCTTATAAACCATTGAGGCATTTGCCCTTGTCAGGACAGGATTTGAAGAGATAAGAAATAACATCTTAACAGGATATGGCCTTTCATTGATTATTGCCTCCCATACGAATCTTGGATTGATAATTGCAAATGCATCTGCAAGTTTAAATCTATCTGCCCCGAGTCTTTTCTTTCTCTGTTCAGGAGGAAGGATACGGTGGAGTCCGAGTTCACTGGCATTCATAACAGGTGGTGGAACATGGAAGACCATTCCTCCCGGGACATCTATATTTCCGGTTATAGCAGAAAGGGCTATAAGTGCACGGTTGCTATCTATGCAGTTAATTGTCTGTTCAATGGCAACCCCCCACTGAATGCATGCTGGTTTAGTCGTTGCAAATAATATTGCTGCCTTGCGGATCTTATCCTCGGAAACCCATGTTATTTTTGAGACCCTTTCTGGTGGATACTCTTTTACCCTTTCAACAAAATCTTTCCATCCAAAGACCCAGTTTTCAACAAAATCCTTTTCATATAGATTCTCTTTAATGATTATATGAGCCATCCCAAGGGCAAGCGCAACATCTGTTCCGGGTCTTATCTGAAGCCATAGATCTGCTCGATCAGCAAGTTTTGTAAAACGTGGATCAACAACAATAAGTTTTGCTCCTTTTAAAAGTGCATCAGAAAGGTAAACACCCTTATATTCATCCGGATTTGAGATAATCGAGTTATTCCCCCAGACCATGATACATTTAGGATTTCCTTCATAATCACAGACAGGCAAGTTTCCACAGGTAATTATTGATATAGATAGCCGTGGGCCATAACACATGTGCCCGGCAGTAAGCACATTGGGAGTTCCAACTGTATTTGCGAATCTGTAAATAAAGGCCTCATTATCACGACCTGTTCCGTAACCGAGTACTATAGATTCTGCCCCATAATTATTTTTGTATTCATTTATTTTAGATATAATGATATCATATGCTTCATCCCATGATATTCTTTCCCATTGGCCCAATCCCTTAGCCCCTTTTCTTTTTAAAGGATAAAGCAAACGATCAGGATGATAGGCCAGTTGTATTGAAGCAATCCCTTTTGGACATAGGGTTCCTCGACTTATGGGAGATTCTGGGTCTCCCTCAATCTTAACCACCTTCCCATCCCCTACATAGACTAAAACGCCACATCCTCCATGACAGATTCGACAATGGCTTCTAACAATCTTCTCATTTTGATCATTAATTTGGTTCTCCATCAATATTTACCTCATCCAAAAATTAATCTATTTTATTAAATGAAAATTTATAAAAAATCAATTCGGTAATAGAATCTATTGTTTAATAGCCTTTGAGATGTTAAGGATGAAATCTCCCACAGTCTTAGTAAGTTCTGGCCGATTGAGGTTTTCCTCGATAATCTTTATAATTGCACTTCCAATAATAATCCCATCTGCAGAACGAGATATTATTCGGGCCTGCTCAGGATTTGAGATTCCAAAACCTACTACTATTGGTTTTTCGCTGACAAGCCTTATCTCTTTTATCCTTTCTTCAATATGACTGGCTAAACCTTCCCTAATTCCCGTTACCCCAGTAAATTGGACGTAGTAAAGAAACCCAGTGGTTACACTTGAGATATATTTAATTCTGAGAATCGGTGTTGTAGGAGAGGCAAGAAATATCGTATCAATTTTTACCCTTCTTGTCTCTCTAATCCATGGTCCCGCCTCTTCTGGTGGAAGATCAGAGATGATTACTCCATCCACTCCGTGATCCTTACATTTCTCGGCAAATCTTCTTAAACCGAATTGAAAGATGGGATTGTAGTAGGACATGAGAATCAGGGGGGGTGTTTTAAAGTCGAGTCTTTTTAAAAGATCAAAGATTTTTTCAATATTGAAACTATTTTTGAGGGCCCTTTGAGAAGAAGCCTGGATGACCTTACCATCTGCAATAGGATCTGAAAATGGGATACCAAGCTCAATTAAATCTGCTCCAGCATCAATCATGTGATATATCAGATCTATGGTAATTTCTGGTGAAGGGTCACCAGCCATTAAAAAAGGGATTAATGCCTTTTGATTTTGACTCCTTAGGTTTTCAAATACCTTTCCTATTCTACTCATTTGCTTCTCCAACTTTCTCTGAAATGGAGGATATGTCTTTATCTCCACGGCCTGAAAGGTTGACTATGATGATCTGGTTTTTCTCCATTTTAGGGGCTACCTTTTTTAGGTAGGCAATAGCGTGGGCACTTTCAAGGGCAGACATTATTCCTTCTGTTTGCGAAAGTGTATAAAATGCATCCAATGCCTCTTCATCACTTACCGTAACATACTCAGCCCTTTTTAATTCTTTATAATAAGAATGTTCTGGCCCAACTCCTGGATAATCCAATCCAGGTGCAATTGAATGTGTGCCTGATATATTTCCATAGGTGTCCTGTAAAATATAGCTTATTGAGCCATGGAGTATCCCTAAGGAACCAAAATTAAGTGATGCCCCATGATTTTGAGGACTCAATCCTTTACCCCCTGCCTCAACACCTATAAAACGAACATTATCTTTGAAGAATGGATGAAATATGCCAATGGCGTTACTTCCCCCTCCAACACATGCAATAATTGTGTCAGGTAGCCTTCCTTCCTTTAAAAGGATCTGCCTTTTTACTTCCTTTCCAATCACAGATTGAAAATCTCTTACAATCATAGGATATGGATGTGGGCCTACAACAGAACCTATGAGGTAATGGGTATTATCAATATTTGTAACCCAATCCCTTATTGCCTCATTTATTGCATCCTTAAGGGTTTTGCTCCCGGATGAAACAGAAATTACTTCAGCACCTAATAGCCTCATTCTCATAACATTCAATGATTGCCTTCTAATATCTTCTTCTCCCATATAGATGGTGCATTTTAGTCCTAAAAGAGAGGCTGAAGTAGCGGATGCAACACCATGTTGGCCTGCACCTGTTTCCGCAACGATTCTCTGTTTTCTCATCTTTTTAGCCAGTAAGCACTGACCAAGAGTGTTATTAATCTTATGTGCCCCTGTATGTGTTAAGTCTTCACGTTTAAGGTAGATCTTTGGGCCTTTAAGCCTTTCTGTTAGATTTTTGGCAAAATATAGAGGTGTTGGTCTTCCTGCGAAATCCCTTAAATAAGTATTTAGTTCTTTTTTGAATGATCGATCTTTTTTTAATTTGATGTATACTCTTTCAAGTTCAATAAGTGGCTGTATTAATGTTTCAGGGACAAATCTTCCTCCAAAGATTCCGAAATACCCTTTTCTATCAGGTAGCCTCATCTTAGCGATTTTACCTCCATTACGAAATTAACCATTTTTGAGAAGTCCTTTCTCCCCTCGATCTTTTCTACACCTGAACAGACATCAACACCCCAGGGACTTACTTTTTTTATTGCCTCTCTGACATTTAGAGGATTTAATCCTCCTGAGAGGATAAACTCTTTTAATCCTTTTGCCTTTAGGGCTATATCCCACGAAAATGTCTTTCCTGTCCCGCCCGCCTTTGAAGTACTATAAGTATCAAGAAGTATAAAATGATCCTTGAATCTCTTAATCTCTTCAATATCTTTATAATCTCTAATATGAATTGCCTTTATTACTGGAAGATCAAACCCTTTACAATAATCAGGTGTTTCATTTCCATTGAATTGAAGAAGGTTTAAACCACAGTAATTTGCAATCCTTTTAACTTTTTCCATCTCTTCGTTGACAAAAACTCCAACTTTAAAGAGATGCTCCGGAAGTATATCAATAATCCTTTTGGCAATTTCAGGTTCAATCCTTCTTGGACTCGGGGCAAATATAAAGCCGACTGCATTTACCCCAAGTCGAGAGGCATTAATTGCATCTTCTGAGTTTGTAATTCCACAGATCTTAATCCACGTCATGAGTGATTAACTCCCTCATCGTTACTAAAGGATCTGTGCTTCGCATCAATGTCTCACCAACCAGAATCCCACTTACCCCCGCCTGTTTTAGCAATTGAACATCTTTTTTTGTCTTAATCCCACTTTCGCTTATCACCTTTATTTTTGAGGGGGTCCATTTTATTAAACGCAATGTTGTTTTTATATCGACTTCAAATGTCTTTAGATTGCGATTATTAATCCCAATCAAAGGGAGATTGAGGTTTGAGATTTTATCAAACTCGTTTTCAGTATGAATCTCCACAAGGGGTGTTAATTTAAGACTTATTGAAAGATCGATAAAATCCTTTAATTCTTCTCGATCTAATAAACAGGCGATAAGAAGTATGGCATCAGCTCCAAATGCCCTACCTTCATATATTTGAAAGGGATCTATTATAAAATCTTTTTGTAATACAGGAAGCGATGTCTTTTCTTTCACGTCCCTGATAAATGAAAGCTTCCCTTTAAAATACTCTTTTTCTGTAAGTACAGAAATCCCTGAAGCCCCACCCTTTTCATAGATTGAGGCCATCAGGCAGTGATCTATTTTATCATTTATAATTCCACAGGAAGGAGAGGCATGTTTAATCTCGGCAATAATAGAAATGGATGAGGAGTCAAGAGCGGCCATGAAGTTTCTTGGATCTGGTTGGTTTGAAATTAGTTCTTCAAGATCGCTTAAACTTTGAATCGATTTTTTTTCTTTGATCTCCTGCCTTTTCTTTTTAATTATATCATCGATGAACATCTCATCCTCCTTAACTTAACCTCGAAAATTCCTGTAACTCATTAAGCTTCTTTCTTGCATTTCCTGAATCGATTACATCGATTGCCATTTTTATCCCTTCATTAAAGGTAGAAACCTTATCAGCCATTATAAAAACCGCAGCAGAATTTAAGAGGACAATATCCCTTTGGGGTCCCTTCATCCCATTGAGGATATTAATAATTATTCTTGCATTTTCCCAAGATGAACCACCACAGACCGAATCAATAGGTGATCTTTTTAAGCCAAACATTTCGGGCTCGATTATATATGTCTCAATTGATCCATTCTTAAGTTCAGAAACTATTGTCCTGCCTGAAATGCTTATTTCGTCACATCCTTCTTCACTATGTACTACCATAGCCCTTTTGCTTCCAAGATTCTTAAGTACCTTTGCAATAGATTCGGTCATATCCTTCCTGTAGATACCTGCGAGATGAATTTTGGCCTCTGCAGGATTCGTAAGTGGACCAAGAAGGTTAAAGACAGTCCTTATTCCAATATCTCTTCTTGGACCAACTGCATATCTTGTAGCGGGATGAAACCTTGGTGCAAAGAGAAATGCCAATCCAAACTCTTTGAGTGCTAACTCTACCTTTTGAGGAGAAAGGTCAGGGTCTATCCCGAGTGCCTCAAGGACATCGGCACTACCACACCTGCTTGAGACAGAACGATTATGGTGTTTTGCAACAACACATCCACCACCTGCCACAACAAAAGCCACTGCTGTTGATATATTGAATGTACCTGTACCGTCTCCACCAGTTCCGCATGTATCGACAATGGGTTGATTTAGGTTTGTCTCAAGTCTTACAGCATTTTTTCTCATTGCCTTTGCAAATCCTGTTATTTCAAATATAGTTTCTCCCTTCATTCGTAAAGCAGTAATAAATGATGCTATCTGAGCAGGAGGAACTTCTCCTGTCATGATAAATTCCATTGCCCGAGAAGATTCTTCTTCATTTAAATCGATTCCTTCAACGACCCTGGCAATAAAATCTTCTAACATCGAGATTTACCTCCAGCTCTAAAAAATTTTTCAAGATTGATTTTCCGACCTTAGTCATTATCGATTCAGGATGAAACTGAACTCCTTCTATAAGAAATTTACTATGTCTTATTCCCATAATCTCTCCATCAGCGGTTTGAGCAGTAACCTCAAGGCAGTCAGGTAGCGATTCTCTATCAATCAGTAGAGAATGATATCTAATAGCTACAAAAGGGTTTGGAAGATCTTTATAAATGGTCTTTCCATCATGAAATATAAGAGAGGTTTTTCCATGCATGAGTCGTGAGGCCTTTACAATTCTTCCTCCAAATGCAGATCCAATACATTGATGTCCCAGGCATACACCGAGTATGGGTACTTTCCCAGCCATTTTTAAGATGGCCTCTTCTGAGATACCTGCCTCTTTTGGGGTTCTCGGTCCAGGTGAAATGACAAGCGATGTAGGACTTTTCTTCTCAATTTCTGTAAGGTCAATCTCATCGTTTCTATAAACCATGCATAATCTTCCAAGCTCTCCAAAATAGTGAACAATGTTGTATGTAAAAGAGTCATAATTATCAATAACAAGGATCATTCAAACCCCTCCTCTGCAATCCTTATTGCCCTGAATAAGGCATTGGCCTTATTAACCGTTTCTTCATACTCTTTTTCTGGATCGGAGTCTGCAACAATTCCTGCTCCTGCCTGAATATATGCCCTTTTATTCTTAACAATTATTGAGCGGATGTTTATGCAGGTATCCATATTACCAGAAAATGAAAAATATCCTACTGCGCCTGCATACGGGCCTCGCCTTTCGGGCTCGAGTTCTTCTATAATCTCCATAGCACGAATCTTGGGTGCACCCGAAACAGTCCCTGCTGGAAATGTTGCTCTTAAAACATCAAATGCGTCTTTATCTGCAGATATGGTGCCTTCTATATTGGAGACAATATGCATAACATGTGAATATCGTTCAATAGCCATTAGCTCAGTTACCTTTACGGAACCAATCTCAGCAACTCGACAGACATCATTTCTTCCAAGATCCACAAGCATGATATGTTCAGCCCTCTCTTTTTCATCCGAGAGAAGATCCTTTTCCATGAGAATATCATCTTTTTGCGTTTTTCCCCTTGGTCGAGTCCCAGCCAAAGGCCTTAGCTCAATCTTTTTACCCTCCAGTCGAACCATTACCTCTGGGGAGGCGCCAAGAAGAATGACATCATCCAAGTTCAAATAGAAAAGATATGGAGAGGGATTTATTGAGCGAAGCGAACGATAGATATCGAATGGGTCGCAGTTTACTTCAGTTATAAATCTTTGAGAAAGAACAACCTGGATAATATCCCCATTACTAATGTAGGATTTTGCCTTTTTAACCATTTGAATGAATTCTTCTTTTTTTATATTTGAATTAATGCGAGGGGATGTAGAAGCCTTTCTTGGTAGTGAATGAGGCTTCTTATTGTTTTTCAGTCTTTCAGTTAAAAATTTGAGCTTTTGGCACGAGTTTTTATAAACATCCTCAGGATTGTCATTTTCATCTAAAAATGCATTTGCGATTACTATTAATTTATGTTTTAGATTGTCAAAGATAACGAGAGTATCGGTCATTAAGAAGTAGCAGTCCCAAAAATCGTTGTTCTGGGGTAAGATATCAGGGATTTTCTCAATAGATCTCACATAGTCGTAACCTATATATCCAACAGCTCCACCAAAAAATCGTGGAAGGGAATCGTAAGCAACTGGCTTATATGAATTTAAGATGTATTTTAGTATCTGGAGGGGGTCTTTTTGAATACCGCACTGGATTATGATGCCATCTTTTACAATTTCAAAATTCTTTCCTCTACTCCTAAATAATAGCGAGGGGTTTGATCCAAGAAAGCTATAACGTCCCCATTTCTCTTGTGCCTCGACACTTTCGAGTAGGAATGAATATCTATCATTTTTTATTTTCATGAAAGATGATACAGGAGTTTCAAGATCATAATGGAGCTCTTCATAGACTGGTATGAGGTTGCCTATTTCTGATAATTTTTTAAATTCATCTAAAGATGGTTTTATCACCTTTCACCCCTTTTTATAACGAGTCTGTTCGATAAATAGCAGGACCTGGTTGATCGATCATTTTGTTATATATTTATTCTCTTCTTCAAAAAGGGTTCTAAAATAGGTTTTTTCTTTTTTATTGAATTCGATTAATTCTTTGAGCTTCTTCAAAGCCTCTCCCGACTCAATAGAAGAACGGGCAAGTTCAATTCCTTCATAAAAACTTTTAACTTTTCCAGTGATATAAAATGCGCCTGCAGCATTTAATACCGTTACATCCTGTTTTGGGCCTTTTTGGCCATTTAGGATTTCAAGGATAATACTCGCATTTTCTTCTTTTTTTCCTCCTTCAAGATCATTGACTCTTGCCTTATTCATTCCAAAATCTTCTGGTGCTATGAAAAAACTCTTTATCTCGTCACCATTTATCTCGGTTATCTTAGTTTTTCCAGTAATGCTTATTTCATCAAGGGTATCCTCTCCATAAAAGACAAGACCTCTCTTAATGCCAAGATTTCTAAGAACAGAAGCCATCTTCTCTGTTAAACCCGGTTCATATACTCCCAGTAATTGAAATTTGGCTTCAGCTGGATTTATGAGTGGATCGATAAGATTAAAAATCGTCCTTATTCCAATTCCTCTTCTGACAGATAGAATATGTTCCAATCCATTCTGGAATAGTGTTTCATAAATAAAACAGATTCCAATTTCATTAAGACATCTCTCAAGCTGTGTTCGTGTTAATTCGAGATCGATTCCAAGTGCCTCAATAACATCTGCACAACCGCAAAATGGTGAGAAGGATTTTCTTACGGTTTTAGCAATATTAAGTCCTCCTCCAGCAATAACAAAGGCAGTGGCTGTAGAGATATTGAAGATGTGTGTCCCTCCTTTAATGCTATTAGTAGTCTTAAGGATTGTTTCTCTTTCAATGGTTATCTCCTCTCGATCGAGACAGATTACATCTTTATCACAGTGAATCTTTGATATCCTCTCCCTGAATACTTCTGCTGCTGACGTAATCTCTTCCGCTGTCTCTCCTTTCATCCTTAATGCTGTGATGAATGAGGCGACTTGCGATGGAGTTGCCATCTCCGATAAAATTTCTATTATTACCTCCTTCATCTCCTCACCATTAAGGTCTTGTCTTAAAGTTACTTTGTTGATGGCCTCTTTAATCATCTTTTTCTCCTCCTTTCGGGATTGAATTTTAAAAATGAAATAAAAAAGGCTATGGAAAATTTCCCATAGCCTTTTCATTTCCTTAACAGTAAATAAAATGAAAAAGGCCATGGGCAACCTCGGAGGCCGCCCATGGCCTTTAATTACTTCATGGAGATATTATAGTGGCACTGGGCAGACCTCCACCATCTTTTCCCAGCACCACCAAAGATTAATTATTGGTTTTAAATTACTTTTCATCTTCATAAATTTTTTGTCTATATTAACAAATTTTAAAAATCCTGTCAAGCTCCTGACAAACCTCTAAAAAGTTGTTACGAACCTGAAGGGTGTGGCAATTTTGTATTATAATTTAAATAATTTTTAGAACCTTCCCTCATTCATCATCATTCTCAGAGGGAAAAGGATCAAGGTATAATGAATTTAAGATTTCAGATGAAACAGGTGGACATCCTCGAATAAAACGCCCTTTATTTTTTATTCTTGATGCACAATTTCCAATTATAATCGAACCCTGGGGGATACTGTCTAAGTTTTTTCCTACTCCAATATGAATATATCCATCTTTAAGATAGAAGTCTTTAAGCTTTGTTTGATTTTTTTTAAGAAAAATCATAAGCGTTGAAAGACAACCACTACATGCTCCATCTTCATGAACTACAATACCAGGATAATGAAATGATAATTTAGATGGTGAAGGATTAAAAATTTTCTTCCATTTTAAATAATCTTTTGGAGAAATTAAGATGTTGTAGGAATTAATTTCACCTAACCCAACTTCCGCAGTCTGTTGAATAAAATGCCCTGTTTATGCGGGTTTCGATTTTTTTCAGTCACTATTTTCCACCTCGTGCCAAGTCTTGACTGGCTTCATGACCTGAAATGGAATTTTCAAAACCTCGTAGATCTTTTTGTGCTCAGGCTCGGGGATACCCCCTTTCCGTATTTTTAGAACCATCCCATTTGAGGTCGGCAACACAATCGTGACCACCTGGTGCGTGCTCAACTGTTGACGAATCGTCCACCAAGAAGTATGAATCCCTTGATCCAGGAATCTCTTCTCAATGGCAGTAAGCAGGTGATAAGCCAGAACACACAAAAAGATGTGCGTCTGGGTACGTCGCTTCAGGTGATGGAAAATCGGACGCTCCATGAGCGGACTTTTCATAGAGCGAAATGCTGCCTCCACACGGGTAAGAAGCATATAGGTCCGCCAAATCTCATCGGCTGTCAGATCCTGCCGATCCGTTCTCAAAATGTAGCCCCCATCCAACTTCTCAGCAACCAACTTCCTCTCAAGATCCTCTTGCCAAGAAAGACTCGGAGGTTGCCCCTGGTATCGGATCTCATAATATCGAGAAACACGCGGATATCGCTCCTTGAGCCGACCAATCGCCTGGTGAATCTTCTCAGCCTTCTTCAGATAACCCTTCTCAATCCTCATCTTCAATCGCTCCAAATCCTTAATCAATCGCTCCTCCTGTCTCTCCCGTATGGCTCGATCCTTCTCTTCCCTCCCCTCACTCCGACAGAGAATGTAAACCTCACCCCCTTTCTGCCGACGCTTGATCTCTACCCGCGGCTTCTTCTGAAACGGATTACGAACAGACGGCACCCGAACCACTTCCTCCCAACCAGCCTCGTCCTCAAAATCATCCAACCACTCGTTTCTCTCCCCCTGCCGCCCCGCCACAAGATAATGAAGACCGTGCGCTCGAATCTGCTCCAGATTCTCCTCATAAGCCATACCCCGATCCACAACCACCATCGCCCCAGGATGCTTGCCCATCCGCTTCTCCAAAGCCTGTAGCATCTCTTCAACCGTAGTCCGATCCTGCCGATTGCCATCAAAGATCTCATGGGCCTTCGGAAATCCATCCCGATCCAAAACCAAACCCACTAACACTTGCTTACAATCAGCCCGCTTATCTCGCGAATAACCCCGCTTCGCCTGGGAGTTCTCCTCTGCCAACCCCTCAAAATAGGTGGAGCTCAGGTCGTAAAGATAAACCATGCCATCTAAGTTAAACAGTGTCTTCTCTCGTTCCGCCAGCTCTCTCTCAATCTGCTCCCGCTTCGGATAAAGCCTGTCTAAATTCCGATAAAGGGAATCCTCGCTCAGTTCCGAAAAATCTGTCCCCAAAATATCTCCCAAAGCAGTCCGACGAATCCAATCAGGCATGGAGAACTCAGAAAGAGGGAAAATGAGCCTGTTCAATGTCATCACCTCGCTAAGTAACCGTGCCCCCTTCGACAAACCCGCTCGACCCAGAATCTCATCCAAACCCAACTGCTGCCAGATCTGATGACCCACATGCACTGGCCCAGCCTCACGGTGTTGCTCAGTTTCAACACGGTCTGTATCAATAGCAACAACCCCACTATCCACCAAAATCCCCTCAGATCTCTTGCGCCTCCTACGACCTTTGTGCGCCCTCTCGATCAAGGCTTCTGTTTCCACCCCTTGAGCTTCCAATGATAGCCGCCCTTGCAAAGCTGCCTCCATCTTATGGGCTAAAGCAAGCCATTGTTCACGGGGAGCAGGCTCCAGACTTCCCAGAGAACAGATTACCCGCTGGCGTGGCCCTTTGGGGGTCATGACCGATTCGACAAGAAGGTGGTTCGTGTAGATTTTGCCTTTGTAGAGTCTTTTTGTCTTTCTGATATACATTTGCCACTATTATAATAATTTAATTCTTTTTTGTCAAGGGAAATATTATAATTATTAGTCACTATTTTTGATAATCCAAACTTCCCCCCCTTGAAATTAAAGCCTTTTTCGGTACAGAAGATCTAAATTTGACCAAAATCGATCAACAAACTGCGGAAGTTGGGCTAATCCCCTCTCTGCTATTAGTCGAAGATGAGGGATGTCTTCGGGGCAAAATCCCATGAGTTCTGTAGCTACGGCATCAGTGGCAAGTGCATCATTACCTGCAATCACAAGATCCATCTTCTTCTTTTTCCCATAGGCTGGCCCCAGCCCTTCCATTGCTGAAGTTGCATCAATTATTGAAAAACGTGGCCAAAGGATAGTTGCCATATCCGAAATAGCCAAATCCAGTGGCTTAAAGTCTTGGGTCTCTATTTTATTAGATTGAAGTTGATGAAATCTGACCTTCTCCCTTCTCCACAACAATCCTTTCATATTTTTTATACCTAATGTGACTTTGGTGTGCATATGTGTTTTCATTACAGGAATAGAGATAATAAAATCAATTTCTTTCAAGATTGAGGATACCCTAATTCTATCTATGATCTTTCCTTGAGGAATTTTTATCTCAATTGGAGTTGTCTGATCTAAGTCGATCAATTTAACCTTTTTTTCTTTTGAAATTTCATTCAAACCAGTTGATCTAAACACTTCTTCCGAATCGACTCCAAATATACAACTTTCTCCCATAACGATTTCCTTAACCCCTCCTTCTCTAAGATGATCAATAACTGCTTTGACAACTTCAGGATGTGTGGTAATTCCATCACCTGGAGATGCTACCCTTGCTGCATTTGGTTTTATCAGGATTTTCTTACCTCTAAACTCTTGAAAATGAAACTGATTTAAAGCCTTTTTGGTTATTTCATAAGGCTTATTCCCTTTTACAACCACTACTTTTGGATTCATCTCGTAAATATAAGTTTCAAGAAACCCAGATTTTTTCTAAGTAAACTTTTGAAACATCTATATTCAATAAAGGCATATTTTTTCCAATATCCCATGGTATAAAGAAGGCCAAGTCTTCAATTTCTTCTCGAAAATTATAACCAAACTTCTTCATCAGCCACTTTTTTACCTCAATTGTTGTACTGATGAAGATTCGGTCTATTCCGATTGACAGGTTCATAGTCCTTAAGTATGAAACTGTTTTGATTTGCTCAAGGGCTTCTTCCAGATGGATTCCTTCCAGCTTTTTTCTAAGTATATAGAGGTTTCCTCTATCAAGAATTAATACAAGTGGAAGATTTATTTGAATAGTGGCATTTTGGATCTTTAATTTAATACTCTCTTTGGCGATTTTTTCTAATAACTTCTTCCTCCTCTCTATGGATGGAAGAAAATGTGGTGAGACTCTTTCAAATATATAGTCTTTTTCATCCATATGAAATTCTTTCAATCTCGTTGGATCGAAACCCAATTCAAAAAGATCCCTAATTTTGAATCTACGTTGATTCATCTCCCCTTTTCTTTTAAGCCAAGAGAGCAAAAAGGGTCTTTTATAGAGAGGAAGGGATTCGATATAAAGTGTTGGGTTTTTAATTAATTCTTCTGGAAGGTTTTTTATAATCCCCTCCTCGCCCCAAATTTCAGGTTTTATATTATTTCCTCTCCATAAAGAATAGGATAAGATAGGTAAATCTTTAATTTTATCCGAAACATTAAGTTGTTCAAGAGACTCCTCCAATGTATAACCTATCAGTTTTGAAATCCTTCTTCTGAATGTAAGTAATTTTGCTATAAATTTAGTAAACAAAAAACAGGCCAGTGGGTCAGGTTCGTCTGAAAGGAGATCTTTTTCAAATAAATGGGATAAAGTTTCATAAACTCTTTGAAACTCAGAGATAGTTCTTCTGACCATAATCTCATTGTCATGCATTTCAATTAGAGGTCTTTTTTTTGATATCTTAAATAGAAGTCTTATTAGTTTTTCTTTCAATCGACGAATGTTCATAGAATGAGGGATAAAAATCATATAATTATATGATTCTTCCCTAACGGTTTCGCCGATTAATTCTTTGATGTTTTTCCAGCCAAGTTTTGCATAAATATTATATGTTGGATCCTGAGGAGGTATAATGTTATCAAGAAGGCCTATGGCATTTTTCACTTCAACAAACTCTCTAAAGGATTTAAGCATCATTTTCCCAAGACCACGGCCCCGAAAAGATTCCAAGACCTCAACATAGATTAAATAATAACATGGGATAGGATTTCTAATATATATCATATGGAGATATCCGAGGCTATCGCCTTTCTCTGAACGAATCTCAAAAATATGAAAAGGATTCAGGTCCTTTTGGGGTTTGAAATGTTCAATCTTTGCTCCATGAATTGTTTTTAGGATTAGGTTATCTAAATTCTCAAAGAATTCTTGTGTAAAAAATGGATTTCCCTCTTTTAAATGATCTCCTATGGCCATATTAATTACAGATATTTTCTCTTTAAGACTAAACGGTCCGTTTTCTATCCTCTCTCCAATTTCTATGAACTCCGAATTCATCTACTATTTTCCTTTCTTTATCGTGACCTTCTGTAATATGATCCTAAGAGTTTCAAAAAGATAACCTTTTCTTCCATCTCCTTTAAAGCCTGATTAATATCTGGATCTTCAACATGACCTTCAAAGTCTATAAAGAAAAGATATTCCCATGGCCTTCCCTTTATAGGTCGAGATTCAATCTTTGTAAGATTAATTCCCCTCTCAGAAAAGATTTTAAGTGTTCTAAAGAGAGAGCCAGGGACATGGGGGATGGATAAAAGGACAGATGTTTTATCCTTTCCTGTCCTTTTTGAAATTTGCTTAGAAAGGATAAAGAATCGAGTGTAATTATTTGAACAATCTTCGATGTGTGAGTATATTATTTTTAAACCATATACCCTGGCTGCAAAATCGCTTGCAATGGCTGCGCTGTTAATTTCCCTTGATGCAAGTTCTGCTGCTTTTGCAGTACTTGATGTCTCTAATAATTTAACCTTAGGATAATTCCTTTTAATCCATTTTGAACATTGAGCAAAGGCCTGTGGATGTGAATAAATTACCTTAATATCTTTCGGGTTTTCATTTATTGAAAGTAGGCAGTGAGAGACCTTAATGGAGATCTCGCCTGAAATCTTCACCTCATGCTCGATAAACATATCCAGAGTTTGGTTAACTACACCCTCTATAGAATTCTCAACAGGCACAACTCCATATTCTGATTCCCCATTCTCAACTGCTTCAAAAACATCATCTATATTTTCTTTAGGAATGGCATCTACAGAACTACCAAAATTTTTTATACATGCCAGATGAGTATAACTTCCAGTTGGGCCAAGGTAAGTAACGACATGTTTCTTAACCAATGAGCGACAGGCAGAAATTATCTCATTAAAAACATTCCTAACAGATTCATTAGAAATAGGTCCTTGATTTATCGAGCTTAGAAAGTCCAGGATTTCATATTCACGCAGAGGGTCATAGGTTTCTATATCACCTTCCTTTTTTAACCTTCCGATCTCCATAGAAAGTCCTGCTCTCTGATTTAGGAGATGAAGGATCTCCTTGTCTAATTTGTCAATTTTTTTTCTAATAGATTTTATCTTCTCTTCTAAACTCATATCTTTCTCCAGTAGAGTTTTGACGTAATAGGTGGTCAACAAGAACAATTGCAACCATAGACTCACAGACAATGTTAATTCTCGGGATTGGAGATATATCGTGACGTCCCTTAATGTTTAAAGAAACTGGTTGATTAGAATTGTTTATTGTCATCTGCGTGATTTTAATTGAAGGAACAGGTTTTACGGCTACACGAAGAATAATATCTTCTCCACTGGATATTCCCCCAATGATCCCTCCAGAATCGTTCTTTAGAAAACCATCTGGAGATATAGGATCATTTGCTTCTGATCCAAACATCCTGGCTATATTAAACCCAGCACCTATCTCTACAGCACGAATTGCACCAATGCTTAATAAGGCCTTTCCTAAATCAGCCTCAAGTTTGTCAAAAACAGGCTCTCCAAGTCCTGGAGGACATCCCCGTATGAGAATCTCAACAACTCCGCCTAAGGTGTCACCTCTTGATCTTGCATATTCAATCTTTTTTTCCATCTGGCTAAGGACTTTTGGATCAGGGCATCTTAAACTATTTTTTTCAATCTCATTGTAGTCTATACTTTCTATGCTAATTCCTCCTAACTCTTTTGTATAAGAGATGATCTCTATCCCTCTTTCTTTTAAAATCTTTTTTGCTACTGCCCCTGCTGCAACTCTTGAGGTAGTCTCTCTTGCAGATGCCCTTCCACCTCCACGGTAGTCTCTGATGCCATATTTTTTTTGATATGTAAAATCAGCATGCCCTGGCCGAAAGATATCTTTTATTTCTTCATATGGTGATGAATCGATATCTTCATTCCAAATGATCATGGAAATAGGTGTTCCAGTAGTTTTACCTTGAAAAACACCCGAGAGGATTTCGACTCGATCCCTTTCTATTCTCTGCGTTGAAAGAGGACTGTTACATGGCCGTCTCTTCTCCATCTCCTTCATGATATCTTCTTCTGAAATCTCTATTTTAGGTGGACAGCCATCAATTACAACTCCAACAGCCTTACCATGAGATTCCCCCCATGTAGTTACTCTAAAGAGCGTACCAATCGTGTTTCCTGCCAACTATATCATCCTTTCTTTCAGATTTATTAAAATTTGCTTGGCGACCTCATAAATATTAAGATTAGAGGTATCAATCTCGAGATCTGAAAATGTTTTATAAATATAATCTCTTTTAGAAAGAACCTCTTTCACCTCTTCAAGAGCCCCTTTTCCACTTAGGGAGGGTCTACTTTTATTGGTTGAGTGATCCCTTTTTATCCGTTCAATCAAAATATCTGGTTTGGCTGTAAGCAAAACGATGAAGCCATTTTTTTTAAGGATTTCTCTATTTTCAGAGTCAAGAACTGCCCCACCCCCAACTGAGATAACAAAGTGGTTAAGGCCTGAAAGAGTAGAGATAATCTCCTTCTCCAGGGCTCTGAAATAAGGCCAGCCATGAAGTTCAACCATATCAGCAATAGAAATACCTTTTTGCTTTTCTATAAGTTCATCTGTATCAAGAAATGGCATATCCATACACTTAGAGAGTATTCTACCGACTGTTGTCTTTCCAGATGCCCTTGGACCGATCATTATGATATTCACTCTTTGAATCCTTATTCTCTAATATTCAGCATATAGAGTTTTTAGTTTTTCCCAGAATTGTGGGAAAGATTTATTTACACAATCCTCTCTCGTAATCTTTACACCAGAGACTTTCAGTCCTGCTATAGCAAAGCTCATTGCTATTCGGTGATCATTATAAGTTTCAATCTCAATCCCTTTAGGGCTTCCTCCTTCTATTGTTAACCAATCCTGGCCAGATAGAACACGGATTCCCATCTTTTTTAATTCATTTGTAAGCGCTTCAATCCTGTCAGATTCCTTAAAGCGAAGATGACCTATATTTTTTATAGTTGTTTTACCCTGTGCAAATGAAGCTGTAACAGCAAGTGTTGGTACAAGGTCAGGTGTATCACTCATATCGATTTCAATTCCACGAAGCTCCTTTCCCCTGATCTCAACCCAATTGGCTCCACGAATCACATTACATCCCATCTCTTCAAGAATATTAAGAAACCTGATATCTCCTTGGAGGGAATAGGGATTGATTTTTTCTACTCTTACCTTTCCACATGTAATGGCTGCGGCTGAAAAAAAGTAAGATGCATTTGAGGCATCAGCCTCAATCCAGTATTTCTGAGGTTTATAGAAGACTCCCGAAGGAACAGAAAAATATTTGTACCCTTCTCTTAAAACATTTATCCCGAATGAAGACATAGTATCGATTGTTATATCCAAATATGGTTTTGAAATAGGTTCTCCCTTAACTTCGATCTCTATACCTTTCTGTGAATAAGGGGCAATCATTAGAAGGGCAGAGATAAATTGACTGCTCTCCTTTCCTTCCGCCTGAGTATAGCCGCCTTTTAGCCCATTTGATTCAACACAGACTAACAATGAATTTTCATCTTCCAATGCATATGCATCTACACCTAAAGTTTTGAGACATTCGATCAAACCAATCATTGGTCTCTTTTTCATTCTGTAATTTCCTTCAAGTAAAACTTTGCCTTTTATGAGAGAGGACATTGCAGTAAGAAATCTCATGGATGTCCCAGAATTTCCAACATATACCCTCTCTCTCGGGGGTAAAAGCCGACCGCCTGAGCCATATATATAGGCTTTATTGTCATCACTCCAGAGGATTGGAATCCCAAATTTCTTAAGGGCATCTGATGTATAATATGTATCTTCGCTTTTTAAGGGATTTAGAAGGGTAGATTCACCATCTGCTAGAGAAGATATAATAAGGGCACGGTGTGTATAACTTTTTGAGCCTGGAATTTGTATTATGGCATCTAAATTTTTTATTGGTTTAATCTCAATCATCTCAACCTCTTTCTAATACATTTATTAGATCTTCTTTGATCTTTAAAATATCAGGCTTTGTGCCAGTCCAGATCTCAAATTGGTATGCCCCTTGATAAGAAAGCATGGAAAGTCCATTGATTGTAAGACATCCGCGCTCTTCAGCCTCTCTAAGGAGTCTCGTTTTTAAAGGTTTGTACACTGTATCCATAACAATCATTCCTTTACGCAGGTAATGTTTTGGAAGAGGAGTCTCGTTTTCCAAAGGATACATCCCAACAGGAGTGGAATTGATAATGATATCTACTTCAGAGGTAGGTTCTTTTAAGTAGAGACATCCAAACTCCTCAGCCAGTTCTTTTGCCCTATCAATAGAACGATTTGTGATGATTACCTGGCAACCTGCTCTACTTAAGCCGTAGACAATTGCGCGTGATGCCCCTCCTGCTCCTAAAACAAGGATTTTTTTCTCATCTAAATCTGTAACTTCTTTTAGTGCCTCCAATGCCCCTAACCAATCGGTGTTAAAGCCTAAAAGGTTTCCCTCATGGTTTAATATTGTATTTACAGCCTTTATCTTCTTAGCAATCGGATCAATTTCATCAAGATATTTAACTACCTCTGTTTTAAAAGGAATCGTAACGCTTAGCCCCCTAATTCCAAGGGCCTTTATCCCTTTTAAGGCATCGCTGAGGTTATTAATTTCAAAGGCAAGATAGACAGCATTTATACCTGCTCGTTTAAAACTTACGTTATGGATTATAGGGCTTAAACTATGGCGGACAGGGTTACCTATAACGCCATATAAACTGGTAGAGGCATCTAACATCCTAATATCTTATAAACCTCCCTCATCTGTTCTATAGTGAGTTGACCTGGTGCAGATTTTTTACCATCATTTATAGAAGCATATGTCCAGGCTGCTCCCAAGATGGGTGAAATGATACGACTAATCCTTCCTTTTCGTCCCATTGTAAAGGCCAATACCTTTTTGCCTCTTTTTTTAGCATATGGGATAAGTGATAAGATGCGAAGATTATCCCCGTAAGATCTTGCATAGGTTACAATCTTTACTATATCTGGTCGAAATTCGTTTGCCTTTTCAAAAATCCTTTGAATCTCAATAGTTGAGGGCGTTTTTTCGAAATCATGATAGGAGATTATGATTTTTGCGCCTCTTTTATTCTTTAAGAGATTTAATAACTCTTCTTTTTCGCTTCTTAATTCTATATCCACATAGTCGACTCCAAACCTAATGGCTTCTTTTAATGTCATAAATCTTTTCTTTTCGCTTCCTTCCCATCTTCCACCTTCTTCTCTCTTCCTGTTCGTAAAGATGATTGGATTCTCTTTTATGCTGAAAAAGGATTTAAAATCAAACGACCTTAAATAATCCCTTCGTATCTCTATAAGATCACACTGGGTGTTTGCCTTTTTCATAGATCTTAAGGCACTTTCAATCGTGGTTTCTACGATGGGGATACAGATTTTTATTCTTCTTTCATCTTTCAATAATCGTTTCATCTATCTGTACTCCAAAATGTCTTCCTTTTTTCTCGCGATAGACGAGGACTTCACTCCCTTCTTTAAGATCAACAATAGATAAGGCCTTTCCATCGGGTTGAGTAAGTCGAATGGTTTCAGCATTCTGAAGTATTATAGAAATAATCTCACCACTTTGTTCTGCTTCTATCAGTATAAGGGGTCTTTTCTCTATCTTTGCTCTTCCAACGACTGCATGAGAACTTTCTCCCTTAAAATTCACTACTAATGCCTTATCACCTGCTCTTACCTCAGAAAGATACTTGGTATTGCCATTTGCCATTCGTATATAAGCATGGACAGGTCCGGCATTAACCCTGAACGGCCTTGTATTGACAAAAGGGTTATCTACGTTTTCAGAATGGATCAAAAACAGTGCCCTACTACTGTTTCCAACGAGCATACCTTCTCCTGAAGACATAGCTGAACAGATATCGACACAAACTCGGTCACCAATACCAAGAGGTTCTACTCGCTTAACATGGGCTATTGTTAAGTCAATATTTTCACTTTTATTTTTTAATTCCTTTACAATCTTTCTAACGACATCTGGATCTTGATGGTTAACGATAACTCCTTCTACACCTTTTTCGAGTATTCCAAAGGCTGTTTCACCTTCCTTCAGATTATCTATCTCAACAAAGATATTGTTTCTCCTGCTTAATAGATTCTCGAGTGGTATGATCTTCCAGTCCCCATTTTTTACAATTACTTTTTTTGAAGGACTGATGGAAATAATCTCTTCCTCATCTTCTTTGTTTTTAACCTCCATCTCAATAACATCTTGCCCTATTTTAATATCACCACCTTCTGAGACGATGGGTATAAGACCTATCTTTTTCACCTCTTCCTCCATTCCAGAGGGAATCCAGATTGCATCTGCTCCTGATTCTACTGCTGCCTGGGCGATTTCCTTTTTCCATGGGATTGATTTTACCCATACCTTTTTCATATCGCCTCCCTCCTCGTATATTTTGTTTCTTAAGAATTTTCTTCCATCTCCTTTTGAGCAACTGATATTTTAATTTATATGGCTGTTGTGGACTATTTCTGAGATAGCCCTAACTATTTTAGTAGGGTCATCATGCTGAAAAACGTTTCTTCCGATTGAAACTCCCGCCCCTCCAGCAGTGATGGCACCTTTAACCATCTTAATTACGTCTTCATCTGTTTCCATTTTTTCTCCGCCTGCGATAACTACAGGTACAAAACATCCATCAACTACTTCTTCAAAACTTTCTGGAGAGCCTGTGTAAGGGACCTTGACAATATCAGCCCCCAACTCAGCTCCTACACGTGCAGCATGTTTAACCAGTTTTACATCATATTCATTTCTAATATTGGGCCCCCTTGTGTACATCATTGCCAAAAGAGGTATACCCCACTCCATTGAGAGTTTTGAAATCCTTCCTAAGTCTTTTATCATTTCCTTCTCATCTTCTGAACCGAGATTTATATGGACCGAGATGCCATCAGCCCCAAGCTTAATGGCTTCCTCAACCTCACACACCATAACCTTGGAATTAGGAGAAAGACCGATTCTTGTGCTTGCGGAAAGATGAATGATAAGGCCGATTTCTAATCCTTCTGGGAATTTTCCACTCTTCAATAGTCCTTTATGGATAACAACTGCATTGGCACCACCTTTTGTGACAGCTTCGATTGTTTTATCCATACATGTGAGTCCATTTATCGGTCCAATCGTTACTCCATGATCCATTGGAACAATTACTGTTTTTCCTGAATGGGGATTCATGATTCTTTGCATTCGGATAATTTTACCTATCATAAGTCTCCTCCTTGACCTAAAATAAAAAAGGCCGTGAGAAGAATCTTCCCACGGCCCAAAAATGAAAAAGGCCGTGGGTAGAATTTTGATCTACCCACGGCCTTTATTGACTTAACTAAGATTAAAGATCAGCCAACAGCAGTGGGCAGATCCCTCCGTTAAAGTAAAACCAATAAAAGCTCTGCCAACTGCTGAAATTAATAGGCTGATTCATTTTTGTTCCTTTTTGTGAGATAAATCTAACACAATAAAAAATTATTGTCAAGACTAACAATTTTTTTGGAGTTTCCTGAGTTTTTATCCGAAGTGAAAACAGAGCTGAAAATCATCAAGGTTGTTTGGTTTAACTCCCCGCAATGCTGTCTTATCCGGATAAAGGAGGTTATAGATCCCATCAGC
>JBBIOI010000008.1:0-48082 GCA_037443425.1 Deltaproteobacteria bacterium
GATATTCGTTCGGTGCCGTTACAAGGTGAAGGAGATTTTTTTAATCGTCTTCGCCGCGCAACAAAGGATACATGGCCAATGCCAAAGATGATTATATTGAGTTTTCCTCATAATCCTACAACAATGGTTGTTGATATAGATTTTTTTGAAAAGTTGGTCTCCTTTGCAAGGGAGCATAATATTATGGTGGTTCATGACCTGGCATATGGAGACATCGTCTTTGATGGATACCAAGCACCAAGTCTTCTTCAAGTAAAAGGAGGAAAGGATGTGGGGGTTGAGTTCTTCTCTTTATCGAAGAGTTATAATATGCCGGGTTGGCGTGTTGGATTCGCTGTAGGAAATCCTGACATGTTAGCTGCACTTGCAAAGCTAAAAAGCTATTTCGATTATGGAGTTTTTCAACCTATTCAGATAGCTGCAATTATTGCACTTAATGAGGATCAGGGCTGTGTAAAGGAAACGGTCGAGACTTACAAAAGGCGCCGAGATACCCTCATTAATGGCTTAAAAAGGATTGGCTGGGAGATAGAGAAACCAAAGGGAACAATGTTTGTGTGGGCAGAAATTCCAGAACCTTATAAGAAGATGGGATCTATCGAGTTCTCAAAATATCTACTTAAAGAGGGAAAAGTTGCTGTATCTCCAGGTGTTGGCTTTGGAGAATGTGGTGAAGGCTTTGTAAGATTTGCACTTGTTGAAAATGAGGCACGCATCAAACAGGCAGTAAAGGGAATAAAAAGGGCATTAAACAAAGGGATTTGAAGGGAAGGATATGAAGGAGATAAAAGTTGGTTTAATAGGATTCGGGACAGTGGGTACTGGTGTTGTCAAGATCCTTCAGAAAAACTCAAGGTTAATAGAGAAAAGATTGGGGGCAAGAATAAGAATTAAACGCATCGCAGACATTGATATAAACAGGGATCGAGGCATAAAGCTTAAGCCAGGCCTGCTCACTCCAGATGCTGGTGATATAATAGAGGACCCTGAGATTGATATTGTCATTGAGTTGATTGGTGGTATAGAACCTGCAAAAAGTATCATACTTAAGGCTATAAGGAGAAAGAAACATATAGTGACTGCAAATAAGGCATTATTAGCACTCCACGGAGATGAGATCTTTAATGAGGCTAATAGATTTGGTGTAGATGTAAATTTTGAGGCATCTGTTGGTGGTGGCATTCCTATTATAAGGTCTATAAAAGAGGGATTGGTTGCTAACAGGATTCACTCCATATTTGGAATATTAAATGGTACATCCAATTATATCCTCTCAAAGATGACCGATGAGGGAAAGGCATTTAGGGAGGTTCTAAAAGAGGCTCAAGAGAAGGGTTATGCAGAGGCTGATCCCACATATGATGTAGAGGGGATTGATGCAGCCCATAAGCTTTCGATACTTATAAGACTTGCCTTTGGAACTCCAATTAATTTTAGAGAAATCTTTATCCGAGGGATTTCTGAGATAACGCCCCTTGATATTCAATTTTCGCGGGAATTTGGTTATAGAATAAAACTCCTTGCAATTGCAAAGATCGATAGAGGAAAACTTGAGGCGCGTGTACATCCGACAATGATACCTGAAGGGCATATGCTTTCAACCGTTGATGGAGTATTTAATGCCATATATGTCAGAGGAGATGCTATTGGACCAATACTTTTTTATGGTCAGGGTGCTGGACAGATGCCAACGGGAAGTGCAGTGGTTAGTGACATAGTTGAATTGAGTAGAAATATCTTGGTAAGGACTTCTGGTCGAAGAGTTCCTCTTTTATCGTATCATGAGCCTTCTATAGAAAGGATTCCTTTAAAAAAGATGCAAGAGATTGTTATGCCATTCTATATCAGATTCTCTGCTATTGATAAACCAGGTGTACTTTCAAAAATTTCTGGGATACTTGGAAAACACGATATTAGTATTGCTTCTGTAATCCAGAAAGGAAGAAAGGTCAATGGGGCAGTTCCCATAGTAATGATGACTCATGAGGCAAGGGAAGAAAATATATATAGAGCAATTAAAGAGATAGACAGATTGGGCGTGATAATGGGAAAGACTGTATATATAAGGGTTGAAGACGAACTTGAGTAGCTTGAAAACTTAACAGTGGAGAAGACCAAAGATGGGAAATAAGTCTGAAAATAGGGTCTGGAGAGGCGTAATAAAAGAATACTGGGATTTCTTACCTTTAAAAGATGAGAGGAATATCGTGACCTTGCTCGAGGGGAATACCCCTCTTATTCCCTCATCAAGGATAGTAAAAGAGATAACAACAGGGCTTGAGATGTTTTTTAAGTTCGAGGGCTTAAATCCTACAGGGTCTTTTAAAGACCGGGGCATGACAGTGGCTGTCTCAATGGCTAAAGAGATGGGTTCGAAGGCCATTATATGTGCCTCTACAGGCAATACATCTGCATCTGCGGCTGCCTATGCCGCAAAAGCCAATATCGATGCCTACGTCCTCATCCCAGAAGGTAAAATAGCCCTTGGTAAACTGTCCCAGGCAATAGCTCATGGGGCAAAGGTCATTCAGATTGAAGGAAATTTCGATGAAGCCTTAAGGATTGTTAAAGAGATTTCAGAGACAGAACCTATAACACTTGTTAATTCTCTAAATCCAAATAGAATAGAAGGTCAAAAAACCGCTTCATTTGAGATTGTGGATCACCTCGGTTTTGCACCAACCTATCACGTCATTCCAGTTGGTAACGCTGGAAATATAACTGCCTATTGGAAGGGATATAAAGAGTATAAAGAAAAGGGAAAATCAAACAACCTTCCCAAGATGCTCGGGTTTCAGGCCGAAGGCTCGGCCCCTATTGTAAGGGGAGAAGTTATAAAAAATCCAGAGACAATTGCAACCGCTATACGTATAGGAAACCCTGCAAGCTGGAGACAGGCAGAGGCTGCAAGAGATGAGTCTGGAGGCCTGATCGATATGGTAAGTGACGAAGAGATTATTAAGGCCTATAAGATGATGGCCGAGATGGAAGGTATTTTTTGCGAGCCTGCATCCGCAGCCTCTCTGGCTGGTGTTTTAAAGCTTTATAGAAAGGGTTTTTTTAAAAAAGGTGATGTTGTTGTTTTGACTGTTACAGGCCATGGACTTAAAGATCCTGATATAGCAATTCGAATCTCTTTAAAACCTGTTTCACTTCCAGCCAGGAAGGAGGCGGTTCTGGAATTCTTGAGGATTTGAATAGATTGAAGTAGATTCATGAAGAGGGCATTTATATATACAGATTCATATTTAAATTATGATTATGGCCCGACCCACCCTCTAAGAATCAAAAGACTCGAATTAACCTACGAATTAATAAAGGCCTATGGACTTTTAGATTTACCAGATGTTCAATTTATAAAAACCAGAAAGGCAAGTGAAGAGGATTTACTATCCTTCCACGAAAAAAGGTATATTGATATATTAAAAAAGGCTAACGAGGGAGGTTGGGTTTCAGATGCATATTCCTATGGTCTTGGCCCGGGAGATAATCCAATCTTTTTAGGTCTTTATGATTGGTCATTACTCGTAACAGGAGCGACGATTCAGGCTGCGGATTTTCTGGTATCAAACGAAGGTTCAATAGCATTTAATATAGCTGGAGGACTTCACCATGCCCAAAGATCAAGGGCATCGGGTTTCTGCTACATTAATGACCCTGTTATAGGAATTATTAGACTCCTAAGGATGGGCAAGAGGGTTGCCTATATTGATATAGATGCCCATCATGGAGATGGAGTTCAAAATGCATTCTATCAGACAGACGAGGTATTGACAATATCTTTTCACCAAACTGGATATACATTATTTCCAGGGACAGGATTTGAATATGAGATAGGCGAAGGAAAAGGCGAAGGTTTCTCTGTCAATATCCCGCTTCCTCCACACACAGATGATAAAAATTATATTTGGGCATTTGAAGAAGTAGTTCCTCCACTTATAGGTGGGTTCAAACCTGATATTGTTGTAACACAGCTTGGTGTAGATACATTTTATAATGATCCTCTCACAAACCTCGACCTGACTATTTATGGGTTTGAGATTATAGTTAAAAGGATTAAAGAGTTATCACCCAAATGGTTGGCATTAGGCGGAGGTGGTTATAATATTTATAATGTAGCCAAAGCATGGACAATCTGCTGGGCCATTATGAACGATATAGAGTTAGATGAAGAACTGCCAGAGCCTTATGTAAAGTTATTAGAAGGATCTGGACAAAGGGATAGAAGCCTAAGGGGAGAGAAAATAACTTACAATTATGGAAGATCCGAGGAGATAGGAAAAGAGATTAAAAGGGTGGTAGATTATATTAAAAAAAGGGTTTTTCCGAAGGTTATAGATTAAAATTGGCATATCTTTTGCTTAAGATTTGACTTTTTAAATATTTTGGGATATTTAGCACATAGGGGTATATTTTTAATCAAGGTGTAAATTATGAAGTATGTTATCATAGTTGGTGATGGGATGGCTGATTACCCGCTTGCTACGATCGGCGGGAAGACCCCATTGATGCTTGCGAATAAACCCAATCTGGATTGGCTTGCAAGCCACGGAGAGTTTGGGCTTGTAAAAACTATCCCAGAGGGTTTTGATCCAGGAAGTGAGATCGCAAATCTTTCCATATTCGGTTATGACCCAAAAAGGTTTTACACTGGGAGAGGTCCGCTTGAGGCTGCAAGCCTTGGGGTTAGATTAAACTCAGGAGATATAGCGTTTAGATTAAATCTTGTTACCTTATCTTTCAGGGATCATAAAGTTTTTATGGAAGACTTCTCAGCCGGTCATATAACTGATAAAGAAGCAAGAGAGATTATTAATGACCTTGATAATAAATTAAGAACAGAGGTTATTAATATCTATCCGGGCTTAAGTTATCGACACCTTATGGTAATAAGGGATGGTATATCAAAGTTTCCAGATATTGAGAATTTAAAACTTACTCCACCACATGATATTATGGGGATGGAAATAGAATCTTACCTACCGAATTCAAATGAGTCTCAAGGGGTAAAAGAGATAATCAGATTAATGGAGGAGTCGCAAAGAATTCTCAAAGACCATCCTGTAAATCTAAGAAGAAGGGAGCAGGGTCTATTACAGGCAAATTCTATATGGCTCTGGGGGCAGGGTAGATACCCTGAGATGGATACACTCAGAAGCCGTTTTGGTATAGATGGCTATGTGATATCTGCTGTTCATCTTATAAAAGGGATAGGTATTTTAGCAGGTCTGGATGTTATGGATGTACCAGGGATTACGGGATATTTTGATACAAATTATGAAGGCAAAGGACTTTATGCACTTAGAGGCCTTGAAAGTAGAGATTTTGTTTATATCCATGTTGAATCTCCTGACGAGGCAGGGCATATAGGTGATCTTAAACTTAAGGTAAAGGCAATCGAGGATTTTGATGAAAAGGTTGTTGGAACAGTATTGAAAGGGATAAAGAAGTTTAAAGAATATAAGATTATGGTCTTACCCGATCATCCAACACCCCTTTCCCTAAGGACCCATGCCCGAGACCCTGTTCCTTATGTGATTTATAGCTCTGACATGAAACAAGGAGATTCGAAGAGAAGGTTCGATGAATTTTCAGCTTCAGACAGTGGAATTTTCATAGAAAGAGGGTTTGAGTTGATTGAAAGGTTCTTTATCCAGAGGCCCTATTCAAGGAGGTGAAGTTTTTGCCGAATCCACGAACAAAATTTATATTTGTTACTGGTGGAGTGGTGTCCTCATTAGGAAAGGGGTTGGCATCGTCCTCTATCGGTACCCTTCTGGAATTAAGAGGTCTTAAGGTAAATTTTCTAAAATTTGATCCTTACATCAATGTTGATCCGGGAACAATGAACCCATTTCAACATGGAGAGGTATATGTGACAGACGATGGGGCAGAGACTGATCTCGATCTGGGGCATTATGAACGTTATACAAGTGTTAAGACTTCAAAGAAGAATAACTTTACTACAGGACAGATTTACGACTCTGTGATATCAAAGGAGAGAAGGGGAGATTATCTTGGTAACACTGTTCAGGTCATTCCACATATAACGGATGAGATAAAATCTAAGATATTCGACCTTGCTCATGATGTTGATATTGTTATTGTAGAAGTTGGAGGGACTGTAGGTGATATCGAAAGCCTTCCATTCCTTGAGGCTATAAGGCAGATGAGGGGAGATGTTGGTAGGGAGAATACCCTTTATATTCACTTAACCCTTGTCCCTTATATTGAGACAGCAGGGGAATTAAAGACAAAGCCAACACAGCACAGCGTTAAGGAACTTCGAGAAATAGGCATTCAACCAGATATAATCCTCTGTAGGACAGATAGATTTCTTTCCCCAGAGATAAAGGCAAAGATTGCCCTTTTTTGTAATGTTGATAAGGATGCAGTAATTACGGCTAAAAACGTTGAGACGGCTTATGAAGTACCAATCGTTTTTCATCAAGAAGGGCTTGATGACAAGATAGTTGAAAAGTTGAATATCTGGACAGGTCAGCCCAATTTAAAGGGATGGGAGAGGATTGTAAAAAAGATAAAGTATCCACACTATGAGACAACGATTGCAGTTGTTGGTAAATATGTGAGCCATGTTGATTCCTATAAGAGTTTAACAGAGGCACTGATACACGGTGGCATTGCAAATGACGCGCGGGTAAATCTTAAGTATGTAGATTCTGAACAGATAGAAAAGGAGGGACCAGAAGATCTTCTAAAAGGAGTGGATGGTATACTTGTTCCAGGAGGGTTTGGTGTAAGAGGCATTGAAGGAAAGATAAAGGCTATAAGATATGCAAGAGAGAATAAGATCCCCTTTTTTGGTATCTGTTTAGGAATGCAATGCGCAGTGATTGAGATTGCAAGAAATTGTGCAGGGCTGAAAGGAGCAAATAGCTCTGAGTTTGATATAAATACACCTCACCCTGTAATCTATCTGCTCGAGGAGTGGGTGGATCGTAATCAGATTGTCCAGAAAAGGACACCTGATACACATAAGGGTGGAACGATGAGATTAGGACTTTATCCATGCAGGCTTGAACAGAATACACTTGCCATTTCAGCCTATAATAAAAGGTTGATCTATGAACGTCATCGGCACCGTTATGAATTCAATAATTCTTATATGGATATATTAGAGAAAGCCGGGATGGTATTTAGCGGAATATCTCCAGATAAAGGTTTGATAGAGATTATAGAATTAAAAGACCATCCATGGTTTCTCGGATGCCAATTCCATCCTGAATTTAAATCAAAACCCATGGAACCTCATCCACTCTTTCGCGAATTTATAAAGGCCTCTCTCAATAAAGGTAGGAGGTCTTCAATTAAAAAAAGAAGGGGGTTAAGGCTTGTTAGATATACTCGAGGAGGCAAAACGTGTTTTAAAGATAGAGGCTGATTCTATCCTGGAGCTTTCAGAAAGGGTAGATGAGAATTTTATTAAAGCTATAGATTTGCTCTATAATTGCAAGGGAAAGGTTGTTTTTATGGGGATGGGTAAATCGGGACTTGTTGCAAGAAAGATTGCGTCCACATTCGCCAGCACCGGGACACCTGCCTTCTTTATTCATCCTGCAGAAGGTCTCAATGGAGATTTCGGGATGCTGACAAAAGAAGATGTTGTGGTAGCCATTTCCAATAGTGGTGAAACAAGAGAACTCTTGGAGGTATTACCACTTATTAAAAGATATGGAAACAGATTAATCACCATGACGGGTAATGTTAAATCCACACTTGCAAAGGCTGCTGATATAAATCTTGACATCCACGTTGAAAAAGAGGCTTGTCCATTAGGACTTGCTCCAACTGCTAGTACAACCGTAGCACTTGCATTAGGAGATGCACTTGCAATTGTATTGATGATAAAGAGGGGTTTTAATGAGAATGATTTTGCACTTCTTCATCCAGGAGGGACTCTTGGAAAGAGACTACTTTTAAAGGTAGAGGATCTTATGCATGTAGGGGATGCATTCCCGATGGTTTCAGAGAATACATTGATGAAAGATGCCATATTTGAGATTACTTCAAAGAGATTGGGGGTAACAGGTGTATGTAACAGTGAAGGCCACCTTGTTGGCGTTATTACGGATGGAGACCTGCGACGAGCACTTGAAAAGTTTAATGACCTTCTTAATAGGAAGGCCTACGAGGTAATGACACGGAATCCAAAATGGATAGAAAAGGATGCACTGGCTGCAAAGGCTGTACAGAAGATGGAGGAATATTCTATCACATCCCTATTTGTATTTAATAAACCTGGAGATAAGATACCTGTTGGGATAATCCATCTCCATGACCTGCTAAAGGCTGGGGTTGTATAGGAATGAGGAAGATCAAATATATTATTCTAATCGGAATCTTAATGATTCTTTCTTATGTATCATTTATCATCTGGCAAAGATCAGATAAAAGAGGTATGACTGATGAATTAAAAAGTAATGCTTTATTAACGGATAAAGAAGATATGCGTTTAGAAAAGATCCATTTAGTCGAGGAGAAACATGGGAAAAGGACATGGGAACTTGAAGCGAACCAGGTGAATCAGTTCCAGGGTCAGAATCTTTTGATTTTAAGGGACGTTAAGGCTAAGTTATATTTAAAAGATGGTAAGACATTTAATGTTTCAGGAGCGGAAGGTAAGTTTTATCAGGATTCAAAGAATATAGAACTTACAGGAGATGTGGTGCTTGATTCCGACGATGGTTATAAATTGAGAACAAATTCCCTGTTCTTTGATTATTCTGAAAAAAAGGTCAAAACGAAAGATTTTGTAGAGATTGAAGATGAAAGGTTTAAAATAACAGGAAAAGGTATGATAATTGATATAGAGGCAAAGGTATTTAAGCTTTTAAGTCAGGTTAAGACTATTTGGAGGAAAAAGGATTGATGAAGAATAAAAGGTTATCTATATTGCTTGCAATTGCTTTTATATTTTTCATATCAATGAACGGAGAGACACAAGAAAGCGTAAAGCCGGGGAAATCAGAAAGGAAGGTTAGCAAAAGGGAGGCAGGTTTTAGTTTTGCTCGAAGTAATGCGCCCATTGATATACTTTCCGATACAGTTGAAGCAAATCAGAAACAGAGTATAATTACATTTAAAGGGAATGTAGTTGCAAAGCAGGAAGAAATAACCCTTTATACAGATATGTTAATTGTATTATATGATCCCGATACAAAAAAGATAAGGGAAGTTCAAGCCAAAGGCAATGTAAAGATTGTTCAATTGCAAAGAAGGGCAACATGCCGCAAGGCAATATTTTATCAGCAAGAAAATAAGGTTATTCTTGAAGGTGATGTTGTAATACGTGAGGATGATAATGTGGTGAGGGGTGAAAGGGTTACGTATTATCTCGATGAGGAGCGAAGCATTGTTGAAGCAGGAAAAGGAGGTAGGGTGAGTACAAGCATTGTTCCATCTTCAGAGGAGGCTAAGAAGAAATAGGGATTCTTATGGAAAATATATTGATTTGTCAGGATCTGATTAAATCATTTGGCAGTAAGAAGATTATAAAGGGAGTAAATATTGAGGTTAGAGGCGGGGAGGTTGTTGGACTTCTCGGTCCAAATGGTGCTGGAAAGACTACGATCTTCTATATGATTATAGGTATACTTAGGCCAGACAAAGGAAGACTCTTTCTTAATAGTGAAGATATTACAAATCTTCCAATGTATTTAAGGGCGAGACGTGGTATCGCATATCTTCCACAGGAAGCCTCAGTTTTTAGAAAATTAACGGTTGAACAAAATCTTATCGCCATATTGGAGACATTGCCGATTTCTAAAGAAGAAAGAAAGGCTCGATTAGAAAACCTACTAAACGAACTGGGCCTCTCGCCTATTAGAAAGCAGAAGGCATATAGTTTATCAGGCGGAGAGAGAAGACGTGTAGAAATTACAAGGGCACTTATCCTATCACCCCTATTCATCCTTTTAGATGAGCCATTTGCGGGGATTGATCCCATTGCTGTGCTTGATATACAAGGGATTATAAGTCAATTGAAATCAAAGGGTATTGGAATTATAATTACAGATCATAATGTTAGAGAGACTTTGGGGGTATGTGACAGGGCATATATTGTAAATGAAGGAGAGATTCTTGAGGAAGGTACACCGGAAATGATTGCGAAAAGCGAGAAGGCAAGAAAGATCTATTTAGGGGAGGGGTTTGAACTAATAAAAGGCCGAAAAGTGGAGGGGCTTAGGACCAATTTACAAAGGAGTTTTTGGGATTAAATATGGCCTTAGAAATTAAACAAACACCCAAACTCACTCAGCAACTTGTCATCACGCCTCAACTCCAGCAGGCAATAAAGCTTCTTCAACTAACCCGTATCGAACTTGTAGACCTTATAAATCAAGAGATAAAAGAAAACCCCCTTCTCGAAGAAGAGGAAGAACTAAAGGATTCAGGAGAAGAGGGTTCAGGTATTGACCAGGTAGCTGAAGAGGTAGTACAGGAGATAGAGCATACACCAGAGGTTAAATGTGAAGGTGAAGGGATAGAGGAATTCGATTGGGAAAACTACTTTGAAAATTACAATCTTTCCACTTTTGAAAGACAGGTTAAAGAAGATGGAGAAGAGAGACCAAATTTTGAAAACTTCATAACAAAAAAGACAACCCTTTCAGACCATCTTAATTGGCAGCTTGAACTATCAAATTTTACAGAAGAAGAGAAGAGAATTGGTAGCTTAATAATTGGTAATCTTGATGATGATGGTTATCTGAAGCTTCCATTAGAAGAAATCTCAAATGAGGCAAATGTAAGTGTAGAGTTCGTTGAGGATGTCTTAAGGAGAATTCAACATTTTGATCCTGTTGGTGTTGGAGCAAGGGATTTAAGGGAATGTCTCCTTATACAGCTTGAACAGATAGACAATAGAGACCCGATCGCTGAGAAGATTGTTTCAGATTACCTATCGCTTTTAAAAAATAGAAATTACATGGCGATTGCAAAAAGATTGGGTGTTTCCGTTGAGAGGGTGACCCGTGCTGCTAAGTTGATATCAAGATTGGAACCAAAACCAGGAAGGCCTTACAGCGGAGAGATTGTACAAGAGATAATACCAGATGTTTATGTATATAAAGTAGAAGGAGAATATGTTGTATATCTAAATGATGAAGGTATTCCTAAGATCAGGATAAGTCCTTTTTATAGGGATATTTTGAGTAATATTCGTAGTGCCCCTGAAAACGATAAAAGATATATTCAGGAGAAACTCCGTTCAGCCATATGGCTTATTAAAAGTATTCATCAGCGTCAGAGGACAATTTATAAAGTGGCTAAAAGTATTGTTAAATTCCAGAGGGAATTTTTAGATAATGGAATCAATTTTTTAAAGCCTTTGGTTTTGAGGGATGTGGCTGAAGATATAAATATGCATGAATCAACAATAAGTAGGGTCACACATAACAAATACATGTATACGCCTCAGGGTATTTACGAGTTTAAATTCTTTTTTAACTCTGGGATTGCTTCAAGACATGGAGAGCTATTGGCTTCTGAAAGTGTAAAGAATCTTATTAAGGAGATCATCAGTAAAGAGGATCCAAGAAAACCATATAGCGATGAACAGTTGGTTCAGATTCTGAAGGGGATGAACATAAATATTGCTCGACGGACTGTCTCGAAATATCGAGAGATGATGAAGATACTTTCATCGAATGAACGAAGAAAAATGGTCTAATTCAAAATAATGTGAAAAGGAGTAAATAGATGCAGACTTCTATAACATTTAGACATTTGGAAGTTAATGATGGTGTAAAAGATTATGTAGAGAAGAGATTCAAGAGATTAAAAAAATATATGAGTAATTTTAGAGACCTCCATGTTATCCTCTCACAGGAAAGATACCGTTATACTGCTGAGGCAAAGCTCATACTTAATGGGAGGCGTTTAAATAGCGAGGCAAGAGATTCAGACCTATATAAGGCGATTGACCAAATGGTTGAAAAGATAGAAAGGCAGATCCGTGAGCATAAATTAAAAGGTAAAAAGAGAAGATCAGTATCTATTTCACAAAAAGAGTCCAGAAAAGAAGATGAAGATTTATTCCAGGATCAAGATTCTATGCAATTACTTTCACTTGTTAAGAAGAAGAAAAGAATTGCCAAACCAATGTCTATTGAAGAGGCTATTTCACAGTTGAAATTATTAAAGGAAGATTATTTCTTTTTTATAAATTCAGATTCTGGCCAGATTAATGCAGTTTGCCGCTTAGGGGATGGTAAATTTGAGTGGATTGAACCACAGCCAGCATAAAGAAAGGAAAAGGATAGGTGAAGATACTTGATTTTTTAAAACAGGAATGGATTATCCTGGAGCTAAAAGGAACTGATAAGCCCTCTGTTTTAAGGGAACTTTCAGAAGTATTAGTAAAGCCCTGTGGTGTATCTTCTGTTGATGAGTTGGTTCAGATCCTCCTTGAAAGAGAGAAACTTGGGTCCACAGCAATTGAAGATGGGATTGCTATTCCGCATGGTAGATTGAAGAAATTAAAAAATTTTTTTATCTCTTTTGGGAGATCTCCAAAGGGGGTAAATTTTGATTCAATCGATGGTAAACCAAGCCAGATTTTCTTTCTTATCATAGCGCCAGAGAATTCAGCAGTGGATAATCTGAAGCTAATTAGTCGAATCGTAACATTATTGAAGAATACTTCTTTTAGAAAGCGTTTGATGCAAGCAAAGTCACAAGCTGAGATACTTCAAATCATTGCTGAAGAGGATGAGAAATACTAACTGATGAACAGCATAATTGTAAAGGAATTGGAAAAAGATCGTGAGTTTGGTCTGGGTTTAACCCTTATGGCCGGCCATAAGGGTTTGGGGAAAAAGATTACAGAATCCCAGGTTCAAAAGATGGGACTGGCACTAACAGGATTCGTTAAATATATAAATCCTGAAAGGATTCAGATAATTGGAAATACTGAATTGGCATATTTCAATACCCTTGATACTGAAAGGCAGAAGGAGGTTATCAACAAGATCTGTTCAATTGACCTTTCGTGTATAGTTGTTACAAGGAATCTGCAGATCCCTGAGCTTCTTATTAAGATGGCAGATGAAAAGGGGACCCCTCTTTTTAGGACAAATCTTAGGTCATTTGATTTTATTGAAAGGGTAACAAAGTTTCTTGAAGAGAAGCTCGCCCTTACAACAAGCATCCATGGTGTTTTAATGGATGTCTATGGGGTTGGGGTTTTAATAATAGGAAAAAGCGGAATCGGGAAGAGTGAATGTGCCCTGGACCTAATACTTAGGGGTCATCGCCTTGTGGCGGATGATATGGTTCATATCAAGAGGCGTGCACCTTCAACGCTAATCGGAAGTGGGTTTGAAGTGATACAGCACCATATGGAGATCAGGGGCCTTGGAATAATAAATATCCGTAGTCTTTTTGGTGTTGAGGCAATAAGGGAACAAAAAAAGATTGAATTGGTTTTGGAATTGGTCGAATGGGATCATAACAGAGAGTATGATAGGTTGGGATTCGAAGAGGAGAAGTATACGATCCTGGGAGTAGATTTACCCATGTTAAGGATACCTGTAACACCTGGAAGGAACTTAACCACAATCATAGAAGTAGCAGCGAGAAATTACCTCCTTAAGGTGATGGGATATGATTCGGCATTAGAGTTTGAAAAGAGACTTCTTCGGAAGATTGAGCAAAAAGAGAGGGAGAAACTTGAAAAAGAGGGCGAGGTGGAGTGAAGGGTATTCGAATAATTCTTATAAGTGGTCTCTCAGGATCTGGAAAGACAACAGCAATTAAGGCCTTAGAAGATATCGGTTTCTTTTGTGTTGATAACCTACCGATACTCCTCATGCCTAAATTTATTGAACTTTGTGAACAATCAGGTGGGAAGATATCTAATGTTGCAATCGTAGAAGATATTAGAGGTGCTGCATCATATAGTGGTTCAAAAGGAGAGAGAAGTTTTTTTGAAGATTCGAAAAAGATTATCGAAGGGTTAAGAAGAAATGGTTATTCAATCGAGATCATATTTTTAGAGACATCTGATCATGTTCTGGTGAGAAGATTTAGCGAGACTCGCAGAGAACATCCCTTGGCAGTAGGTAGGTTAATTAGAGATGGGATTCAACACGAAAGGGAGCTCCTTCAAGGTATAAGGGATATGGCAAACCGGATTATCGATACAACCGACTTAAATGTACATCAGCTTAAAGAGATAATTCAGCGTTATGCACGAGAAGAGAAAAAGAGGGGGCAGATGACATTAACCCTTTTGTCCTTTGGTTATAGCTTTGGTATTCCATTTGAAGCTGACATAATGATGGATGTACGCTTTTTACCAAATCCATACTTTGTAGAAGATCTTAAAGGGTTAAGAGGAGATAATCCACGTGTAGTTGAGTATGTATTGAGGACAGAGGAGGCACAGGAATTTTTGAAAAGGGCCTATGAGTTTATTCTCTTTTTATTACCCCTTTTTGAGAGGGAAGGAAAGACACATTTGACAATTGCCATTGGTTGCACAGGTGGAAAACATAGATCTATAGTAATTGTAAATAGGTTAGCCGAAATGTTACAGGAGGATGTTTCCAAGAGGGAGATTTTTTTGACTATTCGACACCGCGATGCGGAGAAAGGGTGAAAAATGGTTGGAGTAGTAATTGTAACACACGGTAATTTGGGCAAAGAGCTTATCAACGCTACCGAGATGGTAGTGGGAGAAGAACTGAAAAGATTTCAATCCGTTTCCATTGATCCCAAAGAGGATTCTGAGGAGATTAGAAATAAAATTATCGAGGCGATTAGAAAAGTTGATGAGGGAGATGGTGTACTAATAATGACTGATATGTATGGTGGGACACCATCTAATATAAGCCTTTCATTTTTGCAGGAGAAGAAGATAGAAGTAATCACGGGAGTAAACCTTCCGATGCTACTGAAACTCGCAACTTATAAAGACGATAAGAATATTGAGGAGCTGGCAGTATTTATTACAAATTATGGTCAAAAAAACATAAATCTTGCAAGCGAGGTTCTTAAGAAAAAGGTTAAGAAGGAATGATTGTAAAAGGGGAAAGAATCTTAAGTTATGGAGGTTCGAACTTTTATCATCAGAAATAGATTGGGGCTTCATGCAAGGGCAGCAGCATTACTCGTAAAAACTGCAAATCGATTTAGTTCAGAGGTTATCATTGAAAAAGATGGGATTGAGGTTAATGGAAAATCTATTATGGGGGTTTTAATGCTTGCAGCATCAAAGGGATCAAAAGTAACACTCAAAGTGGAGGGAGATGATGAAAAAGAGGCAATTCAGGCGATTGCTAAATTGTTTGAAGATAAATTTGGTGAGGATTAAAGATGGTTGGTAAACATAGTTTTAATAAGATAATCCATGGAGTTGGTGCTTCTGCGGGAATTGTTATTGGAAAGGCACATATCATTGAAAGGTTTAAAGTTAGATTCCCACAGAAGCGTATCCCTGCAAGGAAGGTTAACGATGAGATAAAGCGCTTTCTTAAAGCAATCCAAGAATCTAAGGATCAATTGATAGAAATTAAAGAAAAGATCCTTGACCCTGAAATCAGAAAACATGCCTTTATCTTGGATGTCCACTTGATGATTCTAAATGACCAGATGCTTATCAATGACACAATTAATATAATCAGAAAAAGGCAGATAAATGCTGAGTGGGCACTTGATCTTACACTTGAAAAACTAAATACCGCTTTTCAAGCAATAGAGGATGAATATCTGAGGGAGAGAAAGAGCGATCTAAATTATATATCAGCAAGAATCTTCAGAAATCTGACAGGCAAAAAAGATGATGATATCTCGAAGATAAAAGAGAAGGTAATTGTAGTTGCCCACGATCTATCGCCTGCTGATACCCTTCAGATGAACCTAAAACATGTAGCTGGATTCATAACCGATATTGGGGGAAAGTTTTCACACACGGCAATTCTATCTCGTTCGCTTGGTATCCCTGCAGTAGTGGGTTTGGAAGTAGCAACCTCACTTATAAACGGAGGAGATATCCTGGCAATAGATGGAGAAACGGGAGAGGTTGTAATAAATCCAACTGAAGAGGTGTGTCGTTCATTCCTCGAAAGAAAACGGAAGAGTAGGACAATTGAAAGAGGTGTCTTGAAATATGCATACTTGCCTGCTGAGACATTGGATGGCGTAAGGATCAGGTTACAGGCCAATATTGAGATGGTGGAAGAAATCCAATCAGCAAAGACTCATGGTGCAGAGGGTATAGGGCTTTTTAGAACAGAGATCCTATATCTTAATCGGAAAGATCTTCCAAGCGAGGAGGAACATTATATAACATACAAAAAGCTGGCAGAAGAAGTATTTCCAGCCCCTGTAACTATCCGAACGCTCGATATAGGTGGAGATAAGTTTATCCCTGGATATTCAAAGGGGAATGAGATTAATCCTGCACTGGGTTTAAGGGCTATTCGATTCAGTATAAAAGAGCCTGATATTTTCGAAACACAGTTAAGGGGAATCCTTAGGGCGAGTGTTCATGGGAAATTAAAGATTTTACTTCCTATGATATCAGGTATTGATGAGGTAAGAAAGGCCAAGGCAATCTTAGGTGATGTTAAAAGATCTCTTCACAGATCAAAGATTCCATTTGATAGTAACATTGAGATTGGTGCAATGATAGAGATTCCATCTGCTTCTTTAATTATTGATCTCTTGAGCAAAGAAGTTGATTTCTTTAGTATAGGGACAAACGATCTTATACAGTATGCATTAGCAATAGACCGTGTTAATGAACATGTTTCGTATCTTTACGAACCTCTCCATCCATCCATTATCAGGATAATAAAAAATATTGTTCAATCGGCAAATGAGTGTAATACTCCTGTTGCAATTTGTGGTGAGATGGCAGCAGATCCTGTCTATGTTGTCGTACTGCTTGGCTTAGGTTTAAAGGAATTTAGTATGAATCCTATTTCAATTCCAAAGGTGAAAAGGATTATAAGAAATGTGAGACTAAGTGAGGTAAAAGTTTTTGTAGAGGAGCTCTTTAAAATGCCGACTGCTAAGGAGATTGAAAAGGCTGTAAGGAAATGGCTTAACAATAGGTTTTCAGATGGTTTCTTGTATTAATATTAAAATAAAGGAGGAAATATATTATGTCAATGACAAACTATCTTTTTACATCTGAATCTGTGACTGAGGGACACCCTGATAAAGTTGCTGATCAGATATCGGATGCTATTTTAGACGGGATTATTGCCCAGGACCCGGATGCAAGGGTTGCTTGCGAAACCATGGTTACGACAGGGATGGCAATTGTTGCAGGTGAGATCAGTACTTCATGTTATGTACATATACCACAAGTTGTCCGTGAAACTATAAAGGAGATCGGATATAATGACTCCTCTATGGGATTTGATTGGGAAACCTGCGCTGTTATCACTTCTATTGATGAACAATCACCTGATATAAGAATGGCAGTCAATGAAAGACCCGATCACGAACAGGGCGCTGGCGATCAGGGACTTATGTTCGGATATGCATGCACTGAAACCCCTGAGCTTATGCCAATGCCAATCATCCTTGCACATCGTTTAACAAGGAGGCTCGCTGAGGTTAGAAAGAAGAAGATACTTGACTTTTTAAGACCGGATGGAAAATCTCAGGTAACTATTCAGTACATTGAGGGAAGGCCTGTAAGGGTTGATTCAGTAGTAATTGCAGCCCAACATTCTGAGAGTGTATCTGATATTACATTAAGGGAGGGGATACTTGAAGAGGTTATATTTAAGGTTATCCCTGAGGAATTAAGGGATAAAAATACGAAATACTACATAAATACATCAGGCCGTTTTGTTATTGGAGGACCAAAGGCAGATTGTGGTCTTACAGGTAGAAAGATCATCGTGGATACCTATGGGGGCGTTGGAAGTCACGGTGGTGGCTGTTTTTCAGGTAAGGACCCCTCAAAGATGGATAGAAGTGCCTCTTATATGGCAAGGCATATAGCAAAAAATATAGTAGCGGCAGGTCTTGCTGAAAAATGCGAAGTTCAAATTGCCTATACTATAGGAAGGGCAGAACCAGTTTCATTGATGATAGATACTTCTGGAACATCAAAGATATCACCAGACAGGATCGCAGAAATCGTTCGTGATCTTTTCGATCTTAAACCAAAAGCAATAATAAGGTACCTTGACCTTTTAAGACCCATTTACAAAAAGACTGCATGTTATGGACACTTTGGTAGAAACGAACCCGAATTCACATGGGAGAGCACACATCGGGCAGAAGAATTGAGGAAAGCTGCAGGACTTTAATAAAGATAGGATTTTGAAATCTAACTTTAAATTGGGGGTTGAAATGGAGTTCGATATTAAAGATATATCGTTAGCTGATAAGGGGAGCCTCCGTGTACAATGGGCAGAGATTGCTATGCCTGTCTCGAGGCTTATAAGAAATCGGTTTGAAAAGGAGAAGCCCCTTAAGGGTATTAGATTATCAGCATGTTTACACGTGACTACAGAAACAGCCGTTTTAATACAGACCTTATTGGCAGGAGGTGCAGAGGTAGCATTATGTGCATCAAACCCGTTAAGTACACAAGATGATGTTGCTGCATACCTTGTAAGATACTGTAATGTTCCAGTATTCGCCAAAAAAGGCGAGGATAGCGAAACATATTACCTACATATACAGAAGGCATTGTCATTTTTACCAAATATTACAATGGATGATGGGGCTGATCTTGTCTCATCACTCCACTTTATTGCCTTAGAGAAATGGGGAGAGCTGTCTACATCTATTCGAAAATGGGCAAAGGAGCTGACACCTAAAAATAGAATGGAATTGATCGAAGGTGTTATAGGAGGCACGGAAGAGACAACCACCGGAGTTATAAGACTTCGTTCAATGGAGCGACAGGGTGTTTTAAAGTTTCCTGTAATATCTGTTAATGATGCTGAAACAAAACACTTCTTTGATAATCGTTATGGAACAGGACAATCCACAATAGATGGAATTCTAAGGGCAACGAATAGGTTGCTTGCAGGTTCAACGTTCGTCATATCTGGATATGGCTGGTGCGGAAAAGGTTTAGCCATGAGGGCGAGGGGAATGGGTGCAAATGTAATTATTACAGAGGTAAATCCAATAAGGGCACTTGAGGCTGTCATGGATGGATTCAAGGTATTGCCGATTTCTAAGGCATCTGAAGAGGGAGACATATTTTGTACTGTCTCAGGAAATATCAATGTCATTAGAAAAGAACATTTTTTAAAGATGAAGGATGGGGCAATAGTAGCCAACTCCGGACATTTCAATGTAGAGATCGATATTGAAGGACTTATGCAAATTGCACGTTCAAGAAAAAAGATTCGAGATTATGTAGAAGAGTTTCAACTGGAATCAGGCAAAAGGATATATCTACTTGGCGAGGGAAGATTGATTAATCTTGCCTCTGCTGAGGGACATCCTTCAGGTGTGATGGATATGAGTTTTGCAAATCAGGCTTTAGCCGTTGAATATCTTGTTAAAAATCAAAGGGTCTTAGAGAAAAAGGTTTATCAAATTCCAGAGGCGATAGATCGAGAGATTGCCTATTTAAAACTCAGGTCAATGGGGATCGAAATTGATCAACTTACGGATGAGCAGGCAAGCTACCTCAGTTCGTGGGAGAAGGGTACATGAATTGGTTAAGAAGAAAAGCGAAATTGGTTATTGTAATCTTTATAATCCTCCTTGCCGGACTTGTACTTTATAGAGGTTGGGCAGTCACCCAAAAAAAGACCCTAACCCAGAGGACAAAGCGTGGCGAAATTCCTGTTCAAATATCTCCAGTTGCTTTAAGACCGATTACCTATTCAATTTCAATGTCAGCTGATATCCTGCCTTTGATGCAAGTCGATCTATTTCCAAAGATTTCAGGTTATATAGAGAGCGTTAATGTTAGTCTTGGAGATAGGGTTCAGAAAGGGCAACTCATTGCCCAGATAGATAAGACCGATTACTTACAGAAGGTTAAAGAAGCAGAAGCTCGGGTATTGCAAGCAAGGGCCCAGCTCTTAGAAATTGAGACAGGAACAAGGGTCGAAGAACTCAGACAGGCAGAAGAGGCTGTAAGGCAGGCTGAGTCACGTTTTAACAATGCAAAGATACAGAGGGAAAGGATTGAAGCCCTTTATAAGAAGGGGGTTATTTCGAAAAAAGAGTATGACCTATCAGAGATGGAATATACAGTTTCTGAGGCACAACTTGAGGCAGCACGGGAGCATCTTAAGTTATTAAAAGAAGGGGCAAGGAAAGAGGTAAGGGAGGCTTCACAGGCAAAGCTTAAGGAGGCAGAGGCAATATTAGCACAAGAAAGACTTAAACTTCAATATACACAGATCGTTGCACCATTTTCAGGAGAGATAAATCGAAGATACGTTGAGCCAGGATTGCTTGTATCTCCATCAACACCAATTGTCAATATTGTTCATACAGATACGCTTAAGGTTATAGCAAATATTCTGGAGAAAGATGTACCATATATAAAGATAGGGATGAAGGCAAAGATTAGGCCAGAGGCATTTCCTGATAGAGTATTTGAAGGAAAGATCATGCATCTTAGCAGTTCTTTAGATTTACATACAAGGACACTACAGGCCGAGATATATATTCCAAACCAGGATAGAATAATTAAGCCAGGGATGTTTTCAAGGATTGAAATTACTTTAGTAGAAAAACCTAAGGCTTTGGTTATTCCAAAAGTTGCATTGATAGAACAGGGAAAAGAAAAATTTGTTTTTATTCTTAAAGGGAATCACGTAACAAAGAGACCTATCCTAATCGGGTTTGAACAGGATCAATTCATAGAAATCCAAGAAGGTTTATCAGAAGGAGATATAGTTATAACTAAAGGACAGGATTCACTGCGTGAAGGTTCTTTAGTGAGGGTGATCGAAGGGAGTTAAGGGTCAATGGATTTCATCAAGGTCTTTTTAAGAAATCCTGTTGCCCGACTTATGATTTCCATTGGAATTATCCTTTTGGGAATCATCGCCTTCTCAAACCTTGCCATTGATCTATTTCCAGACATCTCATATCCGGTTGTTTCGGTCGTTACCGAGTACCCAGGGGCAAGTCCTGAAGACATTGAGGTATCGGTTACACGTTTAATAGAGAAAAGGGTAAGCAGAATCCAGAATGTTCGATATGTTTCTTCACGGTCAAGAGAAGGAATATCTATAGTAACGATTGAATTCTATTGGGGGACCAATCTTGATACTGCCTCTATTGATGTTCAACAGAGTCTGAGTCAGATACAGAATCTTTTACCCGAAGATGCCTCGACACCAGTAATTTACAAGTTTGATCCATCACAGATTGCTGTAGTGGTACTTGCTGTTACAGGGCCTATGGATGAGTATAAGCTTCGTGAATTGGCCGAGGATTTTATTGCACCAAGGCTTGAAAGTTTAAGTGGGGTAGCTTCTGCAAACGTTTTTGGTGGAAAGGTAAAAGAGATTCAGGTGGAGCTCGATCGTTCAAAGCTTGAAAGGACAAACCTTTCTTTGGACAAAGTAGCACAGGCTATAAGGTCTGCCTATATGGATTTGCCAGGTGGGAGTATAAAAATCGGGACAAAAGAGTACGGTGTAAGAACAGTTGGTCGAACATATAATTTTCAAGATTTAGAAGAGGTGGTGGTTTCAAAAAACAATGGCGTCCCAATAAGACTGAAAGACCTTGGCATAGTAAAGGAAGGATATGAAGATGTTCGCGAACAAGTGCATGTAAATGGCGTAAGAGGGATAATCGTTGGTGTCCAGAAACAGGTTGGAGGAAATACAGTCACTGTTGTTGATAATGTCCTAAAAGCACTACCAAAGATTCAAAATGAGCTTCCAAAAGGGGTAAGTATTCAGGTTGTAGCGGATCAGTCTACGTTTATAAGAAAATCAATAAAAAACCTTCAACACGAAGCTATTATGGGGGCACTTCTGGCAGTTGCTATTATTCTAATCTTTCTTGGAAATGTAACAAGCACTGTCATAATCTCCCTTTCAATTCCACTTTCTATTATTGCTACATTTGTACTGCTCTATTTTGGAAGATTTACGCTTAACATCATGACATTGGGCGGATTGGCCCTTGGGGTTGGTCGGCTTGTCGATGATGCTATTGTTGTCCTTGAAAACATTAACCGTCGTATAGATCTGGGTGAGAACCCTGAGGAGGCTTCTTATAAGGGGGCAAAAGAGGTAAGCAAACCCGTAATTGCAGCAACCATAACAAGTATCATTGTCTTTCTTCCAATAGCATTTATAAAAGGGGTGGCTGCACTTTTATTTGTTCAAATGGCATATACAGTTGCTTTCTCGCTTCTTGCTTCCCTCTTCGATTCTTTAACACTTGTCCCTGTTCTGACTTCAAGATTCTTAAGATCGAGAAAGGATGATGAGAAGACATCATTTTCTCAAAAGATATTTAGAAAGACTAAACCATGGTTAAACTATATTGATTTAAAGTATCAAGACCTACTTAGATTTGCCCTTTCAAATCGAAGGATGGTGATATTTGGAGTTGTTTTCATATTTATTGGAACACTGTTTCTCATACCTCTCCTTGGTTCTGAATTTTTCCCTCCCTCTGATGAGGGACAGATAAGGTTCTCTGTAAGATTACCTCCGTGTTCAAATATCGATGCAACCGAAAAGGTAGTAGAAAAAATAGAAGACGTCATTTTCTCTGAAGTTTCGGAGCTAAAATCACTCTGGGCAAGAGCTGGTAGTGGTAAAGGCAGGGGGGCAATATTTGGAGGAAGATTTTCAGGTCAGCATACTGGAACCGGGTCAATCATGCTTGTAGATCAATCAGAAAGAGATCGTTCCTCTGAAAAGATTGCGCAGTCATTAAGGGAGAAATTTAGAAGGATTCCTGGGGCGATGATTACTGTTTTCTCTGGAGGTATTATTTCAAGGGTGATAACTATGGGGGCTGATGAACCAATAGACGTAGAGATTGTTGGTTATGATCTTGAGACAGGCAATAGTCTTGCAAAACAGGTTGAAGCCATGCTGAGAGAGGTTCAGGGTATTACAGATATTCAGGTGGGAAGGGAAGAGGGATTCTTAGAATATCAAATAAGGATTAGACCAGAACGTGTTGCTTCATTTGGTTTAACCACATTGCGCATAGCAGATATAGTAAGAAGTGCTATTGAGGGTAAAGAATCAGCTATCTTTGTGGATCCAAAAACAGGAAGGGAACATAACGTAAGGGTTAGACTTCAGGAAAAAGATCGTATGAGTCGTGATGATATAAGGAAGATTCCACTTCCAGTATCAGAGGCAAAGGTTGTCCCCTTAGAGAATGTAATAGATTTGTCTTATAATGTTTCGCCTATTCAAATTGAGAGGAAATACCAGCAGCGTATAATTCACGTCACTGCAAATACAAGTGGAAGAGATCTTGGATCAATAGCCTCGGAGATTGAGGATAAGATATCAAAAATGAAGATCCCTGAAGGTTTCTCTGTTCAACTGAAAGGGGCACGGCTGGAGCAGAAAGAGGCTTTTCGGTCATTGATATTTGCAATGGCATTGGCCATTATGTTGATCTATATGGTTTTGGCATCTCAGTTCGCGTCCCTCCTTTATCCATTTCTTATAATGTTTTCTGTTCCAATGGGTTTTATTGGCGTTATATGGGCACTTTTTCTTACAGGAAATACATTGAGCGTTATATCATTTATTGGGATAATCATGATGGTTGGGATTGTGGTAAGTAATGCAATCATTCTTATTGATTATATAAACAGATTGAGAAAAGAAGGAATGGGTTTAGAAGAATCCATAATAAAGGCTGGCCGAACAAGGCTTAGACCTATTTTAATGACCTCACTTACTACTATTTTTGGACTTATTCCTATGGCGCTTGGATTGGGTGAAGGGGCTGAGGCATACTCATCTTTGGCAATCGCTGTCATTGGAGGGCTATCTGTTTCAACCATTCTAACTCTTATATTTGTTCCAACCCTATACTTCGTTGTAGAGAGATTTAGACTGAAGAGAAGACAGACATTAGCACATCCATAAACTACAAAAATGAAAATCTGGGATTTATGATTATAAGAAGAAAGACTCGTCAAATATCTGTTGGATCTGTAAAAATTGGAGGGGATGCACCCATTTCAATTCAATCTATGACAAAAACCGATACAAGGGATATTAAAGCAACAATAAGACAGATTAAACAACTTGAGGACGAAGGATGTGATATTGTAAGGGTTGCTGTCATTGATGAAGAAGCAGCAGATGCAATAAAAGAGATAAAAAAGAAGATAAATATACCATTGATTGCTGATATTCATTTTCATTACAGATTAGCATTAAAAGCTATGGAGGCAGGGGCTGATGGTATACGGATTAATCCTGGCAATATTGGTGGGCAAGATCGTTTAAAGAGGATTGTAAAAGAGGCAAAGTTACGTTCCATTCCCATTAGGATTGGTGTGAATGCAGGTTCTCTTGAAAAACAACTTCTAAGACAATTTGGAGGTCCAACACCAGAGGCGATGGTTGAAAGTGCCCTGAAAACCATTTCATGGATGGAGGATATCGGGTTTGATCTTATTAAAGTGTCACTTAAGGCATCTGATGTCTTAAGAACTGTAGAGGCTTATCGTCTATTTTCCAATAGGTCGGATTATCCACTCCATGTTGGAGTTACAGAAGCGGGAATAGGAACCTCAGCTATTATTAAATCTTCAATCGGGATAGGTCTGCTTTTAGAAGAAGGTATTGGAGATACAATAAGGGTCTCTCTAACAGGAGATCCGGTAAATGAAGTTAGAGTTGCAAATGATATCTTAAGGGCATTAAAGATTCGCGATAAGGGTGTTGAGATTATTTCATGTCCAACTTGTGGAAGATGCGAAATAGATTTAGTACCTGTTGTGGAAAGGATTGAGAGATATGTCAAGAATATTTCAAAACCAATGACGATCGCTATAATGGGTTGTGTTGTGAATGGTCCAGGTGAGGCAAAAGAGGCTGACATTGGGATTGCAGCAGGCAAATCATCCGGAGTATTATTCAAAAAGGGAAGAATTATTAAAAAGGTAGATAAAGAGGACTTTGTAACGGTTTTGTTAGAAGAAGCGGAAAAAATGAATATAGATTGATTTAAATACTATCAGTTACACGGAGCTTCCTCCAGACATAGTAGATTCTTTGAAGGACTGTAAGATGTGTTAGCCCTGCCATAATCCACAATATTGGTTCCATTATGGAAAATAGTGTTCCAATCGAAATAAGTATAATACGTTCCGCCCTCTCCATTAATCCAACATTGCACGGCACATTTAATGCCTCAGCCCTTGCTCTAATATAAGATACCAGAATTGTACCTATACTGACAATGGAAGTTAGGATGACAAGTCCTGGTTCTTCTAATTTTAGATAATAGATTATGAAACCCATAAGTAAGAGAAGGTCTGAATATCTATCTAAGACAGAATCAAGGAATGCACCGAAATTTGTGACTTTATTTAAATTTCTTGCTGCTACACCATCGAATAGGTCAAAAAGGCCAGATAAAATTATCATTAATCCAGCAAGAAACCATCTTCCTGTTAAAACCAGGTATGAGGCTATTAAGTTTATAAGAAATCCAATTAATGTAAAGATATTTGGGCTTATGTACCTGCCAAATACCTTTAATACTATCTTAAATAGGAAAGGGTCTAATCGATGCCCTATTTTATTTCCAATCATAATTAAATTTCATCCTCACCACTTCCCCTCTCTCCAACGGAGAGAAGATTGGGGGTGAGGAGTATTTTCATTGTTTGTAAATATAAATAGTTACCTAAATTCTTTTTAACAAGATAACATTTTTGCACGAAATGTCAATAAACATTCAAAGACCTATGGAGACTATGTTGACTTCTGAAAAAATTCTTAATAGACTGGGGAGGTAGGGTTCAAAACCCTTCGAATGCGGGCTTTTAATGTTTAAATTGCTAACAATCGCTTTAAAAAAACCAATTATTTTAAGGGGATTAATCAATAGTGCTAATCTATAAAAGGTATCCGCTCGAAGGCTTTTTCACCCACCTCCCCACTATGAAAAGATTTTTAAATAGTTTTTCAGAGATCTCATTCGAAGGCTTTTTATACTTGTCTCCGCAATCTTTTACGGACTTTTTCATAGTTTAGTTTCCGGAAGCATCCCTTTCCATTGACATAGAAAGAAGGAATGGGTATTATATTAACAATGATTATGGATGATTTAAATTATATTGAAAAACCAAAACTCAATAGTCCATACCTTATAATGGGTTTTGAAGGCTGGCCAAATGCAGCAGAGGTATCGTCTTTTTCAATTCAGCATCTTATAGAAAGATTGGAAGCAAAAAGATTTGCATATATATCTCACGATAACTTCTATAAATTCCCTTCGTTAAGACCATCAGGAATAATAAGAAAGGGAAGAATCATTGAGTTAAAATTTCCCACAAATAATTTTTATTATTCTAAAAATAAACTCTCGAAAGATATAATTTTATTTCAGGGAACAGAGCCACATCTTCAATGGAAATTATTTGTTGAATTGATATTAAGTCTTGCACAGACCTTTGGTGTTTCTGAGATAATAACTATTGGTGGAACTTACGATTATATCCCCCACACCCTACCTACAAAAGTAAGTGCAGTCTTTAATAACAATGATTTAAAAGAGAGGATAATTAAGGCAGGAATTGGCCTGACAGAATACAGTGGTCCAATAAGTATCCACACTTTTATCCTCGAGGAAGCCCGACTAAAAGGGATAAGGGCTATAAGTCTCTGGGGGCATGCACCGCAATATCTGCAGACAAAAAACTTGAAAGTAGCTTTCGAGGTCCTAAGAAAATTGTCTTATTTAATAGAAGAAGATATTGACCTATTTAACCTTCAACTGGCAAGCCAATATTTCGATCAGCAGATCAGTCAACTAATAGAAAAGGATCCAAAAATACGGGAAATCATCGAAAGATTAGAGGAGACATATAAACAAGAGGAAAAAGGGTTGACTTCTTCCCAGGAGAAAGAGGCATCAAAGGATGATAAAGTTATTTATATCCAGGCTTTTCTTAAAAGACAGGATGAAGATGAGAAAGGGGATTAATCTAATCATCCCATCCAATCTGTTTCTTTTTAGAATATGGTAGATTAAATTTCTTTTTTAACATCCTGGCCACAAGATCAGGGACCAATCCTTCAACAGCCCCTCCAAGGCTTGCAACCTCTTTTATAGTTCGTGAGGAAACGAAGAAATAATCTTTGCTTGTCATCATAAATATTGTGTCAAGATGATTATTGAGACTTCTATTCATTGAGGCCATATGGAATTCATATTCAAAGTCAGATGTGGCACGTAACCCTCTTAAAATTACCCTTGCATTCGTCTTAGCTACATAATCAACTAAAAGACCTTTGAAACTGTCAGCTATAACATTGGGGGTATCTTTAAATACAGCCCTTACCATCTCGAGTCTTTCTTCAACGGTGAATAATGGTTTCTTCTCTGTATGGTGAGCGATAGCAACTATCACCTTATCGAAGATCTCAAGTGCTCTTTCAACGATATCTATATGCCCATATGTAATTGGATCAAAAGAGCCAGGATAGATTGCTATTCTTTCCATATATCTTTGCTCTCCTTTCTTATTTTATAGGATTTCCCCCTTTTTCAATAGGGATTAAAAATGAAATCAATGTGTCACCAATTTTAATCTGTCGGAAAAGTTGCCATCCATAACTATCTTCTAAAATGGGTTCCCGACGGTCATGTTCAATTACCAATATCGATTCCTCATGGTATATCCTTTCTGATTGGAGCTTTTTTAAGGTCTTTTCAATCAACCCTTTTTCATAGGGTGGATCCATTATAATGATATCAAAAGATTCCCCTTTTGATTTGAGGATTCCAATAGCCCGATTCACATCTTTTGAAATAATCTCAGAATTTATTTTAAATCCACATTGTGCAAGGTTTCTCTCAATAAGTCTAATGGCCTGTCTTCCTTTCTCAACAAATACTGCCCTTTTTGCCCCTCTGCTCAGGGCTTCAATTCCTAAACTTCCAGTGCCTGCATAAAGATCGAGAACAACTTTGCCCTCAATTAATCCACTTAAAACATTAAAGATCGTTTCCTTTACACGATCTGATGTTGGCCTAAGACACTGTTTTTTAGGACTGAAAAGTTTTTTACCTTTTAAGGAGCCACTAATTATACGCATTCATTAAATCCTTGGGTCTGGTGATTAGGATCTTTTAGTAAGGCTTCAATCCTTTTTTTCATATTCTCCAGATGTGTTCCCGGCCAGTAAATCCTATTGCATTGTGGACAACGAGAGAATTCGTTATGATGAAGAAAGATATAATCAGGAACCATTCCCTTTAAACCTTGTTTTGATATATTCTCAAGCCTTTTATTACATATTATACATCTTGAAAAATGATTTTCCTCTGAAAAAGAGATAACCCCCTTTGATATTAGTTCTTTTAATTGTAGATAAAGGTCGTCTTCATTAATCCATATAATCCTACCTTTGTTCTCCTTATGAAAAATCTTTTTATTTCTCGTAATAACAATCCGATCTTCATAACTGGCTATTTTGAGCAGGTCTTCGTGATTAATACCTTTATAATAAACAGTATCATAGCCTAAAATCCTTAGCCATTTAGCTAATTTCCCAAACATACGATCGACAATAAATTTCATTTTATATATTTTCCAATAAGTGGCTCTAAATCTTTCTTCGTTTTTTCTGGAATAAATTTTTTACCTGTGATGAGTGCATTCTTTAAGGCATTAGCGCAGATGCATTCCCTCTTTTCAGGGAGGTTTTTGATTGCATATCTGATTACACTTTTAGCTGTCTTAGTACTCTGGGCGAGAATCCTTAATACATCTCCAATTGAGACATCACCCGCCTCCTGGTGCCAGCAATCATAATCTGTAGCAAACGCAATTGTTGCGTAACAAATCTCAGCCTCCCGTGCGAGCTTAGCCTCAGGGAGGTTGGTCATACCAATTACATCGACTCCCCATGTACGATAGAGTCTTGACTCTGCCCTTGTCGAAAATTGTGGTCCCTCGATACAGAGATAAACCCCTTCTCTATGGACAGTAGCTCCAACTTCTACACCACCTTGAAAAAGGATCTGGCTTAATACAGGACAAACAGGGTCAGCAAAGCTTATATGACATACTATCCCATCACTGAAAAATGTATTCGGTCTTCCCTTGGTCTGGTCAATGAATTGGTTTGGTATAATCATATCTCCAGGATGTATTGACTCTTTCATAGAACCAACAGCACTAACACCAATGATCCATTGAACACCAAGAAGTTTCATCCCATAAATGTTTGCCCTGAAATTTAATGATGATGGTTGAATCCGATGGCCTACACCGTGGCGAGGTAAAAATACTACCTTTACACCTTCCAGACGACCAATGATAAAAGAGTCTGAAGGTTCTCCAAAAGGAGTCTTTAAATCTATTTTTTGAACTTCTTCAAGCCCCTCCATTTCATAAAGGCCTGATCCACCTATTATACCCACTATCTTTTCAGTCATATTACCCTCCGTTTTATTCAAAAATATTAATAAATTTCAAGTTATTCTGTCAAATAACCAAAAGAGATTCCGGAAAAATATTTAAAATGAATCTCCAGATTTTCCTTGCAATTGACCACATGCTGCAGAAATATCACTCCCTTTGCTTTTTCTCACAATTGCAGTTAATCCTCCGTCCAATAAAATCTTTTGAAATTTCATTATCCTCTCTTCAGATGGTCTTTTAAATGGTATTTCTGGAGCTTCATTTAGAGGAATCAGATTTACTTTAGATGGGATCCCTTTTAGTAAATTAACCAGATCTTTAGCATCAGATGGTGAATCATTTTCTCCTTCGAGCAAAACATATTCAAATGTTATCCTTTCTCTTGGTCGAATAGGAAATTTTTTACATATCGAAAGAATCTCCTTTATTGGGTGAAGACGATTAATAGGCATTAGATATGTCCTTGTCTCATCATTTGATGCATTTAATGAGATAGCAAGACGAAATCGTATTTTTTCTTTTGACAGTCTTTCTAACTCTGGTATAAGGCCGACAGTAGAAAGGGTAACTCTTCTTGATGAGAAATTAAAGGCTTCTTGATGAGTCATAATCTCTATTGAATTTACACAATTTTCATAATTATTTAACGGCTCACCCATTCCCATCATTACTATATTTGTTATAGAAGCCTTTCCATCTAAAATCTCTTTTACCATTATTATCTGATTTAGTATCTCAGACAAAGTAAGGTTCCTTTTTAAACCCGTTTTACCCGTGAGACAGAATTTACAGCCCATTGCACAACCGACCTGTGTCGATATACAGAGGGTAAGTCTATTTTTGTCTGGTATAAGTACACTTTCGATATTTTTACCATCATGAAGCCCAAAAAGAAACTTTTTAGTTCCATCTTTACTTTCTTCAATTCTTAATATATTAAGCCGAGATATAAAGGCGATTTCATTAAGGTCGTGACGAAAATCCTTAGAGAGGTTTGTCATTTCATCTATAAAGCGAACACCCTTCTTATATAGCCATCTTAGTATCTGCGCAGTCCTATACCTTTCCTTACCAAAAGATATGATAAGGGAGTTTAGTTCTTTTGTTGATAAATTTTTAAGGTCTATCTTCTCTTTCAATATTTAAAGATCTCTAATGCATTAAAGAAATAATTTATCTCAAAGGAGGCAGTTTCAGGTCCATCTGAACCATGGACAATATTCTTTTCTATATTTGTGGCATATTGACGCCTTAGTGTTCCTTCTTTGGCCTTAGAAGGATCGGTGGATCCCATCAGCTCTCTCGTTTTCTGAATGGCATTTTCACCTTCAAGGACCATCACAACACAGGGGCCAGAGGACATGAAATTAGTCAAGCTTTCAAAAAAAGGTTTTCCCCGATGAACTGCATAAAAACCTTCTGCTTCTTTCTTATCTAAGAAAACCATCTTTAGACCTATAACTTTAAGACCGTTATCTTCAAATCGTTTGATTACTTCTCCAATAAGATGTTTTTCAACTCCATCAGGTTTTACAATTGATAGCGTCCTTTCCATATTCTCCTCCTGTTTGTTAAAATTATAATTTTTTAATATATTTTTCTCAAACAATAAATACTAAAAATTAGAGTAATCATCTTTTTCCCCATGATGAGGTTATACGGCGTATCTGGCAAATTCTTTCTGGCGGCCTCGCGCCAATAAGCATCCCATTCTCCATTTAGCTTCAATATAAGAATTAAAGCTGTCATTCCTGCGAAGGCAGGAATTCAAGAAAGAAAAAAATTTATAAAAACAGCTGGATTCCCGTTTTCACGGGAATGACGCAGGTTAGGATATAGATTAAATTATGCTTCGGATAAAGTATAGCATTGAGATAAGTCAATGCTACATAACTTGTCACCGGAAAAGAGGTGCTTCCAAAATTAGATACGCCTTTTTATTTTCAATTTATTTATGTTATTATTAGTTAAAATTCATTAAGCATTCTCGAGTTAACGAAGGGAGGTGATAAGATGAGAGAAAGTGTAGAGAAGGCCCTGGATAAGATTAGACCTACCCTTAGAGCTGATGGAGGAGATATTGAATTGATAGATGTAGTGGATGGGGTAGTTAAAGTGAGGCTTACAGGGGCATGTGGAGGTTGCCCAATGTCACAGATGACATTGAAGATGGGCGTTGAAAGGGCGCTTAAACAACAGGTTCCAGGGGTAAAGTCTGTAGAAACCGTTTAAAAAGCCATCAAGGTATATAATTTACCTTCCATGGAGCCCTATATGGAAAGAATCCCTCTCACACCTCATGCCTTGAAAATCTTGGAAAAAAGGTATTTAAAGAAAGATTCTCAAGGGAATGTAGTGGAGTCTCCTCAGGAGATGTTTTTGCGTGTTGCAAATAATATAGCCGAAGCAGAGTTACTTTATAAAGACAGGACATCTCCTGAAGAACTTTCTGAGATTTTTTTTGAAATGATGTCAAGGTTAGATTTTCTTCCAAACTCTCCCTGTTTAATGAATGCGGGAAGAGAATTGCAACAATTGGCTGCCTGTTTTGTTCTTCCTATAGAAGATTCGCTTGATTCGATTTTTGAAACAGTAAAGCATACAGCCCTTATACATCAAAGTGGAGGAGGTACTGGCTTCTCATTCAGCCATTTAAGGCCAAAGGATGACCCGGTAAGCTCAACAGGCGGAATAGCAAGTGGTCCTGTTTCCTTTATGAGGGTATTTAATATGGCTACAGAGGTAATAAAACAAGGAGGGACAAGACGCGGGGCTAATATGGGTGTTTTGAGGGTAGACCATCCAGATATCATGGATTTCATAACTATAAAGCAGAAACCGGGTGAGATGTCAAACTTCAATCTTTCAGTAGGAATAACAAAAAATTTTATGGAGGCTGTGGAGAAGGATGATAAGTTTGACCTTATAAATCCGAGAACAAAAAAAGTAGTAAGACAGATTAAAGCGAAGGAGATTTTTGATGCTATTGTAACATCCGCATGGGAGACAGGTGACCCTGGTGTATTATTCCTGGATCGGATTAATGAGGCAAATCCAACCCCAAAACTTGGAGAAATAGAAAGCACTAACCCCTGTGGAGAGGTTCCACTGCTTCCTTATGAATCTTGCGTTTTAGGATCGATCAATCTTTTACATATGCTTAAAGAGAAAGATGGAAGATATGAGGTAGATTTTGAGAAGTTAAAGAGAATAGTAAGATATGCTGTACATTTCCTTGACAATGTTATAGATATGAGTAGATATCCACTTACTGAGATTAAGAAGGTTACTGAAGGGAACAGAAAGATTGGTTTGGGGGTGATGGGTTTAGCACATTTTTTAATACGGCTTGGAATTCCTTATGATTCACAAAAGGCCTTGGAAGTGATAAGAGGATTAATGAGTTTTATTCAGTACAACGCAAGAGAGAAATCTATGGAGTTAGCAGAAAAGAGAGGTGTATTTCCAAACTTTAAAAATTCCATATACGATAGACCTGGAGGTATGAAGCTTAGAAACGCAACCTTAACAACCATAGCACCAACAGGGACACTTAGTTTAATAGCAAATTGCTCAAGCGGGATAGAGCCTCTTTTTGCAGTAAAATTTACACGAAAGGCACTGGATGATTTAGAGTTTGAAATCATTGATCCCCTTTTTATTGAAATAGGAGAAAAGGAAGGGTTTTTAAAACCTGATTTAATTAAAAGTCTATCTGAAGGGGCATCCATTAAAGATTTATCAGGTATTCCATCACATATAAAAGAACTTTTCAAGACAACGTTTGATATTTCGCCTTTATGGCATATAAAGATACAGGCTACGTTTCAGGAGTTTACTGACAATGCTGTTTCTAAGACAATTAACTTTCCTCAAAATGCTACAAGGGATGAAGTAAAAGAGGCATTCTTGATAGCTTACAAAGAGCGATGTAAGGGTCTAACTATTTATAGAAGTGGTAGCAAGCCAGGACAGGTCCTTGTATGTGGAATAAAGCAGGTCTGTTAATATAAAATTCTTAAAAAGGAGGGAAAATATGTTAAGAATAAAATTATGGATATCCTTATTTATAACGATCAGTTTTATTTATGGCTGTAGTGATCTTTTCTCTACCCGAACTATTAGAGAAACCCCTCTACGTCAGCCAATATTGACTTCTTATGGATTTGCTGATATTCCCATTCCTCCGGGGATGGTATTGAATAGAAGAGAATCATTTATCTATGAGACTGGAAACACTAAAGCAGGGCTTCTCGTTTATGAAGGAAAAGGTGAGGCAGATAAAATATCATATTTCTATAAGCAGAATATGCCTAATTATAAGTGGAGACTTTTAAGCAATTTCGAGATCCATAATATCATGCTTACTTTTATTAAAGAGGGGTGGAGTAGTGTAATCTATATACTTCCTCAACAGGATGAAACGGTAAGATTAGAGATTAGGGTTGGACCAATTGAGATTAAGATTTTATCACAAACAAAGGAGTAATATTAACTCTTAAAAAATGATGAGAAAGGTAAGATTAAAATCGCCTGCCAAGGTCAATTTGAGTCTGGAGATATTAAAAAAAAGGCAGGATGGTTATCATGAGATTCGTACAATGCTTCAAAAGATTAGCCTTTACGATATACTAAATTTTTCATTAGAAAAAGAAAAGGGGATATTTATCGAAACAGATCATCCCTCCCTACCAATAGGGAGAGATAACCTTGTTTATAAGGCTGCTGAGTCAATATTAAAAAGAATTAAATATAATGGCGGAGTAAGAATTAGAATTGAGAAGAGGATACCAATTGGAAGTGGTCTTGGAGGGGGAAGTAGTAATGCAGCTTCAACACTTAAAGCCCTGAACAAAATTTTTAAATTAGGTATGTCTGATAAGGCCCTTATGAAGATTGGGAGGGAGATTGGGGCAGATGTCCCTTTTTTCCTTTTTGATGGGTCAGCAATAGGTTTTGGCATTGGTGATAAATTAAAGGGGATAGAGATTCCACATCTTTGGTATATTTTGATATACCCTAATTTTGAGGTCTCAACGAGATGGGCATATAAAAATTTTTTATTGACAAAAAACCAATTTCATCTTAAACTTCATACGTTTTTAAAATATATATATAATATTCCTTCAATCCTACGAAATGATCTTGAGGGTGTTGTTTCAAAAGAATATCCGGAAATTGAGATTATGAAGAGGGCTTTACTCGATGTTGGTGCATTAGGATCTTCAATGACGGGCAGTGGTCCTACTGTTTTTGGAATTTTTGATTCTAAAAGAGATATTAAAAAGGCCCTCGAGAAATTAAATATAGATTTTAAAGAGAGAGGTTGGACAATTATAGAAGCCCATGGTATAAATTAAGATAATAACTTAAACAAGGGGGTATTATGGAAGTTACAGAGGTAAAAATATATCCGGTCAATGAAGATAGGCTTAAGGCTTATGCGTCAATCACATTTGATAATTGTTTTATTGTAAGAGATTTGAAAGTAATTAAAGGAAATAACGGATTATTTGTTGCTATGCCAAGTAAGAAAAGAAAGGATGGCTCATACAGGGATACTGCACACCCCCTAAATAATGAAACAAGGCAGATGATAGAATCGAAGGTTTTAGAAGAGTACAATAAAGAGATTCAAAAAAACAAGACATAATTAATGAAGGTCGATCCCAACCAATCATGAATTGATCCATTAATGGATCAAGGGTTTCTGTTTAAAAATCTTTTAAAATTTATTATAATTATAATAGAAAAAGGGATTTTTGAGAATTAATTTGACAAAAAAGGTTGGGGTGTCGTCAAGCGGTAAGACACAGGTCTTTGGAACCTGCATTCGGAGGTTCGAATCCTCCCACCCCAGCCAATATATAATAAAATCAATAATTTAGAAACCGAAAAAAATTGCTGCACAAGGTTTGCACCACATAGGTATCATTTCCTTTTTAAGCTCATAACTGGAGCCAGTTTTTCCAAAGCATACTTTGCCATCGTGAAGGTATGAGGCCAGAGTTATTTCTTTTATTTCTCTGGAGGTGAAGGAGAGTTCCACAGTTTGGAAACCTGATAAATCTTTCAAATTCGAAAAGGCCGTAGAGATTTGGATAGAATTGTCAAATTGCTCACCTGACTGGCTTTTAAGAAGAGAAGGTATTGCAAAAAGACTGTTGATTCCTTTTTTTGGTGGCCAAGATATAAGGGAAATTAGACGAATACAGATTGATGAATTCCTTGCGCATCTAAAAAATTCTGGATACTCAGATTGATGTAAGGTAAGAGTAAAAGGAGACTCTTTCGAAATGTCCTTCAAACTTTTTGTCGAGCTTATAACAAATCGCTCAACCTGACCTCCATTCCGCAGGCACTCCATAGCGGCAGGTGAACTTAGTTGTTAGACATAGAAAAACAAACTTACCCTTGAAACTACTTTTATGATAGAAATGAGAAATTTAGAAGCGGAGGGATCGATATTTAAATTAGCAAATGCAGGAATACAGTATAGGGCTATACCCATAAAAAAGAAAGAGGAGATAAAAAGATAGATTGGTAATAAGATAAAAATCTCCCGGACTGAATGACGATCGAAATCTAAGATATATGAATCCCAAAACCTCCCTACCAAAATGGTAGCCGCTGGATAGAGAGGAAGCAGATAAATAGACCGTTTCCCTTTTGAAAAACTGAAGAATAGAAAAACGGAGATGAACCACACGAGAATGAAGAGAAAATCTTTCTGAAATTCTTTTTTTCTTTGTGATAGAACAGAGATCAAGGCCCCTGGAAAAAATAAGAACCAGGGAAGAAAATCAAAAGGAAAATTCAATAAATAGTAATAGATAGGCCGTACATGTGTCCATCATTTTGCATAAGCATCAACAGTGTGTTTAAAGAGGGTCTCCTTTAAAAAGGCCTTTCCACCTAGCATTACTGCTAAAAAATACCAGCACATTACAAGAGCCGTAAATAGAAGCATTTCGGGTAGGAGTTTCATTTCTTTAATTCCACTCCAGTCTTTTTCAACGATAAAGTAAATTAAACTGACTAAAAGAGGAATAATAAAACCAACAGGTCCTTTAGCCAAAGTGGCAAATACCATACTGATATAAAACCCATAAATAAATAGTACTTGTTTATCTTTTCCCTGTTTGCTATTTTTATACCAATGTAAAAAACAGAAAAGCGAAAGTGTCGTAAAGAAAGTGAGAGTGGCATCAATATTTGCCCGTGTAGAAAGGTAGGTAAATTCAAAGCATGTAGCAAGGATTAATCCAGAGAGAAATCCTGTTCGTGAATTAAACAATTTCTTTCCCATAAAGAAAGTGATTAAAACAGTGAGGGTTCCAAAAAGTGCTGATGGAAACCTTACCGAAAAAGAGGTAAACTCTCCCCAGACAAAGGAAGAAAGTGCTATAAGCCAGAAAAAAAGAGGAGGTTTGTCTCCATATACTTTTCCATTAAGATGCAGGAGAATCCAATTGCCTCTGTTAACCATCTCTCTTGAGATCTGAGCATAACGTGGTTCATCAGGATTCCAAAGATCCCATCTGCCTATATTTAGAAAATAGAGGACAAAACAGAGTCCTAAGATTATAACTATACTAAGCCATTGCCTTTTGTAAATCTCAGAAAGCCAACCTTCCATCGATTTAAAACCCTTTCTTTAAAAAAAAGATATTCGATTAATCGGTCACAGGGAAGGTCATCTTGTTAGAGACTAAGACTAATTTTCCTCCTTTATATTTAAACTCCTGGATAAAAACCATTGGGACATCCTGTCCTTTTTGAGTTTTTTCAAAAGTTTCGAGGGACATTAAAAATAGTATTTTCTTATTATTTTTCAAATGTTTCGAGAGTTCTTCAGGAGTCTTAATTAAAGGGATTGGTTCTACCGGATCCAAATAGAAATTTATTTCTTCAATTGTGCTCATATCCAATCCGTATAAAAATAGTGGCGAGTCCTTCAAAAAAGGTTTTAATTCCTGGATAAGAATCATACCGGGTGAGTAAGAGTTATCCCTTTTTATCCAGTAATATTCTCGAGCATGCCATGTAAAAATGGTAAATAAAAAGAGAACAAGGAAAAAAGCAAATTTTTTTCGCCATGTGCCTCCAATCATTATTGCTAAAGGAGGAAGAGCTGGAAGAAGATATCGGGATGTTCTGAATTTAAATAACGTCAACAGGGAGAATAAGACAACAAACCAAATGATAAAAAAAGAAAGCTTAGAATTCCAGATTTTATATCTTTCTTTCAAGAGGTGAAAAAAGACAGAAGGTAAAAATATTGACCAGGGAGCAAATTCTCCCCAAATCGCGATAAAATAGAAGTAGATTGGCTCATGGCGAGAAAGAATCTTATTCTGTTTCACAAGCATAACAGACTGTTCCCATCCGATGCGCTGGATAAAGAGAAAGACCCAAGGAAGAACCGTGAAAAATAAAATCATATATCCAAGGAAGAATTCCTTAGAAATCAGTTTTTTCACCTGTCTCTCTTTGATGAGAAAGACCGATACAATAATCAGAGGCAATATTCCAAAAGGTCCCTTAGTCAGTACTCCTAAGCCCATAAAGAAGAAAAAAAGGCCATTGAAAAGAAATCTTTTCGATTCGTAATAACTCATGAAGAAACTATATAGCGATAAAATAATAAACAGACACAAAAGAATATCTGTTTTGGCCAGTCTTGATTGAAAGAAATATTGATAACTTGAAAGCAGGATTCCTCCCGCAAGAAGGCCATGTTGGGTTTTCCCATAAATCCTATTAGCCCACAGAAAAAGAATGATAGTGCCTACCCAAGCAGATAAAGCAGATGGTAATTTGGCAATAAATGGAGTAATTGACCCATAAAGGGAAGAGGGAATGGCCATTAGCCAGAAAAGAAGTGGGGGTTTATCAATAAAGATTTCTCCATTTAAATGAGGAACCACCCAATCTCCAGAACGAATCATTTCGCGGGTTACTTCTGCATAGCGAATATAACCATGGTTTTCGAGGCTTCTGGACCACAGATTGAAAAAGAGGATAAAGCCACTGATAAGGGTAAAAAAACAAAGATTAACCTCTCTTTCTTTTCCATTGGTCATCCCATTGCCCTTTCAGATTCCTTTAAATTAAATTTTAAAGGAAATCTTTAAAAAACAAAAAAGATATTTCATCTTATATCCTTTCTTCAATTTCATAATGGATATGCCTTGTTTTCATCCATTTGACAGCAAGAAGATCAATAAATGCAGACCACATCCGGTTCAAAGTAGTATATTTCGACTTCCCAAACCTTCTCGGATGATGAGTGATCGGTATTTCGATCACTCGAAAACCTTCCATCTTCACCAATGTGGGCATAAAACGGTGCATTCCCTTATAGAGTTTTAGGTTCTGCAGACACTCCCTTTTATAGGCCCGAAAGGTGCATCCGCTGTCCTTGATCATCTCTCCACTTAACCAGTTTCTGATCTTATTGGCAATTCTTGAAGTAATCCTTTTGATCCAGGGATCATTGCGCCTCTGACGCCATCCTGTGACCATATCATAATCTTTAAGGTATTCTAACATCCTTGGAATATCTCTGGGGTCATTTTGAAGATCAGCATCCATTGTGATTATGATCTCTCCCCTTGCCTCCTTTAGTCCTGCTGTGACTGCTGCTGTTTCACCACAGTTTTTCTTAAATCCGAGGATTCGTATCTGAGGGTATTGATTCACCATCTCCTTCAGCATTGCCCGGCTCCGGTCCGTACTTCCATCATCGACAAAGATCATCTCATAGACTCTTCCAAGGTCTTCGAGTACTTCATGGATCTGGGGGACCAAAATGGGAAGGTTCTCCGCTTCGTTATAGACTGGTAGGACAACCGATATCTCTACCTTTTTGTTTTCGGTCATTTTGTTTCATTCTCCTCTCAATTATTTTCAAAGAACTCCTGAATGATAGCACATACGTAGTCCACTTTATCTTTTTCAAGTTCAGGATAGATGGGTAGGGATAGAATTTTCTTACAAATCTCCTCTGTCTTTGGAAGTTTTGGCTGTTCACCCAATGTGTTTCGAACAGCTGGCTGAAGGTGATTGGGAATCGGATAATGAATCCCTGTCTGAATCCCTCTTGTCTTCAAAAATTCAGCCAGCCTCTCTCGATCTTCAGTCTGGGTCACATAGAGATGGTAAACCGGTTCAGCCCAATCCTTGACCTTGGGTGTAATGATAGGAAGACCTTTTAGACCCTCGTTATACCATTGGGCAATTCGTCTCCTCGATTCATTAAATCCGTCCAATCTTCTAAGTTGTAAGCGACCAACTGCAGCTTGGATTTCATTGAACCTTAAATTATATCCAACCAACTCATGTTCATATTTCTCTTTCCGACCATGATCTCTCAACATTCGACATGTCATTGCTATTTTTGCATCCGATGTAACAAGGATTCCACCATCTCCAAAAACCGTCATATTTTTGGAAGGATAAAAAGAAAAACAACCACCTATCCCAAAGGCTCCTACCTTTGTTCCTTTAAATTTTGCACCATGTGCCTGACAGCAATCTTCAAGTATAAAAAGTCCATGATGTTTTGCCAGATAAAGTAAAGCCTCCATATTGGCTGGGTGGCCATAAAGATGAACAGGAAGAATCCCCTTGATACCCTTTACGCCAGGTATCGAATCTTTTTTCTTTAAAACTGTTTCAACATGATTGGGATCCATTGTAAAAGTCTCATCAATATCGATGAAGATGGGTCTTGCTCCAACATGATATATTGGTTCAATCGTTGGAAAAGCAGTAAGAGAAGGGACGAGAACACCATCTCCTTGCCCAACTCCAATGGCTTTGAGAAAGAGAAAGAGGGCAGATGTTCCGGAAGAGGTGAGAACTCCATATTTGACCCCTATAAACTGTGCAAACTCCTTCTCGAACTCTTTGCACTGGTTTCCTAAAATATACTGCCCGGAATCGATCACCTCAAGTACATAATCCTTAATCTCCTGGTCCACATATGGTTTTGATAGAGGAACTTTCATCTTAACTCCTTTCCCCTTTTATTAAAAATTCTTTAACATTCAATCTCGATTCTTTTCCCGCTCCGATAGGATGCATAGCAGGCTTCCACAACCTTCAATGCCTCATAGCCAGCCTGTCCATCTGCTAGTGGTTTTGACCGACTTTTTATTGAGTTGAAAAAAGCCTTTAACTCCTTAGTCAATGGTTCTTCAGATTCAAAAGGGATATTTTGAATCTCCCCTTCAATGGCGATGCATTTTCCTCCCTTTTGTTCATGTCGATTTTGGTAGAAAAAGAGGAGATTTTTCTGGAAGTCACAATAAATGCTCGCCCGATTACCAACAATGGCAATATCCCTTTTCTTCTCCGGACACATATAACCTGCTTCAATTAAAACGATCTTCCCCCTATAGTCTAGCACTGAAACTGAAGTGTCATCAAAAGGAAGGTTAAGATAATTCTTTACAACAGCGGTTACGGCATCGGGAGGGGAATTAAAAAAATAATTGAAGAGGTCGAAATAATGGATCGAATCAGTATGGGTCACTCCCACATCCATTCTGGGCCTTTTAAAACCCATAAAATGACCATAAGCATATTGAATTTCACCAAGTCTTCCCTCATCCAGAAGGCTTTTAATCTTTGAAGAGGCAGGATGATAACGGTAAATGTGACCAACCTGGAGAATTAATCCTCTAGTGTTAGCCATCCTGATCAATTCTTGTGCCTCAGAAGAGCTAAGCGTAATTGGTTTTTCCACGAAGACATCTTTTCCCTTCTTAAGGCAATCCTTACAAATTTCAAGATGACTATCTGCTGGGGTAACAATATCAACTGCATCGACTCGATCAAGAAAATCTTGATAATCAGCTGATAGATGATCCTCTGGAATTGAAAATTTCTTACACTCCTTTAATTGTTCTGGATTTGAATCGACCACATAAAGTTCGTCAGTGATGTTTACCAGAGTTTTTAGATGATTTTTACCCCATCTTCCTATCCCAATCAATAAGATCCTCATATCCTCACACTCCTAAGATTTTCTCCTGAAATAGCCGATGAATATTATAATACAATAAATTCCACAAAATAAGAAGATCAAAACCAAAACATAGAGTATCCACTCTATATCCTGAATGATTGGAAAAAATTTAGTGAAAACTGCCTTTTTAATTCTAACCTCAAATTTATTTTCATTTCTAAGTATTATCATTTCTTCACTTATTTGATTCTCATCGACATTTATTCTCAATATATGGTAGAATTTCCCCCATTCGGGTTGTGACCTTTTAAGACGACCTCCCCCTCCAGAGACAATCAGGTTTACTCCTTTTCTCTGGCCCCTCCAATAACCATGATAGTCTCCAAAAAAGCAGGTAGTCACCTTGTAAGTCTCTAAAAGGGAGAAAAATTCCTCTTCATTTGAAATTGGAAGAGAACCTTTAATATACTCGACTAACCCCTTCGGCGGGTAATGAATAAAAACGAAAATATACTTCTTATTTCCTCCCTTTTTGGATAAAGTATAACGAAGATAATTTAAAGAGACGGATGGGTTTTTCAGATCGATTCCACAAATGATGAAAAGGCAGTTGTTAAAAATGAAATCGAAGTTCATTGGACCATAAAGTGATTCATAAATCTCCGTGGTAACCCTTCGTTTCCTACTCTTTATCTTTGAGGAGCTAAAATCAATATCATGATTTCCTGCAACAAGAAAGACAGGAAAGGAAGGCTTGATCCCGGTTATCATTTCTCTAAGAAAGAAGCGGTGGTTCCATATATCAGGATGATTAACAAAATCTCCTAAGATGACCATAAACGAAGGGGTCCCTTCCTTCGAAGCCAATTTGATCAGGGTTTCCGCTCTTTCAGCACCCTCCGTATCTCCTATCACCAAAAAGGAGAACGGAAGCCCCTTTTCCCTTAATGTATTAACATTTGAAACCCTATTGCCGATCAAATATTCAGTAGGAATGTTCTGATAATCTTGATAAAGTTTGATTACCCATACGAAGAAACCAGCGAAGAATAAAAATACAATCGCCAAGGCTATCCAGATTATTTTGCTTCTTTTTTCTCTTTTCATTTTAATAACAAAATCAATTTAATTTCAATCTTTTTGGTTTGAAATGAGAACATAGTTCCAGTGTCCTATCCTCGCTTGATCGATAGGAGTCATCTCAATTCCTGTATCTCTTTTTAAATTTTCGAACATTTCAAGAAGAACTACAATAAAGACCCTTTGAGATGAATAGAAAACCTCTTTAAACCGATCAGTCGTTTCTATCTCTTCTATATAAGGCTTTTTTGTATAGTAGATCAGACCATTTGATCTAAACCAAAATGTTTTAATTTCGTCACCGGATTCCATCTTTTTGAGAATCCTCTCTGAAAAGGCCTTAATAGAATGTTTCTCATTAAGCCTTTGAGGAAGACTATAGGATATATGAAGATGGAAAACCATGAAAATGGCTACCAAAGATAGAAAAGAAATTAATCTTTTTCTTTTGATAAAGAATAAAAGTGAAAGAAAAGAGCCAGAAAACAAATAAAGTAAGATGTATAGTACTAAAGGTTTAAATTCCTTATATAAGGAAAGTAAATTTTGAAAAAATCCATATGAAATTAAGAAAAAAGGTATTAGGAAAAGAAAAACTAAAAAGAGTAGAGGGAAGATAAATCCTCTTCTTCCTTCAAAAGATTTAAGCCCTCGATCCCATAGCAAACCTACCATCATTGCAGCTGCTGGATAAAGGGGAAGAAGGTAGTTATCCTTCTTCCCTTTAGAAAGTGAGAAAAAAAGGAATAAAAATATAAACCATACAGAGATAAATAAGATTTGCTCCCTCTTTTCATAGTTCCTTTTAAATCCGAAAATAAATGAAGAGGGTAAGAATACTATCCAGGGAAAGAATTCTAAGGGAAAACGAATAAAGTAAAAATAGAATGGTTGAGGATGAAAATGTTTTTCACCCTCAACATAGGTCCCTATTATCTGTTTAAAAAGGATCCAGTTGATATATTCTTTCCCGCCAATAAGACAAGCAGGAATCCACCATATCAATACAATTACGACAGAAATAAGGATTGCCAGGAGTAAATCGCGAGACCAGAATCTCTTTAGCTCTTTTTTAAAAGATGTAAAGATGAAAAAAATAGGAATGGCTAAGTAAGAGATTGGTCCCTTTGTTAAAACCCCAAGCCCAATAAAAAGTCCTGATAGGATATAGTATTTTTGCCTCCTTTCTTCATTTTCATAACCAATGTAAAGGGAGAAAAGGGCTGAAAGAAAAAAAAGTGTGAATAAGGAATCTAACATCATCCAGCGTGAGATTTGGGGAAATAGAAAACATGTGGCCAAAACAAGACTCGAAAAGAAACCTGTTTCGAGACTGAAGAGTCTTTCTCCAAAATAGAAAATTAATATAAAGCATAAAAACCCACTTATAGCAGAAGGAAGGCGATTACTGAATTCTGTATTCTCTCCTAAAAAGAAATTAAATAGATTTATCAACCAGAAAAAAAGCGGAGGTTTTTCAGCATAAACCTTTCCGTTGAGATGGGGTAAGATCCAGTTCCCTGTTTCTCTCATTTCTCGGGCAATAACTGCATATCGTGTTTCATCAGGATCCCAGAGATCTCGTCCCCCGAGATTGAAAAAGAAGATAAATATCCCCACAATAAATAGAATGATAATGTAAATCTTTCTCATGAACCTTATATTTTTTTTAAGGATTATTATCAGATTCCCTTATATTCATTGAACTGAAAAGCCTTGTTTAATTATGTTTTTTATAAAAAAAAATTATAATTTTCTGAGATTAATGTAAGATTAAATAAACATTAAGATTTCTTAATATGATTTCCACCTTTGCCCCCTGGCAGGCTTTCTTCGTGCAACTGGGCCAGCAATTTTGAATAGTGTGAGAAATATTTCAGACCAATACATACAAGAAGAAGTAATCCCACGCCAGCAACAACATAGAGGAATGAGTTTTGGCTGTTAAGCTTGAGCGTTCCACTTGCTATTAGCGTAAATGGGATGGCTTCGGGCAGAATGCCGAAGGCTGTTCCCAGTAGAAAGTGACAATGCCGGATGGGTGAAAGCCCCAGCATAAAATTGATGATCAGCCCACTCATGGGGACTTGGCGCACGGCAAAGACGAGCAGAGCGGTAGAATGCCCATGAAAGTGGTCCTGGAGACGGCCAATACTTGGCCAGCGACGCAGGACAAAATCCCTGCCTCCCCAGCGCACAAACAAAAATGTTGCATAATAACCCGCCAGTGTTGGCAATTGGGTCCAAAGCAGGCCTTGCCAGAATCCAAACGCCAATCCGCCGATGGGACAAAACAGCAGACGTGGCGTGCCCACGGCTACCAGTATGAAAACGATCACCATCCAGACCGTAGGTCCCACCCATCCCAATGACAGCAACCACCATTTAACGCTTTGGATATCGCTGAGATACTTCCGCACAGGCGTAATATAGACCATGAGAAACAGTGTTGCTATCACTCCCAGCATAATTAAGAGCTTCAATGGAAAATCTTCAATCCAACGTTTAGGAGTTTGGATTTGAGAAGCCAAAGTATAACCTCGAAGGGGGAGTTTTTATCATTTTATTAGGAATTCAAAAATCTTATTAAAAATAATAATATCATTAATGAAAGGAGCGCGTCAATTCATCAATTCCATAATCCAATGTGTAATCTCTGAAACCATGAATACCTCTTCATTTCTTATAGCGTTTCACTTCATCGACTTATCTATTATTTCCTTAATGATGTAAGGCAACAAAAGGCCTAATCGTGGAAACTCAACCATAATGGATTGACGGAAATATTCATTAATTATCCTTAAGTTTCAATCTTTTGTGAACCTTTAGTCCATAATGCAGGTGCTGTTGTTCTCATAAGCGAAGAATTATTCCTATTAAAAAGAGACTTATTCCAAGCGGCCATACGAAAAACTCTTCTATCTCCCAATCAAACCAGATAAGAGAAAAAATTATTGGTAGAGTAACCAAATAACCTCTAAAACGATAAGCTATATGTTTAATTTGCATCTTAATTAAAATCATAAATTCCGAAGATTAAAAGATGGTTAAAGGGAGATTAAGATTTCTTAATTCTGAGGAAATTGATCATTATAATCGATATACTGTGAAATCAAATATTATGTAGAGAGGTTCTATTATAGGAAGGAAGATGGATTATAAAGGTTGATCCTTTATGAGGTTCACTTTTTACTTCAGTTCTTCCTCCATGGGCTTCGACTATTGCTTTAACTAAGCTTAGACCTAAACCTAGCCCCCTTTGGGCCCTGCTTTTATCTCCTCGAAATAAACGGTCCCATATCTTAGGAAGATCTTCTGGAGAAATTCCAATTCCCGTATCCATGACTTCGAGAATAACATTTTCTTCCCCCATATAAGCTTTTAGGTGAACCATTCCTCCGGAGGGTGTATATTTTATTGCATTATCGAGTAGATTTGCAATAACCTGTTTGATTCTATTTGGATCCACCATCAAAAACAGGTTTTCTGTGGTATTTTTTTCAATCTTTATATTCTTTTCTTCGGCAAGGTAAAGATATAGTTCAATAGTTTCGTCGATAATTTTAGAAAAATCGACAACCTTAAGATCCAGTTTCATGGTTCCTGTCTCTGCTTCGGAGATGTCCATGAGGGTATTAAGCATCCGGAGGATTTGATCAGATTCTTCAACGCACTCTATTAATGCCTCCTTATATAGATTTATGTCTTCACATGATTGTAATGCAATCTCTGCTTCGGCTCTAAGTCGAGCCATAGGAGTTCGCAAATCATGGGCTACATTATCGAGCGAGCTTTTCATCCCTGTAATAAGTGATTCAATCTTTTCAAGCATCTCATTAAAAAGTCTAACCAATTCATCAAGTTCATCTCCAGTGCGGGGTATCGGAACGTGAGCCCCCATCTTACCAGTAACAATTGATTGGACAGTCTGAGTGAGGTTTCGGATTGGTCTAAGTGCTCGAATCGCAAAGAATGTCCCTCCACCAAAACCAAGCATGATTAATGCAAAAATAACTATTGTGAATATTTCTCGAAAATGGTTTAAAATTCTTTCTCTTTCCATATTACTTTTCCCAACTTGCAATATGTTTCCATCAAGCAATTCCGTAGTTGCAATTTCAAAAGTAGTTTTATTGGTTTTTGATTGAAGAATAATTAGTTTTTCATCGTTTGATAAATCTATTTTCTCGAGCTCGTTTAAATCGAATCCAGAAAAGTTAGGAGGGAGGTTTACAAATAGTGTCTCGTTTTTATCGCTGGCAAGACGCACAAGAAATGGATCTTTCTTGTCGGCCTCTGCTGTAGCATCCTTCTCTATATCCTCAATACCACCTGTTTCATAAAGGATTGAAAACTCCTCAAGCTTTGTCTGAATCATATTACGATCATATTCTCTTAGGGAAGAATAAAGAAAAATATAAGTGAGTCCAAAAAGAACCAAAGAGCTTAGAGAGAAAATAACAAAATACCATAGGGTTAGACGGAAACTTAGGGTTTTCGGGATATTTTTAAGAGACCATAAGGACATAACCCATTCCCCTAAGTGTGTGAATCATCTTTTTTTCAAAGCCCCGATCTATCTTGCTTCGCAATCGAGATACCAGTACTTCTACTACATCGGTCTGTGGATCAAAATGGTAATTCCAGATATGTTCGAGGATCATTGTCTTAGAGAGAACACGTCCTGCATTTCGCATGAGGTATTCGAGCAGGGCAAATTCCCTTGGTTGTAACTCTATCTTCTTACCCTCCCTAATAACCTCTCGTCTTAAAAGGTCCAAAGTTAAATCACCAACCATTAAGCGAGTAGGTTCAGAAGTACCTGTAGCTCTTCGTATTAGGGCTTGAATTCTGGCAAGCAGCTCAGAAAAGGAGAAGGGTTTTGTTAAATAATCATCACTTCCAATCTGTAGCCCCTTGATCCGATCGTCAACCGATCGTTTTGCACTTAGAATGATTATAGGTGTATTTTTATTCTGCCTTCGTAGCTCTTCGATAATACTTAAACCATCACGTTTTGGTAGCATGATATCAATTATTGCTGCATCATATGGTTCATTAAGGGCAAGGTGAAGGCCTTCTTCTCCATCTCGTGAAAAATCCACCGAAAAACCAGCCTGTTTTAATCCTTTAACGATAAAGGATAATATTTTTAGGTCATCTTCTATAACGAGTATTCGCATAGTATATAATCAAAATATCTCAAGTTTCCCTGGTAGTCAAGAAGATAAGACGTTCCCAACCTTTCAAAAATGTAATCTTCCTGAAAGGTTTAGGAAAGCTTACGTTGTTATAATATATGAGGAGGTAATAAGAATGAAAAAGACAATAACTCTTGTTTTTTTAATTGTCTTATTATTTACTGGAATCAATGGAAATGCTTTGGGTCTCATTAAGGCAAAATCGAGATTGATAATTGGAGAGATTGTATCTTTTGAGCCAACTAA
>JBBIOI010000009.1:0-47576 GCA_037443425.1 Deltaproteobacteria bacterium
CATACCCCTGATAATGAACCCACGATATTTGACATCACGTTCAGTTGATCTTGCTCCTCTCCCTTCGACCTTACCTCTGTCATACACAAAGTCAAAGGTTAAACCAACAGGACCGACCTTTCCATCAGCGTAGATTCCATACCAAGTCATATCAGAACGGTAATCTGGTGGTTCAAATATGTTCTTTCCTGTTTTTGGTGGGAGAGGATAATAATTCATATTATAATGGGAAACAAAACCACCAACTGTTACTTTCTCAACCGGTACCCGAATATTAAGGTGATAAACATCTGCATCATCAGAGGCAAAGTCTTCACCCTCACTGGCTTTATACCATGCAAGTTTTATTGAGGCTGGGTCAATCTTGATATCTGCGGCAACACCTGCTCCATCTGTGTAGTTAAGGACAGGTCTTGTTACAAATGGTTGAGTCCCTGCAGTAATCTGAATTGGTACAGGAACACTAGGAACACCAAAAGAGAGGTATACATTTTTCACTTCTACTGCAGCCCTATCAGTTCCCCAATATCCCATCCGGTTTCTATCACCACCAGGAGGAGCAAATCTAGGATCAGAAAGAGAATAAGCACTGGATTCGCCCCATCTATCTGAGTCCATTTCAAAAGCTATTCTTCCAGTAACCTCTTTTCCATATGACATATCAAAATTCAGAATACCACGGGACATAACCCAGGAACGCTTTTTATCAAAAACGTTCTTATCGGGTTGATACTGAGTAAAACCGCCAAATAGAGCACCTCCCATGTATGCTGGAATATAATCAGCAGCTGGTACTGCATCAGGGACATTTCTGTTCAATATAGCCAGCATGTCAATCATCCCTGATACTTTGAAATCAAGTTTTGGCTGAGAAGAAGCAATTCCTGCGAATCCAATTAGGAGAAGCAAAGCTAAACTTAAAACTATTAATTTCCTCATCTCTTTTCCTCCTCTTTAGTTTTTTGATTTAAGTTTTTTAACTGATAAACCGCAAAACTAAATAACTTTAACACTAATTGACTGCTTAACTATCTTTTCTTCCAGCCCTCACCTCCTTTCGGTAAATTGGTGATAGTGATGGTGATTAGTGATAGTAAAATCTATACTCACCACTATCACTTGATCGTTTACCCCCTTGATTTTCACCCCCTTTCGTTTATTAGTGATAGTTACTGGTGATAGTGATGGTTAATTTTTTCAAAATCACTATCACCGCTTTGTGAAAAACAATTACAAGTAGATTAAATTTTTTTAATTTATTTAGCACCAAAAAAAATTTTTGTCAAGCATTTTTTTTGCACTTTTTAGCGTGGTGATAGTGAGAGTGATAGTGATGGTATTAATTTTTAGATTTTTTTCCAAGAGATTTAGCCAAATTTGAAAGCATCCTAATTACAGTTTCATATTTATTGATTAAACCGGAATATATTTCATCTGAAATATAACCTAAGTCTTTTGATAATAAAAGTTGATATGAAATTTCACCTGCGGATCCCTTTGCGATACCAACAAACCTTCTATATTCTTTAGAATTTAGTCGATTACTTCCTTCAATTAGATTCATTGGAATAGAAAATGCCGATCTTCTCATCTGTATTGTAAGACCAAATCTTTCTTCGGGCGGGAATTTGTCTGTCACCTTATAAATTTCTACCACCAACGAATGGGCTAATTTAAATACTTCTAATTCTTTAACATCTCTTATCATAAATTTTCTCCCTATACATTCAAAAATCCACCATCACCCTCACTCTCACCATCACCATCGCTAAAACAACTTAAAAAATACAATATTACTTTTGTTTTCTTTTCCTCCAACGAGACCAACGCCTGATGAGCCGACTGTTGCAACAACGAGTTCTTCTTCACCATCATTATCAACATCTGCAATCTGAAAGTCCGAGATGTAACCTTCTAACTGTCTTGTTTTCCAGTTTGTTTCAAGCATATTATCGTACCAGTAAAGGTTATAAATTTCCCCTGATTCAAAATTTCTTATCCTATCAAAGAGTCTTGTTGATGAATAGTTCTTGTTAATAATTATCTCTTCAATACCATCTCCATCGAGGTCTTTTGTAATGACCCTTCCTGGGATATATACCCTATAGTCAGGGATATATCTGTCTTTTATCAGCGGATCTATAACCTTTTTCGTATCATAAGAATTGTTTGTTCCTCCATACTGCTCTTTGCTCTGCCATGAGAATTTTGCATCTTGAGATATTATCCAGAGCCTATCATGCGTATCAAGCATAACTATATCAGAGACATCTTGAGTTCTTACATTGCCTACAGTAAAACCAAAAATATTTTTTATATCTCTTGGAAGGGGGATCTTTTTTTCTCTTTCAAAAGAATTTTTCTTCCAAACAAATTTATAGATTGGACCCGAGGGTATACCTTCAGAACCCATTCTTTGTCCTAAAAGGGTAGGACCTTCTTTCGGATGTTTTACAACCCTGAAGAACCATCCAGCCTTTTCAGTAATCTTTCGGAATTTCCCTTCTTCAAACTCTATAATAAAAGATCGGAGGTCGTCTTCAACAACAGAGGTTACTATAATTTCTGAAAATCCATTTCTATTAACATCAGAAACGTCAAGGGTAAGAAAATTGTAATGATACCCTGTCTCAATTTTTCTAAAGAGTGTTAGTTTTTCTCCATCGTATTTAAAGACGTAAAGGTTATGATAATCCATTATCACAACTTCGTTCTTTCCATCTCCATCCACATCGCCGATATCGAGCCCTTTTATTTCGAATGGAAATGTCTGGCTCTTTTTAAAATCAGGACCCTGTGCTCCAATCCTTTCAATTCCAGCCCTTGGCTGAACAATGATAGCCCCTCTTTCTTTAGGGGCTTTGCCAGTCATTATTCTTCGACCAAGTATTTTATAGCCAATCTCCTGTGCAAAATCTCCTATTTTAACCATAACATCATCAAGTCCCTTATGCTGAGTAAAAACACCGAGCGGAGGTTTTTCCTCTGTGACGCTTAAAAGCCTTGCATCAAGGCTTATGTAATTTCCAATTTTTGTGAGGCTTCCAAGAACTACGTAGTCTGCATCCACTCGCATTCCTATATTTTTTGCAACATTTTCATCAAGACGCATTGGTCTCTCTTCGTAAAGGGCACGCTCTATGAGCGAGCGGTCAATAACAATTATTCTTCCCTCAACCGAGATTCTTGAGGATAGGATGTCGTATATACCTTCGCGAAGGTAATCGAGATTCTCCTGACTGTGAATCAAAAAGGGTAGAATAGCTACTTTATATATTTTTGGTGTAATTTTTGTTTGTGAAAGGAGGAGTTGTGGGGTGAAAATTAAACAGAAAAGTGGAATAAAGATGATAAAAAGTTTAATCCACTTAAATGCTTTTTTTGATGAAATATGAATTTTTTTTCTTAATAATTTCATAGGATGATCCTTTCTTTGATTTATTTTTTCCCCTCACCCTGACCCTCTCCCCAGAGGGGAGAGGGAGGAGTTATTTGTCTCTCCCCAAAGGGGAGAGGGAACTTTTTTATATTCCCCAAAGTGGAAAGGGAACCTTTTAACCCTCCCCTAAGAGGGGACTTTTTTAGGATTTCCTAATATATATTTCATACTTCCTCTCCCCTTTGGAGATTTCACACTGAATATTTCCTCTCCCCATTGGAGATTTCACACTGTATATTTCCTCTCCCCATTGGGGAGAGGATTAAGGTGAGGGGGATAGAGTTTCCTTTCTCTTTTTTACCGCATTATATATTACCTCAAATACTTCTTTAATATTTGTCAATATTTCTTTATCGCTAAATCTGATTATTTCAATCCCTTTTTTATTTAATTCATATGTCCTTAATTCATCTCTTTGTTTCTTTTTTTCTTCATAATGATGTCCTCCATCAATCTCAATACCAATTTTATACTTAGGGCAATAGAAATCCAAAATAAATTTTTCAACGGAATATTGCCTTCTAAATTTTATTCCTTCAAAACGTCGATCACGTAATTTTATCCAGAGTTTCCTCTCTGCATCAGTTTGATTTTTGCGAAGATACCTACATAAGTTAGTGTATTTTCTTTTCATAAAGATTTCTTTTCCCCTCACCCTGACCCTCTCCCCACAGGGGAGAGGGAGGTGTTATTTGTCTCTCCCCAGAGAGGAGAGGGGTAATTCTTTGTTTCTCCCCAGAGAGGAGAGGGGTAATTCTTTGTCACTCCCCAGAGAGGAGAGGAAAAAATTATTTATCTCTCCTCACGGGGGAGAGGGGATTTTTACTTTTAATTTCTCCCTGAAGGGGATAAGTATTTTTACCTTTAATTTCTCCTCTCCAGCGAGAAAGATTTTGGTTTTTCCCCTCTGAGTAAAAAGGGACTTCTAATTTCTCCATTTTGGGAAGAGAATTTTTTGTTTTTCTCTCCCTCTTCTATACCAACAAATTTAAAAAGCAATAGTTCCCCTTACTTTTGATGATTTCTTACTTTATACTTCCTCTCCCTGTTGGGGAGAGGATTAAGGTGAGGGGAATATATTCCTTCTTATATTGTTAATGATGATTGATTAATAAGGATTTGTCAATCTTTGAAATGATTGGAATGAAAAAGGGGTTCAAGGGTTTACACACTTGAACCCTTGAACCCTCGACCCCTTGAACACTCGTAAATAAAAAATTTGTGTCCGAAATTTTTATCCTATTTTAAATACCATAGCAGCTGCAGTGTCTCCTGCTGCACAACCAGCCCAGAGTCCATATCCACCGCCCAGGATCACTATCTCTTCAATCAATTCAGCAATTATTCTACCAGCAGTGGGTCCCTGTGGATGCCCATAAATCATTGAGTTTCCGTAGTTGTTCATCCAGTTAACGTCAATACCCATCTTTCTGCTCATATAGATATCGTTAATAACAAATGGACTGTGGGTCTTTACAGCTTTTAAATCTTTTACTGTAAGCCCTGCATCGCGAAGTGCCATCTCAGCAGCAGGAACTGGGGCTGCTGCCATATAACCTTTCTTTTCTCTTGCGTAACCATAAGATAGGATCTGTATCTCTATTTTTGGATCTTTACTTAATTCCTTTGCCCTATCCCTTGTAGTTACTATAAATCCACAGTTTCCATCGGCAGGGTGTGTTTGAGCACCGTAACTTAAAACCCCTCCTGGCTCCACAGGCGGTAGCTTTGCAAGACCTTCAGCTGTTGAAGGGATTATTCCTTCATCTTCTTCAATCAATTTCGTTTCTTTTTTACCAATCCTTACCTCTACAGGGAACATATACCGCTTCTGAAATGCCCTGTCATTTGCAAGGGCATCTAAGTATTGATGATATCTTCTAAGGGATACAGCATCACATTCTTCCTTTGTGACCCCAATCAATCTGCCCACATTTTCAGCCGTCTGTATCATTTTAAATCCAGCCCATGGATCCCGATTGAAGTTGTCCATCATCCAGTTTTCTGATTCAACCTCACCACCTGGATTTAGAGGGGCTGGCCAAACAGTATGAGGACCATTGGAACAGCGATCTCCCATTAGGGCATATCCAACCTGGTAGGCACCAATTTCAATGTTCTGGGCTGCAAGGTAGATGCAGGTAGTTGATGTTGTGCATGCTTGATGAACAAAAAGTGCTGGAACGTCTTTTTTACCTTCTACGACCATAGCAGCAGCCCAGGTATGCGCATAAAACCAATGGTGCTGAGGAACAGTTGTTCCAAAGTAGAGGTAATCAATGATGGTTGGATCAATGCCTCGGCTTTTAAACCACTTGTTAGCTGTTACTGCTGCAAGCACGATAGCATTTTCATTTGAAAGACTTCCCTGCCACCGACAGAAAGGAGATGAAAAATACCCTCCATAAGGAATAAACACCTTAGTTAATCGAGCCATTTGAAAACCCTCCTTATACAGTGTTATTTTTTTCACATAAATTAATATAGTATTGTTTAGTTGTCAAATTTTTTCTTGAAGACGAATCTTCAAGGAAGATTTCTCGGCTATGCCTCGAAATGACAAAAGAGGAGTGTCATTCTGAGCTTCCTTGGTCTGTCATTCCGAGCGAAGCGAGGAATCTTTGAGTAATCTTTAGGGAAGATTTCTCGGCTGCGCCTCGAAATGACAAAGGAGGGGCTCGCAATGACTGATAAAAAAGCTAATTTTGAACCTTACCTCACCAATCTTTAAAGGAAAGGACTTATTCAAAAGGTCTCTTTCATTTTGATTGACAAAAGATTTATAAATTTTTAACATGAATTATTGAAACAATAAATGAATTGGAGACATAGATGGAAAGAATAGGAATTATCACAAAAATGAATAAACCTGAAGCGATCCCGATTGTTAAAAGGCTGGTTGAGTGGCTAAGTTCAAAGAGGATAATGACCTATATCGATGAAGAAACAGGAAGATTTATAGATGAAAAGGGAAACTATTTATATCGCATAAGAAGAGAGACCATCCCTGAATATTCAGAGATTGTAATTGTACTCGGTGGAGATGGGACTCTTCTAAGTGTAGCACGATTAATAAAGGGTCGTAATATTCCAATCCTTGGGGTAAATCTCGGAGGACTCGGTTTTTTAACAGAGGTTACAATTGATGAGCTTTTTAAATTTCTTGAAAGTATTATCCGCAATGAGTTTTCAACAGAGGAAAGGACAATTCTAAATGCATCTGTTATAAGGAAGGGAGAAAGACTTTCGGAATTCACTGTCCTTAATGATGCAGTAATAAATAAAGGTGCACTTGCAAGGATTATTGATATTGAGACAAAGATTAATGGAGAAAATTTAACTACATTTAAATCCGATGGCTTAATTATATCTACACCAACAGGTTCAACAGCATATAACCTTTCTGCAGGAGGTCCAATAGTATATCCATCTGTAAACTGCATAATAATTACTCCAATATGCCCCCATACGCTTACTAACAGGCCAATAGTTGTTCCTGATAATGTAGAGATACAGGCTGTTTTAAAGGCAAAGCAGCAGGAAGTGATACTGACACTTGATGGTCAACAGGGATTTAACCTTGAATACGATGATGTTGTGGAAGTAAAAAAGGCTAAAGGTAAGATTCTCCTTATAAAATCTCCCTATCGCCACTATTTTGAGCTTTTAAGGGAAAAACTAAAGTGGGGAGAAAGATGAAATAGTGAATTAGTGAATTAGTGAGTTAGTGTTTAGTTGAAAAAAATGCTACAGGAACTTCGGATTAAAAATTTTGCAATCATTGATGAGTTGAATATTTCATTCTCAAAGGGGCTAAATATACTCACAGGCGAAACAGGGGCTGGAAAGTCTATCGTTCTAAATGCAGTTCAGCTTTTAAGGGGTGCGAAGGTGGGGGATGAGGTTGTTAGGAGTCAGGAAGAAGAGGCAACTATCGAGGCTATATTTGACCTTTCAGAAAATCCGGAAATAATCAAAAGATTTAAGGTTGAAGAGATTGATGACAAAGAGGAGACACTTCTTATCAAAAGAATAATATCAAAATCGGGTAGAGGGAGGGTCTATGTTAATGGGAATTTGGCAACCCTTGGGATGCTTTCAAATATATCTGAAGAGATACTGAGCATCTGTGGTCAGCATGAACATCAACTGCTTCAGAAGGTTGAAACCCATATAGATATTCTTGATGAATTTGGGGGCCTTATAAAACTCAGGGAGGAGTTTCAAAGGTGTTTTGAAAAATTTAATTCACAACTTGAAGAGATCAAAAAGATTAAGGAGGATCAGGAAAGGCTGGAAAAAGAAAGAGAAATAATGCAATTTCAGCTAAAGGAGATTGAATCAGCTAATCTCCAGGTAGGAGAGGACGAAACCCTGAAAGCTGAACGGGCAATCTTAATTAATGCAAAGAGGTTGATAGAATTTGCCAAGCTTGCAGAAGGATTGCTTTATGATGAAGAGGGATCGGTAATTGAAAGGATTCAGATGATTATAAGGCAGGGTCAGGATGTTTCGAGCATCGATCCAAAAATTTCAGAACTTGTCAAGAGCTTAGAGGCCTCTCTTATACAGTTAGAAGAGATTTCTATTGAATTCAGGGATTATTCAAAAAAGATAGAGGCAAATCCTGAAAGGCTTGATGAGATAGAGAATAGGCTTCAGGAATTGGATAGGTTGAAGCGAAAATATGGTCCTACTATAGAAGATATTTTAGTGTTTAAAAAGAGAATCGATGAAAAATTGCAATTATTTACTTTAGAACAGGATAAACTTAAGGAACTTGAAGCCTCGTTAGAACCTATAAGAAAGGAGATGCTCGGGCTTTGTAGAAGACTTTCTCAAGAAAGAAAGAAGGTAGCGCTCGGGCTTAAGAGGGAGGTTGAGAAAGAACTTTCCAGCCTTGGAATGAAAAAAACCACATTTGAAGTCTCTTTTGAAGAGATCCCGATTTCTTCAAAAGGGATGGATAAGGTTGAATTTCTTATATCTCCAAATCCTGGTGAGGCATTAAAACCCCTTGCAAAGATTGCATCTGGTGGAGAGTTATCAAGAATTATGTTAGCCCTGAAAAAGATTTTAGCAAATGTTGGCGAAAGACAGGTCCTTATCTTTGATGAGGTAGACTCGGGAATTGGAGGTGCAATCGCCGAGGTTGTGGGTAGGAAACTTAAGGAACTATCACGATATCACCAGGTTATATGTGTAACACATCTTCCTCAAATAGCGTGCTTTGCTGATAGACACTACAGTGTTAAAAAGGAGGTAAAGGGAGGAAGGACGATTACAAGGGTAATTCCATTGGAGAAGGAATCTGTAATTGATGAGATTGCAAGGATGTTAGGAGGGATGAGGATTACAGAAAAGACAAAGGCACATGCGAAAGAGATGTTGGAGGAGGCGAGAAGGCTATAGTGATGATGATGGTGATAGTGAGAGTGGGGAGGAGTTTTAGATGATTAGAAAGGCAACCTTAAAGGATGTAAAGGAGATTCAGAGGCTTATAAAGCAGTACTCGGCTCGAGGTGATATACTGCCAAGATCGATTAGTGAGCTTTATGACAATTTGAGGGATTTCTTCGTTTATATAAAGAATCGAAAGATTGTAGGTATATGTGCACTTCATATTTGCTGGGAAGATCTGGCAGAGATAAGATCACTTGCAGTCAAGGATGAGGTAAGAAACAAAGGAATAGGTGGGAAACTTCTTGAGGCATGCATTGAAGAGGCGAAGCTTTTAGGGGTAAAAAGGATTTTTGCACTGACATATCAACCAGAGTTCTTTGAGAGGATTGGTTTTAAAAAGGTAGATAAAAATATCTTACCACATAAAATATGGACAGAGTGTGTCAAATGTGTAAAATTCCCTGATTGCGATGAAGTAGCGGTAATTAAGGAGATTGACCCTCTTCACCTAAGATAATCCTTAAAACTGTATTTGCTTGATGATGGGCAGCTATTCCTACCCTGGGCGCCATTAGACCGACCCCTGGTCGAGCCTCTGTCTTTTGGTCGCCAATAATAAAGATTTTTGATGAGAAACGAACTGTTTTTATCTCGTTATTATCACCGTATCCTGCAACCCCTGAGGCAGCTACAATATACTTTTCAGGCAGTTTCTCTGAGATGGCATTTATGAGCATAGCCTTTTCTTCAGCTTTGTCAAAGGCTTCAACGATGATGTCTGCCTCTTTAAAAAACCTTTCAACATTTTTTCGCTCTATTTTCTCGTTGTATGTTTCGATCTTTAAATAGGGATTTATTTTTAGAAGGGTTTCTCGCATTGCATAAACCTTTGGCATACCAATCTGGTGATAGAAATATTGCTGACGATTTAGATTTGATGGTTCGACAATATCGAAATCAACAAGAATGAGTTTTCCAACCCCGACACGTGTTAGTGCAACAGCCACTGTCGAACCAAGGCCACCAAGTCCTGCAATCCCTACAGTAGATCTTTTTATCTTCTCATGAACCCCTGGGCTATGACGTGCCATCATCAATGATTCAAACTCTTCGGGTGAAGGTTTTTCACCTTTTTTTATCAAAACAACCTCGTCACCGTTTTTTAATTGACAATCGGATTGCAAAGGGAAACCATTATATATCAATATATCTGCATCGGGTTTAAATTTATCTCTTAGCTGGAATAGTGTAATAGGAGAAGAAAGAGAGAGTTCTTTCTCATTTAGTTTTATTTTTATTGAAATTTGTGTATTATTTTTCATAAAATGAAATTAATGTAAATAAAAGAGACTGTCAAGGTATATAATAGAGAATTCTTAAAAGTTTTTGAAAGACTGGGGATTAGGGATACAGTGATTGCGAGCACCCAGAGGGTCCGTGGCAATCCATTGAAGTCGTTGCGAAGATTCAAAAGGTGCGTAGCAATCCGATGAAGTCATTGCGAGCCCAAAGGGCGTGGCACTCTCATAGATTCCTCGTTCCGCTCGGAATGACAGTTTTAATGGGTGCTTCGGCTTCGCCTCGCAATGAAAATCTGGTATAGTTCAATTTATATTAAGATATCTGCTCGAAGGCTTTTTAGCCCTACCTGGTTTGACTTTAGGGGGTCTCAATGTTATGAATTTATTGTTTTTTATTAATTGACAGGAGAATTTTATCTTGGCAGAAAAGTTATTACACGGAAGGCCAACAGTTGCGGAGATCGATCTTAAGGCAATCGAATTTAATTACACTGAGCTTCGGAAAAGAATTCCAAAGGGAGTAAAATTTCTTGCTGTTGTTAAGGCAGATGCTTATGGTCATGGAGCAGTCCCCATTTCGCTAAAGTTAGAGCGACTTGGTGTCGATTACTTAGGTGTGGCAATATCTGAAGAAGGGGAGGAATTAAGGAAGGCAGGCATTAAGGTTCCTATTCTTGTATTGGGTGGAGTATTTAAAGGAGATCTGGATAGGGTTTTTCGATTTCGTCTCACACCTGTAGTATTTAGTGAGGATTCCTTAAGTCTGCTTTCAAATGAGGCAAAAAGAAGAGGAAAGAAGATAAAGGTTCATTTAAAAGTCGATACAGGCATGGGAAGACTTGGTATACCTATAAATGATTATTCAAAATTTTTAGAAAGATTAGATAGATTACCTGAGATTGAAATCGAAGGGATTCTTTCACATTTTTCCATGTTGGACGAAGATGAGGATTATACACGGCGACAGTGGGGAAAGTTTCAACTGGCATTGGAGATGACAAAAAATAGAGGATTTTCATACAAATATTATCATATAGCAAGCAGTGGAACAATGATTTCATATCCAGAGTATTGTGGAAATTTAGTAAGACCTGGAATAATGCTCTATGGTGCATATCCTTCGAATTCTTACAAGAAACTTATTAAACTTAAGCCTCTCATGACACTTAAGACGGCGATTCATTATCTTAAATGGGTTTCCTCAGGTGAAAGGATAAGCTATGGTGGAACATTTGTTACAAATAGACTGAGTAAGATTGCAACAATTCCAATCGGATATGGGGATGGTTACAGTCGCTTCCTATCAAATAAAGGTGAAGTATTAATACATGGGAGAAGGGTTCCGATAGTTGGAAGGATCTGTATGGATTTTTTTATGGTGGATGTTACGGATGTACCAAATGTTAAGGTAGGAGATGAGGTTATTCTTATAGGTAAGCAAGGGAGAGAAAGAATAACTGTTGAAGAGATAGCAGAAAAGATTGGAAGTATTCCCTATGAGGTGTTATGCTTGATTGGTAAGAGGGTGCCAAGGGTTTATTTGGATTAGTGAATTAGGAATTAGGGTATAGAATAATGAATCCACTTTATTTTATTGGAAGCCGATTAATACAATTTGTTCTTGAAAGCGGAAGGATAATGATTCTTTTCTGTCAGATTATTGGGGGTATATTCAGACCCCCCTCTTACGGTAGAGAGATATTAAAACAGATGGAAGAGGTTGGTATTAAATCCTTTCCGGTGGTAATTATTACAGCTGCATTTACAGGAATGGTTTTAGCCCTGCAGAGTTTTACAGGATTTAAGAGGTTTGGGGCAGAGACCATGGTGGGAACTATTGTTGCCCTTTCAATGACAAGGGAACTTGGTCCAGTGCTTACAGGTCTTATGGTATCAGGTCGTGTAGGTTCTGCAATGGCTGCTGAGCTTGGAACAATGCGTGTAACAGAACAGATAGATGCACTTTATACGCTTGCTACAAATCCTGTAAAATACCTGATTGTGCCAAGATTTTTGGCCTCTACAATTATGCTTCCAATACTGGTCATTTTTGCAGACGTAATTGGTATTGTGGGAGGCTATCTTGTAAGTGTCCAGATCCTTGGGACAAATCCAACACTCTATGTTAGAAGGACATGGAATTATCTGGAACTGAACGATCTTTATAGTGGTCTTTTAAAGGCATTGATTTTTGGTATGATTATTGCTTTAATAAGTTGCTATCAGGGTTTTAATGCCCAGGGTGGGGCAGAGGGTGTTGGAAGGGCAACAACAAAGGCAGTGGTTTTTTCTTCACTTACAATACTTGTTTCAAATTATTTTATTACTGCATTCTTATTTTGATTGATTTTTTAGAAAAATGGATTCAGATGTAAAGATTCGTGTGATTAACCTTCATAAGTCATTTGGTGAAAACCATGTTCTTCGAGGTGTGAACTTAGAGATTCACCAAGGAGAGAGCATGGTGGTTATTGGTGGAAGTGGCTCTGGAAAGACTGTCCTTATTAAATGTATTATTGGACTTATGAGGCCCGATAAGGGAGAGATCTATGTTGATGGAACGGAGATAACCTCACTTACAGATAAGGAACTAAACGAGGTTAGAAAGAAATTTGGGATGCTATTTCAGTGGGGAGCACTCTTTGATTCAATGACTGTATGGGAAAATGTGGGCTTTGGCTTAAAATATCACAAAAAGCTGAACGACGAGGAGGTGAGAAGAATTGCCTCTGAAAAACTTGCACTTGTTGGTCTGAAAAATGTAGAGGACCTTATGCCATCTGAATTAAGTGGTGGAATGAAGAAGAGGGTGAGTCTTGCAAGGGCAATCGCAATGGAGCCTGAGATTTTACTTTATGATGAGCCAACAACAGGGATCGACCCTATTATGGCTGATGCGATTAATGAACTCATAATTCAGATGAAGAAGAAGCTCAATGTTACCTCAATAACTATTACCCATGATATGAAGAGTGCCTATAAAATCGGAGATCGTATTGCAATGCTTTTCAAGGGAAGGATAATAGAGGTTGGTACTCCAGAGGAGATTAAAAATTCACGCAATCCAATTGTCAAACAATTTATTGAAGGCAAATCAGATGGTCCAATAAAAATTGTTGATCCATCTCTTCTTACCCTTCCATCACGTGATTTAAGGGGGACAAAGTACTGGGTAGGAAGAGAACCTTACGAGGGAGGTGATTTAGAATGAAAGGAAAAAGATTAGAAATGTGGGTAGGAGTCTTTGTATTAATAGGAATATTTTTCCTTGTCCTCATGACGCTTAAGATAGAAAGATTCGAGTGGGGAAAAAAGGCAGGTTATCCTCTAACAATCTACTTTGATTCGGCTGCAGGACTGGATCAGAACTCTCCTGTGCGTGTGGCTGGTGTTAGGGTTGGAGATGTTGAAAGGATTACACTCGAGGGGGGTAGGGCAAAGGTTATATTCCGTCTCCCAGATGATGTCATACTTTACAAAGATGCAAAGGCATATCTGAAATCTGAAGGATTTTTGGGAGAGAGATATGTGGAGATTACTCCCGGGACGCCTGAGAATCCAAAATTGAAGCCAGGCGATGTTATTGAGCAGGGTGCACCACCAGCTGATATTGAACAGTTTTTAGCAAATGTGAGTAAAATAAGAGAAGATATTAAGGATGTAGTAAAGCCACTTAGCGATGTGCTTAAGGCAGTCGATTCTAAGAAGGTAGAAAATGTGATCAAGAATTTTGATAAATTCTCTGGTCAACTTACAAGCCTTGCAAAGGATTCAAGGGAGACGATTCAGAAGGCAAAAGACGCCTTTTCACACTTTCAGGAGATCGGAGATAAGGTAAATAAGGGAGAAGGTACGCTTGGAAAGTTAATAAAGGATGATAAGGTCTATGTAGATGCCAAAAAGACAATAGAGGTATTAAGGGAGGTTTCAGAAAAGGTTGAACGAGGTGAAGGGACACTTGGTAAATTAATAAAGGATGATACTGTTTATGAAGAAGCTAAAAAGGTTGTTGAAAGTGCAAAAGAGGCATTAGAAGGCGTTAAGGTTACGGCCAAGACTTTAAAGGACGTGTCCGAAAAGATTGAGCAAGGTGAGGGGACACTGGGCAAACTTATAAAGGACGAATCACTATATCAAGAGGCGAAAGAGACAATAAAAACTGCCCGAGACGCTATGGAAACAGTTAAGGGAATTGCGGAAAAGGTTGATAGAGGAGAGGGAACGCTTGGAAAACTCGTAAGCGATGATCAATTGATGAAAGAGACAGAAAAAACACTTAAAAAGGTTCAGAAGGCAGCAGAGGGGATTCAGGAACAGACACCTATAACAGTTCTTGGAACACTTATAGGTTTATTCTTTTAATAAATGGATTTGGCTGTTAAATATAATAGGGTTTAAAACTATTATTCCTGCTAAGGAAGGAGCTTAAGGATTTTTTGATCTATACTTTATGGCTAAAAAGTTTATAGGCTTAGCTTTATTTCTATTCTTTATTTTTTTTGATAATCCATTTTCTCTGGCTAGCGAAAATGAGATCTTTATAGATTTCTGGCCAATCTTCCAGTACAGGGCTGATAGGATAAAGGGAGAAAAGGAGATAAATGGATTGGGTCCCATAATATTCTGGTCTAAAGCCCCTGATAAAACCAACCTGGCCATGAGACCAATATTCTATTTTACTGAAGATCAGATTGAAAAATTAATAAGATTAGAATTTGTATACCCTTTGGGGAAATACGAAGAAAAGGATGGCCAAAAAAAAGGCTATTTAGCACCAATAGCGCTTTACAGAGAAGATGAAAAAAGATGGGATTTCCAGCTCTTCCCCTTTTTTATTGGTGTAACAGAAAAAGGTGAAAACTACTTTGGTCTATTTCCATTATTTGGCACCCTTCTTAAACGATATGGAAAAGATGAGATAAGATTTTTTCTCTGGCCATTATACAGTGAGTCAAAGTCAGAGGATGTTAAGACAACTAATATTTTATGGCCACTGTTTTCAACCATAGAAGGAGAAAAGAAAAAGGGATATCGGATATGGCCTTTGTATGGCAGAAAAGAAGAGGCTGGGGTTTCCCAATTAGAGTTCTTTTTATGGCCATTTTTTTTAAGACAGAGAAAGGCACTTGATACTGATGAACCTATTGATGAATGGATGTTTTTTCCATTATATATTTCAAAAAGATCCCCAAGATTTGAAAGTAAGACCTATCTATGGCCCTTCTTTACAATAGCAAAAGATTATACGAGCGGATTTGAACAGTACGACATTCCATGGCCTTTTTTCCAGATCTTGAAGGGTGAGACCGAAGGATTTAGAATCTTTCCTCTATATGGGTATAAACAGAGAGGCGAGGAGATGAGAAAGAGGTTTCTACTTTTTCCATTTCTTCAGGAAGAGGAGCAAAAGATTGGCAATACAATAGAGCGGACGATAAGGATTCTTCTTATAAGTAAGATACAGGTCGGAAGTGAAAATCAGAAAGAGAAGGAGCGTTCTGTTAGATTCTGGCCTTTTTTTGAATATGAAAGAGGAAAGATGGGTGAAGAGAGATTCTCCTTTTTATATCTTCTTCCTTTTAAAGAAGAAGGATTTGAAAGAAACTGGTTTCCACTTTTTCGTCTATTTCAATGGGAAAAGGATCAGAGAGGGACTTCAAAGAGCAACTTTCTTTGGGGATTTTACAGGAGAGAAAAGAGTGAGGAGAGGGATTTATTAAGGATTGCACATCTCCTAACAATAGATAAGCGGAAAGATTTTAAAAAGGTATCTCTAATTAAAGGTCTGATCCAATTTAAACAAGAGGGGAAAAACTCTTATTTAAGACTATTCTACTTACCTTTTCGTTTTAAATGCTCTCAAAGGGATAATGATTATTTGGAATCGGAGGAGGAATCAGGAAATGAACAAAAGGAGGATAGGGATATTGGGGACAGGGTCTTATGTTCCAGAGAGGATCCTCTCCAATTTCGACTTAGAGAAGATACTGGATACTAATGACGAGTGGATTTATAAAAGGACAGGGATTAGAGAACGTAGGATTGCAGACCCTGATGTTAATGCATCTGACCTTGCAAAGGAGGCCTCATTAAGGGCTCTCGAAATGGCAGGACTTTCTGTCTCTGAAATAGATTTAATTATCATGACCACAATGACACCAGATACTGCATGCCCTTCAGGTGCAAACTGGCTTGAGGCGAAGTTAGGTGCTAACAGAGCTGTTTCTTTCGATGTTACAGCTGCATGTAGCGGGTTCATTTTTGGGCTTTCTGTAGCAGAGCAGTATCTTAAGAATGGGACTTATAGGACTGCTATTGTTGCATCGGTTGAAATCATGAGCAGGACACTTGACTGGACAGATAGAGAGAGTTGCATCCTCTGGGGAGATGGAGCAGGTTCGGTTGTTCTCAAGGCATTTGAAGAGTCATCAGATAAAGAAGAGGAATTTAGCGAGGTATTATCTGTTCATATCCATACTGATGGGGCAAATGGTGAGAATCTTTTGCTTCCAGGTGGAGGTTCTAAGACAACGCCAATCTCATATGAAAGTGTTGACAAAAAGCTCCACGCACTGCGGATGATAAAGGCAAATGAATCTGTTCGTGTAGCAGTAAAAAGGTTTGCAGAGGCAGCTGAAGAGGCAGCTGCTTTTAATGGTATTAATGTTTCGGATGCAAGATGGATAATCCCACATCAAGCAAATCTCCGTATGCTTCAACAAGTAGCAAAGAGATTAAATGTACCTATGGAAAAGATATATCTGACAATTGAAAAATACGGAAATATCTCTTCTGCAACAATTCCAATAGCGCTCGATGAAGCTGTAAGAAGTGGGGCAATCAAAAAAGGGGATCTTATAATCCTTACAGCCTTTGGTGGCGGGCTTACCTGGGGAAGCAGTCTTATTAGATGGTAAAAAATTGAGTTTAGATTTATGGAAAGGTTTGGAGATTTTATTGAAAAGGTAGAAACAATCTTAAAGAGGAAATCTATCTTTAAATACGAGCTCTATATACAGGAGTCTTCGCAATTTGATGTAGAATCTAAGGATGGAAAGATAGATTTTCTTAATGCCTCTCAGTTTATGGGTATGGCCCTTCGAATTTTGAAAGATAATAAGATGGGTTTTTCCTATATAACAATATCTCAACCTGATTTAATCACTGAGAGATTGTTCGAAAAAGAGATTGAGAGGGTGATCGAAGATGCAATTCTTGGTTCAGAGGCTATATTGCCAGATTCATCCTGGGAATTTTTGCCTCCATTAAGAGAAACCCCACCTTCACTTCCAATCTTTGATCATACATTGGTTAATATCCCTGAAGAGAAGAAGATTGAAAAGGCTAAGTTTCTTGAGGAGGCAGCACGCGCTTTCGATCCCAAGAAGATAGAAAAGATTAGAAAGGCTTCGTACCAGGACAGTGTATCTCACAGGGTGCTTGTCAATTCGAATGGATTAAGGTTTTCATTTGATTCAACACTTTCTTCGGTTAGCGTTATGGCTGTTGCTCGAGAGGGGGTAGAGTCTGAAATGGGATGGGAATTCGATTTCAGCCATTTCTTCGATGATATTGACGTTGAAAAGGTAGGAAAGAGGGCTTCGCAAATGGCAATAGAGAAGCTTGGTGGTCGAAGAATAAAATCTGGAAGATATCCTGTTATTCTAAGGAATGACGTGGCAACGGAGTTTTTATCTCAACTTTCACATTCCTTTTTAGCTGAACAGGTTTTAAAAGAGAAGTCTTCACTTGCCGGAAAAATAGGACAAAGATTCTTTTCTCAACTTATATCTATCTTTGATGATGGTCTTGACCATCGAGGTATTTCATGTGCACCAATAGATGGAGAAGGTAACCTTACGCAAAGAACTCCTTTAGTTCTAAAGGGAGAGGTTGTTGGCTACCTATATGATTCATACTGGGCAAACAGGGAGAACCTGAATTCTAAGGAGAAAAAAGCAAGATCCACAGGCAACAGTAGAAGACCAAGCCTTAAGGCCCCTCCTCTCTTAGGGGTAACAAACTTTATTATTGAAAATGGGGATTCTACTTTTGAAGACCTTTTGAAAAATATGGTAAAAGGACTATTAGTTGATGAGGTAATGGGGATTCATACAGTAGATCCTATTTCAGGAGATTTTTCGCTTGGATGCTCAGGGATATGGATTGAGAATGGGGAGAAGGCCTACCCTGTGAAGTCAATAGCGATTGCTGGAAATCTATTCGATTTATTCAAGAGGGTTAAAGCTGTTGGAAATGACTTCAGATTTTTTGGTTCTTTTGGATCACCAAGTCTGCTAATCGATTACCTTGAAATAAGTGGAAATTGAATTCATCCCCCTCAATTTAAAAAACAAGATTAACTCACCATTTTGTTGGAATTATTTGATCATTTAATGATGAGGCTACTGAAAAACTATTTAAAAATCTTATAATAGTGGGGGGAGGTAGGGTGAAAAAGCCTTCGAGTGGATACCTTTTTTATATGAAAAGGCCCCAAACTGTCATTGCGAGGCAAAGCCAAAGCAATTTTTAGAGTTGTCATTCCGAGCGGAGCGAGGAATCTTTGAGATTGCCACGCCCTTCGGGCTCGCAATGACTGTTAAAAAAGCTATTTTGAACCTTATCTCTTCGGTCTTTCAAAGACTTTTTCGGAAGTCTCAAGATTACCGACCAACATAAATTGGTTGCTAAATATTTTATTTATGTTATAAATTGATTTTGATAATATTTTAAATATTTACAAGGCTTGCGAGAATGGTAGATATCTCTAAAACCTTAATCGAAAGTTGTTTAATAAATCAATTTATCCAGTATCTTTCGTCCGAAAGGAATGCATCAGCCCAGACCCGAAGATCCTATTTAACCGATTTATTGGAGTTTAGAAGCTTTATCAGGCAATCCGAGGATAATTCACCACTTCTTATAGAAGAGGTTAGAAAGGTTGATAAGATAGTTATCAGGAGGTACTTAAGCTTTCTTCATAGAAAAAATAGAAAGAGTTCTGTTGCAAGGAAACTCTCAACGCTTCGTTCCTTTTTTAAATATCTTTTAAGGGAGGGAGTTGTTTCAATAAATCCGGCAAAGAATGTTTCAACCCCAAAGGTTGACAAGACACTCCCTTCAACATTAAGTGTTGATGAGGTTTTTAGATTGGTAGAATCTCCGAACAGGATAAAACGGAAAAGGGATTCAAACTTTTCAAAGAAAGTGATACTGAGGGATAAGGCAGTATTGGAACTTCTTTATTCAAGTGGTTTAAGGGTAAGTGAACTCGTTGGATTAAATATCAATCAATTAGATCTGGATTTAGGTCTTGTAAGGGTAATGGGAAAAGGAAGAAAGGAGAGGATTGTTCCTGTTGGTGGAAAGGCCGCTGAGGCATTAAGAGAGTATTTAAGAGAAAGAGAGAATATAAAGGGAGATGATCCTCTGTTCATAAATAAGATGGGAGGAAGGCTTTCTACCCGAAGTGTTGAAAGATTGGTAAAGAGGTATTCAATAAGCTCTGGAATCCTTAGAAAGATAAGTCCTCATAGCCTCAGACATTCATTTGCTACTCACCTGCTGGATGGAGGGGCAGATATCCGAGAGATTCAGGAGATGCTCGGACATTCGAGCCTATCAACGACACAGAGATACATACATATAAGTCTTGGTAAGTTGATGGAGGTTTATGATAGGGCGCATCCTCGAAGCCATTTTAGAGCAGGGAAAGAAGATTGATAGGAGATAAATCATGGCAAAGATAAATGCAACAACCATACTGTGCGTGAGACATAAAGGAAAGGTTGTCATGGCCGGGGATGGGCAGGTAACCCTTGAGAATACTATCATGAAGCATACAGCAAGGAAGGTAAGAAAGATTTATCACGATCGTGTGCTTGCAGGCTTTGCAGGTGCTACCGCAGACGCATTCACACTTTTCTCGAAGTTTGAAGAAAAACTCGAGCAGTATAATGGCAATCTTCTTAGGGCAGCAGTTGAACTTGCAAAAGATTGGAGGACAGATAGGATATTAAGGAGGTTAGAGGCCTTGCTCATAGTAGCAGATGCTGAGCGTAGCCTTGTCATATCAGGAAATGGTGATGTTATAGAACCTGATGATGGGATAACTGCTATTGGAAGTGGAGGACCTTATGCACATGCAGCGGCAAAGGCCCTCACATCTTTCTCAGATCTTGATGCAAGGGCAATCGCAGAGGAGGCAATGAAGATTGCTGCCTCGATATGTGTCTTTACTAATGATCGAATCATTGTGGAGGAATTATGAAGCAACCCCTGACTCCTCGTGAGATTGTATCAGAACTTGATAAATATATTATTGGTCAGAGGGATGCAAAGAGGTCTGTGGCCATTGCATTGAGAAATCGATGGAGACGTCAGCAGATCCCTGAACCTCTGAGAGATGAGATAGCACCAAAAAACATAATCATGATTGGACCAACAGGGGTAGGAAAGACCGAGATTGCCCGGAGGTTGGCAAAATTGGCTCAGGCCCCATTTTTAAAGATTGAGGCATCAAAATTTACAGAGGTTGGTTATGTTGGTAGGGATGTAGAATCTATGATTAGGGATTTGACAGACTTGGCAGTCAATATGGTAAAGGCTGAAGAATCTCAGAAGGTTAGAAAAAAGGCAGAAGAGATAGCTGAAGAGAAACTACTTGACATTCTTCTTCCATCAAGGGGACAGAGAAGCAGTGATGAACAGAAGGCAACAAGAGAGAAGTTAAGAAAGATGCTTCATGCTGGAAAACTTGATGAGAAGTATGTCGAAATCGAGGTGGCGGAGAGAAATCTTCCAATAGTGGAGGTATTAACAGCTTCGGGGATGGAGGAAGTGGATATTAATATTAGGGAGATGTTTGGCAGTCTTTTCCCGAAAAAGAAGAAAAAGAGGAAGGTAAAGGTTTCTGAGGCACTCCAGATTCTTGCACAGGAAGAGGAGCAGAAGTTAATCGATATGGATAGTGTGATTAAACAGGCTATCGAACGGGTTGAGCAGTCAGGAATCATATTTCTTGATGAGATAGATAAGATTGCTGGTCGAGAAAAAACCTTTGGTCCGGATGTTTCACGCGAGGGTGTTCAAAGAGATCTCCTTCCCATTGTTGAAGGAACAACAGTTACTACAAAGTATGGAATGGTTAGGACTGACCATATCCTCTTTATTGCAGCTGGTGCCTTTCATGTATCAAAGCCATCTGATCTCATCCCTGAACTTCAGGGCCGTTTTCCTATCAGGGTTGAACTTGAGCCCCTTGGAAAGGAGGAACTGGTTCGTATCCTTACAGAACCAGAAAATGCACTTATTAAACAGTATACAGCTTTGATGGAGACCGAGTCAGTGAAACTCGAATTTAAAGAGGATGCCATCAATGAGATTGCAGAGATGGCGGTGATGATAAATGAGAGGACTGAGAATATAGGTGCAAGAAGACTATATACAATAATGGAGAGGCTTCTTGATGAGATATCCTTTGATGCGCCTGATATGTCAGGCAAGACAATGGTGATTGATGCAAAATATGTAAGAGAAAAATTGAAAGACTTTATTGAAGATGAAGATTTGAGTCGATATATTTTATAGAGGTGTGTCAAAAATAGACCTTACCTAAATCATCTCCCTTTTTAGGGAAGATATTTTTTTATTTTTATGGAGGATGAATGGAAAATCCAATCGATAAGGCCAATGTATTGATCGAGGCACTACCTTACATCAGAAGATTTTATGATAAGACAATTGTGATAAAGTATGGTGGAAGCACGATGGAAGAGGAGAGATTAAAAAGGAGTTTTGCACTCGATGTGGTGCTTCTAAAATATATAGGAATAAACCCTGTTATTGTTCATGGGGGTGGTCCTCAAATCGGAGAGATGTTAAATAGGATTGGAAAGAAGTCAGAGTTTATCCAGGGTATGAGGGTTACGGATAAAGAGACAATGGATATTGTAGAGATGGTGCTGGTTGGAAAGGTAAATAAAGAGATTGTAGCATTGATTAATCAACAAGGAGGGAAGGCTGTTGGTCTAAGTGGTAAGGATGGAAGGCTCATCTTAGCAAAAAAATTGAAATTAAAAAAGGATCACGAAAAGGGAGAGATTCCAGAGGAGATCGATATTGGAATGGTTGGGGAGGTAAAGGCTGTAAATCCTGAAGTTATTGAGGCACTTGAGAAAGAGAATTTCATTCCTGTTATAGCACCTGTTGGTGTTGGTGAGGAAGGTGAAACCTATAATATCAATGCTGACCTTGTAGCAGGAAAGATCGCCTCTTCATTAAAGGCAGAAAAACTCATACTTCTGACAGATGTTGAAGGGGTGATGGATAAGAAAAGATCCCTCATCCCAAGCCTTGACATCAAACATGCAAAACGTCTGATAGAACAGAAGGTTATCTCTTCAGGTATGATTCCAAAGGTCAATTGCTGTATTGATGCGCTAATGGAAGGTGTCTCAAAGACACATATCATAGATGGTAGGGTTGAACACGCAATTCTGCTTGAGATATTTACAGATGTTGGGATAGGAACACAGATCACAAAATAAGTTAGTAAAGATTTAGAGAAAATCAAAGTGAGGGGAATATGGATTCTAAGGACTTAATGGAGCTATCTGAAAAATATATCCTTCATACCTACAAGCGTTACCCGATTGTACTGGTTAAAGGCCGAGGGACAAAGGTATGGGACTGGGAAGGGAAGGAGTATCTGGATTTTGTTTCTGGACTTGCAGTGTGTAACTTAGGTCATTGCCATCCCAAGGTTGTAAGGGCAATACAAGAGCAGGCCGAAAGATTGATTCATGTTTCGAATCTATACTACATTGAGCCCCAGATTCAACTTGCCAGGCTTTTATGTGAGAATTCTTTTGCAGATAAGGTCTTCTTCTGTAACAGTGGTGCTGAGGCGAATGAGGGAGCTATAAAGTTGGCGCGTAAATATGCAAAAGAGAAGATGAACGAAGATCGTTTTGAGATTATAACGATGGAGAATTCTTTTCATGGTAGAACACTTGCGACTCTGACAGCAACAGGTCAGGAGAAATTCCATAAAGGTTATTCTCCCCTTGTTCCAGGGTTCAAGTATGTACCATTTAATGACCCTCATAGCTTAAAGAAGGCTATCGATTCAAAAACATGTGCTGTTATGGTTGAACCTATACAGGGAGAAGGAGGCGTAAATTGTCCATCCAGTGGATATCTAAGAGCGGTAAGAGAGATATGTAATGAGGAAGGGATCCTTCTTATCCTTGATGAGATTCAGGTAGGGATGGGTCGAACAGGGAAACTTTTTGCTTATGAACATGAAGCTATAGAGCCCGATATAATGACAATTGCGAAATCATTAGCAGGTGGAGTCCCAATCGGTGCACTATTAACAAAGGAGAAGATAGCCGAAGGCTTTAGCCCCGGTGATCATGCATCTACATTTGGAGGCAATCCACTTGCAACTGCAGCTGGTGTTGCTGCACTTAAGGCGATCTTAGAAGATGGGATGCTTGAGAATTGTGAAAGGATGGGAAACTATTTTTTATCAAAGCTCCGTGGATTAAAAGAGAGGTATTCATTCATTAAAGATGTCAGAGGAAAAGGACTGATTATCGGTGTTGAACTTGGTATTGAAGGGAATCAGATTGTAGAGAAGATGATGCAGAAAGGTTTTCTAATAAACTGTACTTCAGGCAATGTTTTAAGGTTTCTTCCACCACTTATAATCACAAAAGAAGAAATAGATAAGATGCTTACTTCGCTTGAGGATGTTTTTAAAGAGGTAGATTTGTAGAAATGAGATCTTTATTCATGATGGGGCTTTGATAATCAACAATCGCTAAATTTAAAAAGGAGGGTTTCATGAAGGGTGAAGTAAAGAAGGTAGTGCTTGCTTATTCAGGTGGACTTGATACATCGGTAATCCTGAAATGGTTGAAGAATGAATATGGGTGTGAGGTCATAACATTTACAGCGGATATCGGGCAGGCAGAGGAGTTAGAACATTTAAGGGAGAAGGCTATTGCAACAGGTGCGAGCAAGGTCTATATAGAGGATTTAAGAGAGGAATTTGTTAGAGACTACGTATTTATGGCACTTAAGGCAAATGCAATATATGAGGCAACATATCTTCTTGGGACCTCTATTGCTCGGCCTTTAATTGCAAAGCGCCAGGTAGAGATTGCACAGATCGAAGGGGCAGATGCAGTTGCCCATGGAGCTACGGGTAAAGGAAACGATCAAGTCCGATTTGAACTTACATTTTATGCACTTAATCCATATATTCGGGTCATAGCACCGTGGAGGGAGTGGCAGTTTAAATCCAGAGAGGAGTTGATTGCTTATGCCCGTGAAAACAATATCCCTATTCCTGTTTCGAAAGAGAAACCATACTCCTCTGATAGAAATCTTTTACATATAAGTTTTGAAGGAGGGATATTAGAGGATCCCTGGGCACCACCGCCAGAGGATATGTTTGTCCTTTCTGTCTCTCCTGAGAAGGCACCTGACAAACCAACAGAGATAGAGATCGATTTTGAGGATGGGATTCCAAAGCGTTTAGATGGAGAGACACTGTCTCCAGCAAATCTTCTACAGAAACTTAATGAGATTGGAGGGAAGAATGGAATAGGTCGAGTAGATATGGTCGAAAATCGATATGTTGGTATGAAGTCAAGGGGAGTTTATGAAACACCTGGTGGAACAATACTTCATATTGCACACAGGGCAATTGAATCCATAACAATGGATAGAGAGGTAATGCATTTCAGGGATAGCTTGATCCCAAAGATTGCAGAACTTATATATTATGGATACTGGTTTTCTCCAGAAATGGAGGTTTTAAAGAAGACAATAGATGAGACCCAAAAGGATGTGACTGGAACAGTTCGTCTAAAGTTATATAAAGGCAATTGTATTGTAATGGGTAGAAAATCGGATAAGTCCCTCTATCATGGTGCATTTGCAACATTTGAAAGAGATACTGTCTATAATCAAAAGGATGCAGAGGGATTTATTCGCTTAAACGCACTCAGGTTAAGAATAAGAAAGATGATGAGAGACGATTAGGGATTGACTTAATGAATTCAAAACTAAAAAGACAGGGAAATAGGTTGGATATATGAACTCGAAATATAATCCAAAAGAGATTGAAGAGAAATGGCAAAAGATATGGGAGGATGAGAAGATTTTTAAGGTTACAGAGGATCCTGAAAAGAAGAAGTATTACCTTCTTGAGATGTTTCCTTATCCTTCGGGCAAGATCCATATGGGACATGTTCGTAATTATTCAATAGGGGATGTCCTTGCCCGTTACAAGAAGATGCGAGGATTTAATGTCCTTCATCCAATGGGATGGGATGCATTTGGTATGCCAGCAGAAAATGCAGCCATCGAACACGGTGTCCATCCTGCTAAGTGGACATACGATAATATCGAATACATGAAGAGGCAGTTAAAGAGAATGGGCTTCAGTTATGATTGGGATCGTGAGTTTGCAACCTGTGATGTTTCCTACTATAAATGGGAACAACTCTTCTTTCTAAGAATGTATGAAAGGGGTTTGGTATATAAGAAGAAATCATATGTGAATTGGTGTGATATATGTAAGACCGTTTTGGCAAACGAACAGGTAATGGGGGATGGTACATGCTGGCGGGGGCATCCTGATGACCCTGGCATTGTGCAGAAGGAACTGGATCAGTGGTTTTTTAAGATTACTGCTTTTGCAGAAGAACTTCTCGAGTGGTGTGATAAACTACCAGGGTGGCCTGAGCGGGTACTGACAATGCAAAAGAATTGGATTGGAAAATCTATTGGAGCTGAAATACATTTTCCGGTTGAGAACTCTCAGGAGGTCATAAAGGTATTTACAACAAGACAGGATACAGTATTTGGAGCTACATTTATGAGCCTTGCTCCTGAGCATCCTCTTGCACTTACCCTATCAAAAGGAACACCTAAGGAGGAAGAGGTAAGAAGATTTGTAGAGAGGATAAGGAGGCAGGATTGGATGAAAAGGAGGTCTGCTCCAACTGAGAAAGAAGGTGTCTTTACAGGCGCTTATTGTATAAATCCGATGACTGGGCAGAGGATGCCAATATTTGTTGCAAATTTTGTCCTTATGGAGTATGGGACAGGCGCTGTAATGGCCGTTCCTACACATGATCAGAGGGATTTTGAGTTTGCAAAGATGTTTGGACTTCCAATGATTGTTGTTGTTCAACCTAAGGATAAGATATTGGAAGTAGACGAAATGACTGAGGCTTACGAGGGAGAGGGTTTTCTTGTTAATTCTGGTCAATTCAATGGTATGTACAGTGTTGATGCAAGGGAGGCAATAGCAAGATATCTTGAGGAAAAGGGACTTGGTGGAAAGAAGGTTAGTTATAGATTGAGAGATTGGGGAATTTCAAGACAGCGCTACTGGGGTACACCAATCCCGATAATATATTGCGATCAATGTGGAATTGTCCCTGTTCCTGAAAAAGACCTTCCAGTAGTCTTACCATTCAATGTAGAAGTCACTGGAATGGGAGAATCACCACTTGCAAATGTTAAGGAATTTGTTGAAACAGAATGTCCAAAATGTGGTAAAAAAGCCCGTAGAGAGACCGATACAATGGATACATTTGTGGAGTCTTCATGGTATTTTGAACGATTTGCCTGTCCTGACTATCATGAAGGTCCACTGGATAGAAAGAGGGTTGATTACTGGATGCCCGTAGACCAATATATCGGAGGGATTGAACATGCGATCCTTCATCTCCTCTATTCTCGTTTTTTTACAAGGGTCCTGAAGGATATGGGATATGTGAATGTTGAAGAGCCTTTTACAAATCTCCTGACACAGGGGATGGTATGTAAAGAGGTTTATGAGTGTTCTAAAGATGGATACCTCTTTCCTGAAGAGGTAGAGCCTAGAGAAGATGGCTTGCGTTGCCGAAAGTGTGGGTCAAAGGTCCCTTCAGGAAGAATAGAAAAGATGTCGAAATCTAAAAAGAATGTTGTAGATCCTGAATACCTTATCGAAAGGTTTGGTGCAGACACAGCAAGGATGTTCTGTCTTTTTGCTTCACCTCCTGAGAAGGATCTCGAATGGAGTGATCAAGGGGTGGAAGGTTCTGCACGTTTCCTTAATAGGGTATGGAGACTTGTCTACGAAAAACACAAGGAACTTAAAGATATAAAGCCATTCTCTACTGGTGTGAATTTGGATGGAGATTTAAGGCTTTTAAGACATAAGGTTCATAGGACGATAAAGAAGGTTACTGATGATATAGAACGCTTCCATTTTAATACAGCTGTCAGTGCTATAATGGAGCTTGTTAATGAAATTAATAATTCGGCTGTTAAAGATCAAAACGATGAGGCTTCAAAGAAGGTTATGCGTGAGGCTATTGAAACCGTAATACTTTTACTTTCACCATTTGTTCCTCATATCTCAGAAGAGCTTTGGCAGGTACTGGGATACAATGAGTCAATCATAAAACATCCATGGCCTGATTATGACCCTGAGGCGATTCAAGAAGACGAAATACTAATTGTTATTCAGATAAACGGAAAGCTAAGGGATCGGATGATTGTTCCAGCCTCATTTGGAGAAGAGGAGATAAAGGCATCTGCACTTAGGAGCGAAAGGATTCAAAAGTTTATTCAAGGTAAAGAGATAAAGAAGGTAATAGTAGTGCCCAATAAGCTTGTGAATATCGTTTGTTGAAGTTGAAAATTTATAGTAATGAAAATCTTGAAATATATTTCTATATTTTTAATAATAATTAGCATTTATTCCTGTGGATATAAACTTTCGGGGACAAATACAAACATTCCACCAGGGATTTCATCAATGGCCATACCGACTTTTATCAATAAGACATTTGAGCCGGGAATTGAGATACCATTTACAAGGGCATTCTTGAAGGAGTTTATTGAGGATCGAAGGGTGCGTGTTGTTGATCGAAACAGAGCTGACTCAATACTTGAAGGCGTAATCAAATCGTTTGAGCTTTCATCTGTTTCCTTTGATAGATCAGGATTTGTTATGGAATATCAGACAACCATAGTAATGGATATTAGATTGAGAAAAAGAACAGGGGAGACCATCTGGAATGAAGAGAATCTATCTGAAACAAGGTGGTACAGGACATCTTCAAACATTTTAACCAGCGAAACAAATAAGGCCATAGCTATTGAACAAACAGCTAAGTATCTGGCTGAAAAGATTAGAAATAGATTCTTTTATAATTTTTAAAAATGGAGCGAGGTTTATCTTATGTATACGGCTTCAGACTTAAGAAAGGGTTTAAAAATCACAATAGACAACGAACCATACATTGTAGTTTCATTTGAATTTTTGAAACCAGGCAAGGGCCAATCTCTCTATAGAACAAAGTTGAAAAATATGATTACTGGATTAACGATTGATAGAACCTATAGGGAGGGTGATACATTTGAACCTGCTTCCCTTGAAGAGAGGCAGATGCAGTACCTTTATAAGGAAGGGAATCAATACTATTTCATGGATAACCAAACTTATGAACAGGTTGTAATTACAGAAGATGCACTCGGTGAGGCAAAGAACTTTCTTATAGAGAATCTGAATGTTAAGGTACTTCTTTTTAAAGACAGGGCAATAGGGGTTGAGCTACCTAATTTTGTAAATCTTAGAGTCATAAAAACAGAACCCTGGGTAAAAGGGGATACGTCAAAAGCCGATTATAAGCCTGCAACTGTTGAAACGGGTTATGTGCTTAAAGTGCCTCCATTTATTGAGGAGGGTGAATTGATAACCATTGATACACGAACAGGAGAGTATTCAACCAGGGTCAAGGGCTAAGGGTCTTGGCTAAAAACTGGTCTCTTTATAAAAGGCATAAGGCACTTTGTAAAAGGGCAAAGATTATCCAGGGTATAAGAAGGTTTTTTATAGAAAACGGATACCTTGAGGTTGAAACACCTCACCTTATTCCATCCCCTGCACCAGAGGCTCATATAAATCCCATAGCCTGTGGGACATGGTTTCTCCATACATCTCCAGAGATATGCATGAAACGTTTGCTTGCAGCAGGCTATGATAAGATATTTCAAATCTGTCGTTGTTGGAGGGAAGGGGAGAGGGGAAGCAGACATATACCTGAATTTACAATTTTGGAATGGTATAGAGCAGGCATAGATTACAAAGAGCTGATGAAAGAGACTGAGGAGTTGATATACAATTTAAGTGTATCAATTAATTTATATGATAAGATTACATATCAGGGTAAAGAGATTGATCTTTCAATCCCATGGGAAAGAATCACTGTTGAGGAGGCATTTAGAGATTATGCAAACTTATCCTGTAAAGAGGCCCTGAAGAAGGACCTATTTGATGAGATTATGGTAGAAAGTATTGAACCTAATCTTGGAATAAATAAGCCTACATTTATTTGTGACTATCCCATTGAAAGGGCATCCTTTGCAAGACCTAAGAGAGATGACCCCTCTTTAGCAGAACGCTTTGAGTTTTATATTGGTGGTATAGAGATAGCAAATGGGTTTTCGGAATTGACCGATCCTTATGAACAAAGAAGAAGATTTGAGTTAGAGAATGAATTAAGAAGGAAATTTTTAAAACCCGTAAACCCATTACCCGAAAAATTTTTAGACGAGTTAATTGAAATGCCTCCATCTGCAGGGATAGCGGTTGGAATAGATCGACTTGTTATGGTCTTTCTAAATAAAGACTCTATTGATGAAGTTGTTGCTTTTACACCCGATGACTTGTAAATCTAATTGATATCTTGATATTTGACAAATTCGCCGAGATAATTCCTGAATATATAGGTATTCCCCTCTCTTCTTAAATCATCCGGCAGAATTTCAACCTTCCCAAAACCTCCCGGCAGGTCAACTACATAGTGTGGTACTGCCAGTCCTGAGGTAAAACCCCTAAGACGAGAAATTATCTTTAACCCGGTTTCAATACTTGTTCTAAAGTGAGAGGTGCCTTTTACGAGGTCTAAGTGATGAAGATAATAAGGTCTAACCCTTATTGTTAGTAGTTTTTGCATTAATAGCTTCATTACTTCAGGATCATCATTTATACCTTTAAGAAGAACTGTCTGGTTTCCTAAAGGAATCCCTGAATCAGCGAGTCTCAGGCAGGCAATTTTTGATTCTTCGGTGATCTCTATGGGGTGATTAAAGTGTGTATTTATGTATATGGGATGATATCTTTTTAGAATTTTACATAAACTTTGTGTGATACGTTCTGGAAGTGTTACTGGTGTTCTTGTTCCGATACGTATGATTTCAATGTGTCGAATCTTTCTGAGCCTTCCTATAATATCTTCTATGGGTTCATCTTCAAGCAAGAAGGGATCACCTCCAGAGAGAATGACATCACGAATCGAAGGATTTTTTTCTATATAAATCAAAGCGTTTTCAATAAGGTCTCTCAAGGAAATCCCGTTATTTGATCCTATCCAGTATTTTCTAAGGCAGAATCTGCAAATAGTTGCACATGAAGATGAAACAAGTAATAGAACGCGGTCTGGATAACGATGGATAAGCCCTGGTATCGGTGAAAAAGAGGATTCATTTAAAGGGTCGGTCTTTAAGTTGTCATCCAATAACTCCCTTGGATCAGGAATACACTGAAGCCAGATAGGGTCTCCAGCAGCTTTTATGAGACTTAGATAGTAGGGAGTAATTCTCATAGGATATCTTTTTGTGACTTGGATCATAGAGTTTACGTCTATAGGAAAAAGCCTTGAAAGCTCCTCGGCTGTTGTTATACTTTTTAAAATTGATTTTTTCCATCTGTTCATATTTAAAATATTAACACAAAAAACTCTTGAATTACTATTAGGAAAAATGGTAATAAAAAAAGATATGAATAGAAAAGAGATAAAAACTGATCGAATATATTTTTTTTATGGACCTGAATCCTATCTGATTGATCTTGAAGTCCAGAAATTGATTGATAAGGCCCTTTCACCAAAGGAAAGAGGATTAAATCTTCAAATCTTTGATCCACAGGAGAGGGATATAAATGAAATTATTCAGACTGCAAAGACCCTTCCGATGTTTTCAAGATTTAGATTCATTTTAATCAATGATGCCGATTTGATTCCTGAAGAAGATATTGAGGTTTTCATAAATTATTTCAAAAATCCATCACCAACTACATTTATGGTTTTAAGGGGAAAGGAGTTAGGTAATTGGAAAAGTTATATAAGTAAGATTGAGAATCTTATTTATATAAAGGAATATCAGAGATTAAGAGGAAGGAGTCTTCTTTTATGGATGATTTCAAGGATGGAGGAAAAAGGGAAGATATTGCCAGAGCTAGTAGCCCAGTATATAGCAGATCTGGTTGGGAATAATCTCCAAGATATAGAAAATGTTCTGGAGAAGGTCTTTTTATCCTCGGTTAATAAAAAGAGGATAGAGATGTCAGATTTGGAAGGAATTGTTTCTGACATTAAGGTTAATACAATTTTTGATTTAATGGAGGCAATTGGAAGAAAAGATTTAGATAATGCATTAAAGATTCTTGATAAGGCACTTGAGTCAAGGTCCATCTCCTTTAAAAAGGAGGGAGGGGCAAAAAGATTTGATGATCCATCACCTCTTATCTTAGATATGATGGCTCGACAGTACTGGAATATGTTAGAGATAAAAAAGGTATCCCAAAATGTAAATAGAATTGAGGAATTGAAAGAAAGGCTCGCAATATCAGCATGGGCGGTAAAAAAGTTATTGGAACAGGAAAGGAATTTTTCTGAGTCATCTCTTTTAGAGGGACTGCTTAATTGTCATAAGATAGATTTGGCTATTAAGAGGGGCAGGGTAAAGAAAGAGTTATTGATGGAAAAACTTATGATTGACCTATGCAGACAATGATTGGCAACAAAAGATATCAGGCTTCTGCCTTTGCTTTTATTGCATTAAAGAAACGCATAAGGCGGGAAACCTTACGGGCGGCAGTTCTTTTATGAAATACCCCTTTGGAACATGCCTTATGTATAAGAGAAATGGCTTTGGATAAGGCCTTCTGTGCGTTTTCAAAATCACTTTTTTCCAGGGCCATTTTTACCTTTTTAATGGAGGTTTTTACTGTGGATTTGATATGGAGGTTACGAAGCCTCCTTTTTTCATTCTGTCTTGCACGTTTAATAGCTGATAAATGGGTTGCCAAATTAAAGCCTCCTTTTTTAAAATTAATAAAATTTTTAACACTTTATATGGATGGTGTCAAGGTTTTCTATGTCAGAAAATCATAAGATTACGAGGGCTGCATCTGTCATTGGCATGGGTACACTCTTAAGCCGTATACTCGGTTTTTTGAGAGATATGGTTATAGCACATTTCTTTGGGGCAACTATGTCAGCAGATACCTTCTTCGTTGCCTTTCGTTTACCAAACCTCTGGAGGCGTTTAGTAGGAGAGGGATCTTTAACCATATCTTTTATCCCTGTCTATACAGAATATATTACCCAGAGGTCAGAAAAGGAATCCTCTGAATTTACCCATATTGCCTTTAGCATAGCTGGAGTGGTCTTATTAGCTATCACAATTTTAGGAATATTATTTTCGCCCATTTTAATTAAGATTATTGCCCCTGGTTTTACAAAATTTCCTGAAAAGTTTCACCTAACTGTAACACTCAATCAAATTATCTTTCCATATCTTTTTTTTATGGGACTATTTGCACTATGTATGGGTATTCTTAATTCATTTAGACACTTTTTCGCTCCTTCAATTGCACCAATATTTTTAAATATTTCAATAATTATATCCGTCTTACTTTTTTACCAAAGATTAGAGAGACCTGTAATGTCACTGGCTATTGGTGTATTGGCTGGAGGTATCATCCAGTTTCTATTTCAGATTCCTTTTCTTTTAAAGAGAGGTATCACATTTAGATTCAATTTTAATTTCAGACACCATGGTATAAAAAAGGTTGGTTACTTGATGATTCCAGGAGTAATCGGAACAGCTGTCTATCAACTGAATGTTTTCGTTGACACTATATTCGCTTCTTTTCTTCCCGGGGGGAGTATATCGTATTTATACTTTGCAGATAGACTGATGGAGTTTCCACTTGGTATATTTGCCATTGCAATTGGTATGGCAGCCCTTCCAAGCTTTTCATTTCTTGCCTCACAAGGGAGAATAGAGGAGCTAAAAGAAACTATCTCTTTTAGTTTCAGGCTGGTATCATTCATCAGTATTCCTGCAATGGTTGGGTTGATTGCTTTAAAGACTCCCATAATTCATCTCCTTTTTCAGAGAGGATTATTCGATACCCATGCGACCCAAATGACTGCAAAGGCCCTTCTCTTTTACTCCTTGGGGTTGTGGGCAATTGCGGGTTCAAGAAGTATTGTCCCTGCCTTTTATTCTTTTAAGGACACATGGACCCCACTGAAGATCTCATTGATATGTTTGGGGGCAAATGTTATTTTTAATGCTATACTTATTCACCCACTAAAACACGCGGGATTAGCACTTGCCACAAGTCTTTCATCAACCCTTAACCTGGTCCTTATCTTTAGATATTTCGGCGTTAAGATTGGTAGCCTCGATTTAAAGAAAGATATTAAATCTCTAATTAAGAGCCTTTTATGTAGCCTTCCAATGGGTTTTTTTGCCTACTTTGTGTCTTCTTTTAGGAATTGGTCATCTCCTGATAATTATAGCCAGAAGATTATCCTTTTAGCCGTTGCAATCTTTAGTGGGATTTTGATCTATATTGCCTGTTCTTACTTTTCAAAAAATGAGGAGATGATCTTTTTATTAAGGATAATAAAAAGAAGATTTCAAAAAATAAAATAGGTCGAACTAATCAATTTGTTTTCGATCTTACATCCTGAAAGGTAAGAAAAGTGCAATCTGTGGAAAGAGGATTAAGATTTTTGACCATATGGTAAATTTAAGGATAATAAATTTAAAAAAATAATTCAACAGAAATCTTTAAAAAAGGATTTTTAAAAAATTTTAAATATCTTAAAAGGCCTGAAATACTTATAATAGACACATCAAAACCTAAAGATCATTTTTAATACCTTTAAGTGAGCTTGAAATTTTTTCTTGACAAAAGGATTTCTATCTGATAAATATTAACCGACCGGTCAATAATTCAATATATAAAAAAGATAGAAAGGGAGGATTTGTGAAGAATTCAGAGATATATATTAAGGCCCTGGATCTCTTTGTCAAAAATGGCTACGATGCCACCTCCATGTCTGAGATTGCTGAGACACTTGGGATGAGTAAGGCTAATCTTTATTATTACTGTTCTAGTAAAGAGAATCTTCTTTATCAAATTCATCTCGATTTCTTAAACAATCATTTTATCCCTATGCTTATTGAAACAGAAAAGATTAGAGACCCTGCTGAGAGAGTAGCATATTTTCTAAAGAAATTTACGCTTTTAAATACATCAAGTCGTGCCAACAGAATTTTAGTCCATGAAGTACATAGATTAGATAAAAATCATCAAAATGAAATCCTCGATATCTGGAGACGTGCTTATAGAGTTATTAGAGACTCGATTAAAGAACTTCAGAATTCTGGAAGGTTAAATAAGAAATTCAGAGAATCCTTCCTTACGTTTATGTGGCTTGGAATGGTATTTTGGGTGGTCTATTGGTTTGATTATAGCAGGCAGGCAAATGCAGAAGAACTGGCTGATACTATTGTAAAGACCTTTTTAAGCACCCTTACACCAGGAGAAAATGAGAGGGGGAAAAAGCGAGGGAGAGTTCGTAAAGTTTGATAAATCCAATCGTGACCAAAATTCTTATCTAAAGTCTTTCAGGGGGATAACGAATTATGTCAAGAGATGTTGTGATTGTGGAAGGTGTGAGGACACCATTTAGCCCTTTTGGAGGGCCTCTAAAAGATATGCCAAGTATTGAATTAGGTGCATGTGTCATAAAGGAGCTTATAAAAAGGACGGGTTTAAGGGGAGATCAGATTGATGAGATCTTTTATGGCATGACACAGATGGCAGAAGCCGCCCTTTATAACAATGTATGTGCTCGTCAGGCAGCACTTATTGCAGGTCTTCCTCCCACTCAGGTTTCTCTTACAATAGATAGGGCATGTTGTTCCTCAATGGCGGCTGCAATTTTGGCATTTAGAACGATAAGGGCTTATGAGGGAGACATTATTATGGCCATTGGTGTTGAGAATATGAGTAGAACTCCCCAGATTGGGCCTCCGGAACTTCGCTGGGGACAAAGACTTGGTCCTATTGTATTTAGAGATTCCCTTTCTCCAATAGGACATCCCGGTTATCCTCCGGAGGCAAAAAATGCTGGAGAAGTTGCATTGCAGTATGGTATTGGCCGCGAGGAGCAGGATGAGTGGGCTTATAGAAGTCAAATGAGATATCAGGAGGCAAAGAAGGCCGGTAAATTTAAGATAGGTGAGGAACTGATGGCCATAGAGATTCCTCAAAAGAAGGGACCTCCCATAATATTCAGTGAGGATGCATTTCCAAAGCCAGATACTACACTTGAAAAACTTGCAAAATTGAAAACAGTCTATGATAGCCCAACTGTAACAGCAGGAAATGCACCTGGTCTCGATACAGGTGCCTCAGGAGTTTTGATCATGTCTGGTGAAAAGGCAAAAGAGCTTGGTTTTAAACCTATTGCGAAGATAATTGCAACGGCAAGTGTATGCAGTGACCCTACATTATTGGCTGTAAATCCCGCTTATGCAATAAAAAAACTTCTCTCAAAGGTAAATATGGATATTGACCAAATAGATCTATTGGAAATAAATGAGGCCTTTGCAGCTGTGCCTCTCGTAAGTAGTAAGATACTGGGAGACGGTGATGAGCTAAAGGTTAAAAGAATAAGAGAGAAATTGAATGTCAATGGTGGTGCTATAGCCATTGGACATCCAGTGGGAGCAAGTGGAGCAAGGCTTATAATTACTCTTATGTATGAACTCAGGAGAAGGGGTGGTGGCTACGGGATTGCCTCTATTTGTGGTGGGCTTTCGCAGGGAGATGCAATATTGATCAGGGTGGAATAAGAAAGGAGTATTAGATGGAGATCAAAAAAGTCGGGGTACTGGGCGCTGGAACAATGGGAAGTGGTATTGCCCAGGTAGTTGCTCAGGCAGGGATTGATGTAGTGCTTCTGGATACCACAGATGAGTTGCTTAATAAAGCATTAGAGAGGATTGATAAAACCCTAATAAAGGGGATTGAAAAGGGAAAGGTTACTCCAGATGAGAGAGAAAAAGTGCTTAAAAATATAAAACCAACAATAAATATCGATGAGATGAAGGATTGCAATTTGATCATTGAAGCAGTCTATGAAGACCTGGATTTAAAGATAGCCCTTTTTAAAAGACTCGATACCCTATGTCCAGAAAATACCATCTTCTCTTCAAATACATCAACCCTCTCAATCACTCATATGGCCTCAAAAGTCTCTAAACCTGATAGATTCTTAGGATTACATTTTTTCAATCCTGCACCAATTATGAGGCTTGTTGAAGTGGTTTCAGGCCTTCAGACCTCTCAAAAAACTGTCGAAGAGATGGTTGAGTTTATCAGGGCAATAAAGAAGATTCCTATCAAGGTTAGGGATTGCCCTGGTTTTTTAGTAAACAGGATTTTATTGCCATATGTAGGTGAGGCAATGCTTGCAGCCCAAGAGGGAGCAGCTTTACCAACAGAGATTGATGAATCAATAAAGAAGGCAGGATTTCCTATGGGGCCTTTAGCCTTAAACGATATGGTAGGGATTGATGTTGGAGTACTCACATTCAGGATTATGCATGATGCCTATGGAGATAGATTCCCTATACCAATCCTTTTTGAACGTCTCGCAAATGCAGGTCGTCTCGGCAATAAAGTAGGTAAAGGAATCTATGTAAATGGAAATGTGGATGAAGAATTTTTAAACATTATTAAATCCATTCAATTGGAGACAGGGATAAAGGGCACAGAATACTCGCCTGAACGACTTATCCTTAGACAGGTTAACGAAGCAGTTTACTGCCTACAGGAAAAGATAGCAACAGCTGAAGATATAGATCGGGCCTTAGTTTTAGGCACTGGTTTTCCGGTGGATGAGAATGGTTCTGGAGGGCCTCTTCATTGGGCTGACGAGAGGGGGCTTGACTGGGTACTTGAGAAGCTAAACTATTTTAAAGATAAATTAGGTAGTCGGTTTTGGCCCCACTTTTTACTAAAACAATATGTATCAGCAGGATTTTTGGGAAAGAAGGTAAAAAAAGGGTTCTTTGAGTATTAAGATTTGATAAATTAATCATTTCAGATAAGAGATTTTTAATGAACATTGAATTATATCTTCAGCCATTTTTTTATGGATTACAGATTGGTATAACTTATATACTGCTTGCCCTTGGATTGACTGTAATCTTTAGCATAATGAATATCTTAAACCTTGCCCATGGTGAATTTTATATGCTCGGTGCTTTTGCCGTCTTTTATATTAGCGGGATTTTGAGAATAAACTATTTGTTAGCATTAATCATAGGGGTTGGTATTGTAACCTTTTTGGGGATTGTCTTTGAAAGAGTATTATTCCGTCCTCTGAAAGGGGAGACCGTACCAATAGTAATCGTGGGTATTGGTTTGATGTGGTTGCTTCAGACAATAGCCCAACTTGTTTTTGGGACGGAACCAAGGGGTATGAAAGAGGTTTTTCAGGGAAATATATCTTTTCTAAATATTAATTTAAGCTATTCAAGGATTGCTGCAGGAATCATAAGTATTATTCTCCTCATAGGCATATCTCTTTTCATTTATAGAACAAAATTGGGAAAAGCCATTCAGGCAATTTCACAGGATAGAGAGGCAGCCATTACCTTGGGTATCGATGTTGGAAGAATAGAGAAGATAGGGTTTGGGATTGGCTGTGGCCTTGCTGGAATTGCAGGTGGAATAATGGCACCTATCTTTTTCATAGAACCTACTATGGGGACTTCTGTTCTTATAAAATCTCTATCCATTATAATTCTTGGAGGCGTTGGAAGTATCCCTGGGGTATTTTTAGGGGGGCTTATATTGGGTTTTGTTGAGAGTTATGGACAGACATTTTTAGGATATTCTGCAACAGTATTTCCATTTTTGATTATTCTATTAGTGCTGATTTTAAAACCAAAAGGATTAATGGTAAGAACAACGTGAAATTGCGGATTTTTAATAAAAAGTTGTGGGGATCTGTTTTAATACTAATCCTTTTTTCTATTCCTCTTTTTATAGAGAACAAGTATGTCATAGGCATTGTTACATTTATGTTTATTAATGCCCTTCTTGCTTCAAGTTGCTGGTTCATTATGACAACTGGTCAAGTAACCCTCGGTCATGCTGGTTTTTCTGCAATTGGTGGATATTTATCAGCTGCTTTTGTTTCAAGATATGGATTAAATTCATGGCTTAGCCTTTTAATAGCATTGGCTGTAGTATACAGCGTTGCTTTAATCATTGGATATATTACTTTAAGGATGAAAGGGATTTACTTTATTGTTGCGACATTAGCCTGGGGCGAAGTAATTAGAATCATTTTTAGTTCTTGGAGAGATCCATTTGGGGGTTTAGTTGGGATTATGAATCTTCCACCTCCAGACTCTATAAAAATCCCTTTTTTATATAATATTGAATTTACTTCGAAGGTTTCTCTTTATTACCTAACCCTATTTTTTTCAATCTTAGCTATAATAATTATGCACAGAATATATACATCTCCAGTAGGACTTATATTTCAAAGCATTAGACAATCTGAAGATTTAGCAGAAAGCGTTGGTATTAATACCATGAAATATAAGCTATTAGCCTTCGTCATTGGCTCTATTTTTGCTGGTTTGGGTGGAGTTTTATACACATACAATATTAAAAATATACAACCTTCTTCTTTCACCCTACTACAGTCAACAAATTACCTTCTGTATGTCGCTATTGGAGGAAGTTCAAATATTGCAGGACCAATTATTGGGGCCTTTTCATTAAATATATTTTCTGAATTCTTAAGGCCCATAAGGGAGTTTGAACCAATTGTTTTTGCCCTAATATTAATTGTAACAATAATACTCTTCCGAGGTGGATTTTTAGGATTCATTCAAGAGGCAGGGAGGAGGATAGGGGAAAAGATATCTTATTTCCAAAAGAATAAGGTTTTACTTAATAATATAATCTATTAGGGTTTCAAAAAATTAAAAAGGAGGAAAACGTAAGATGTTGAAATATGCATCACCTTTAACATATGGCAGCTCCTCCCTGGATTGGCAAGAAGGCATAAATACAGAAAGGATGAGGAAAGAACGAGCCCAGAGATTAAAAGATGTGATGAAGAAAAATGGTGTAGCAGCCCTGCTTTTAGAAAGGGAAGACAATATTCGGTATGCCACTGGATTGCCCGGTGATGCATTTATGCCTGGGCTTAGATATTGTCTATTTTTTGCGGAACATGAACCGGTCATATGGGAGCATGCTGGAAGATACGAAAGGCGTCATGAATGGCCATGGATAAAGGAAGAAAATTGGAGAATAGCCCGTTGTTGGCTTGGAGGTATTTGTGGCAACGAAGCAACAGCAGAAACAGCAAAACTTTTTGCCTCAGAAATTGCAGAGGAGCTTAAAAAGAAGGGATTAAAAGGTGAAAGATTAGGTATTACAGCTTTGGATGGGATCTCCATAAGAGCACTTAACGAGATGGGTATAAATACATTTGATGCTCAATCCTTATTGTTTGAGGCACGAAAGGTTAAAACAAAGGACGAGATAAGCTGTCTGAAAATGATAACAGCAATTACTGACCGTGCATGGTATGAGCTTTATAAGGCAATCAGGCCAGGAGTAAGAGATATTGATTTAACAGCTATTGGGCATAAAGCAATGATTGAAGCTGGGGCCGAGATCGGAGGTGTGGTTCCCTTTTTTAGTGGTCCCAATACATTTGAGCGTGGTCTTGCAATGACCAATAGGATTATTGAACCAGGAGACATCGTCTATGGAGATATCACAAACTTTGGATACATGGGATATAAGGTATGTCTTTACCGCACTTTTATTGTTGGACGGAGGCCAAACCAAAAAGAGAAAGACCTTTATAAAAGACTCCTTGATAAGCAAAATGCAATCATAGAGGCAATAAAACCAGGTGCAACTACTGCAGACGCAGCCATACATTTCAAACCTGCATCTACATGGGGCTATGATGATGAGGATAGGGTTTTTACAATTGAGATTGGCCACGGAATTGGCCTTTATCTTTACGAACCTCCTATAATAAATAGATTATGGTCTTTAAAATATCCACAGGTATTTGAAGTCGGCAATGTTTTGGCCATTGAAAGTAGAGAAGGTGAACCAGGGATAGGGGTTCGTTTAGAGGATATGATTGTTGTTACAGAGAGTGGAGCAGAGCTTCTCAGCCGTTTTCCCCGGGATGAGATTATTGTTGCTGGAGAGATTGGGGGATAGAATTTATTTGGACTATCAGATATGATGCTTCTTGAATTGAAGGGGCTAACAAAAAGATTTGGTGGTTTAGTGGCTGTAGATAATCTTAATCTTTCAATAAAAAAAGGGGAGATCTTTGGAATGATAGGACCTAATGGGGCTGGTAAGACAACCGTATTTAATATGATTATGGGATCGATCTTACCAACCAATGGGAAAGTAATCTTTAAAGGGAAAGATATTACAGGGCAGAAGCCTTACTTTATTGTAAGGCAGGGCCTTTCAAGATCATTTCAACAAACCATCCTGTTTGGTGAAATGACAGTATTAGAGAATATATTAATTGGATTGTATTCGATTTCAAGACATGATTTATTTAAATATTTTCTCAATAAAGATGCCATAAAAAAGGAGAAAGAGAGGTTCGTTGAAAAGGCCCATGAGATTTCTAATTTTATGGGCCTAAGCCCTATGAATTATCAAATAGCAAAAAATTTACCATATGGATATCAAAGGATGCTTGGTGTTGCTATATGCCTTGCAACCAATCCAGAAATGATCTTGCTTGATGAACCAGTAGTAGGTATGAACGCAGAAGAGAAAGACCTAATGATGGATAAGATTAAAGAGATTCGCAATAAAGGAACCACTGTATTTCTCATTGAGCATGATATGAGAGTTATTATGAATATATGTGATAGATTGTGTGTATTGAACTTTGGTTCAAAAATAGCAGAGGGCTTTCCTTATGAGATTCAGAAAGACAAAAATGTGATAGACGCCTATTTGGGTTCAGGATATGCTTCTCTGTGTTAAAGATTTAAAGGTTCATTATGGAAAGCTCGAAGCGGTTAAGGGAATATCATTAGAGGTTTTCAGAGATGAGATCGTTACTATCCTTGGAGCAAATGGGGCTGGCAAGAGTACAGTGTTGAAGGCAATATCTGGATTTAAACAGATAACCTCAGGCGAGATCTGGTTTTTAGGCAAGAGAATTGATAGGGAATCTGTAGCCAATATAGTAAAATCGGGTATATGTTATATACTGGAAGGGCAAAGGGTCTTTAGAGATATGAATGTGGAATCCAATCTTATACTTGGGGCATATTTGCGTAATGATAAAGAAGGTATAAGGAAAGATTTGGAAAGGATTTATATTTACTTTCCCGTACTAAAACAGAGAAGGAAACAGAAGGCTGGTAGCTTAAGTGGTGGTGAGCAACAGATGTTGGTAATAAGTAGGGCATTGATGTCCAGACCAAAGTTACTCTTGATGGATGAACCTTCAAATGGATTGAGTCCTTTCATGGTAGATGAGGTTGCTTCTATTATAAAAGAAATTCATAAAGATGGGATCGATATTATAATTGTTGAACAGAATGCACTGTTAGCACTTAATTTAGCTAAAAGGGGTTATGTAATGGAGGTTGGTAAGATTGTATTAGAAGGTTCTCGGGAAGAGTTATTAAAAGACGAGAAGATCAAAAAGGCTTATTTAGGTGTATGAATAGGGATAAAAAATTTGGCTGTTCAATAACTAAGAGTTTTTATTATTATGCGAAGTGAGAGTGACAAAGCTAAAGATTGATTTAGCTTATTTTCAGGGTTTTGTAAGTTGTTGAAAAAAAAATTGAAAGGAGGGAAAAATGTCAGAAACCAGCTTAAATCCAAAGATGAGTGTAGATCACAAAAAATGTAGTGGCTGTAGAATGTGTGAACAAGTGTGTGTATTTTTCCATGAGGGGGAATTTAATCCAAGGAGGGCAAGGATAAAAATATTGAGAAGAGAAAGAGAAGGAATTTATGCACCCCTGATTTGTAATCAATGCAGGAAGTGTATTCCAGTCTGTCCAGTTGAGGCCCTATCGTGGGATGAAAAATTAGGTGTTGTAAGAGTTGATGCCGAAAGATGTACTGGCTGTGGTCTTTGCATTGAGAGTTGTGATGAGGCAGCAATCTTTATGGATCCAATTTCAGGTACAGTAAAAATCTGTGATCTATGCAATGGCGATCCAAAGTGCGTGCAGTGGTGTTCAGAGGGAGTACTTCGATACGGGTCTGCTTAAATTAAGATTAAAACCATTTTATGAGGAGGTGTTAAGATGACGCAATGGTTTGGATGGGTGGGAAGAATTTTAAGGGTTGATCTTTCTTCAGGGAAGATAACCAAAGAACCTTTAAAAGAGGAATTGGCATATAATTTTATTGGTGGAAGAGGGGTTAATTCAAAAATACTCTATGATGAAACAGGACCAGAAACCAATCCACTCGGACCTGATAATCGTCTTATCATAGGGACAGGTCCAACATCCGGAACATTAGGGCTTGGTGGTGGACGTTTCACAGTAACTGCAAAATCTCCTCTCACTGGGATTCTTGGTGATGCAAGTGGAGGTGGTGCATTCGGGTCAGAGGTAAAATTTGCTGGCTATGATCACATTATCATTCAGGGTTGCTCAGAGAAACCTGTTTATTTGTGGATAAAAGATGATGAAGTAGTTATAAGAGATGCCTCCCATCTTTGGGGTAAGACAACCTGGGAGACTGTAGATCTAATAAGACAGGAACTTGGAGATGAAGATATAAAGATACTTTCTATAGGTCAGGCTGGCGAAAACTTAGTAAAATATGCATGTCCTATCACAAATGATGAAAGGGCACCTGCAGAAACAGGTATGGGTGCTGTAATGGGTTCAAAGAAACTTAAAGCAGTCGCAGTGAGGGGATCAAAATCAGTAAAAGTGGCAAAGCCTGAACAATATATTGAAATAATAAGAAAGTGGTACGAAGACATTCCAAAACAACATTTAACCCCTCTTCACAAGAGCATTGGGGTTACCTATCTTATCAAATTATTCAATCAGGTATATAACTTAGGGATTAAGAATTCCCAGGAACTTCATAGACCTGAAGAAGAGATAAGCCATTTCTATGGAGAAAATTTTGTTCCTAAATATATGACAAGACATGTTGCATGTTTTTCCTGTCCTCATACCTCTCAAAAATTTGTGGTGATTCATGATGGTCCTTATGCTGGAGAGAAGGGGATGAGGCCTGAATATGGCCCTTTGGCTTCTATGTGTACTCAGCTTGGGGTATTTGATTTTCCTTTCGGGCTTAAGATTGTTAATATGTGCAATCAATATGGGATAGATGCCCAGGAATTAGGTCCTACAATGGCAATGGCATTCGAGTGTTATCAGAGGGGAATCCTTACAACAAAGGATACTGATGGACTTAAGCTTGAGTGGGGGAATAAGAAGGTGATTATGGAGCTTGTAAGGAAGGTAGTATTTCGTGAGGGGTTTGGTAATATTTTGGCTGAAGGTTGTAGAAATGCTGCAAAGATAATTGGTCGTGGGGCAGATAAATATGCTTATCACATCAAAGGCAAATCCCATCCTGATAGATTAACTGCCTATATTCCTGCGGTTTTGGGATTTGCAGTTGCAACTCGAGGATGGGATCACTTAAGGGGTACAGTCTTTCCTCATGTAACGCCTTCACTTGGACCCCCAAAATTCTGGGATTATGACCCAAAGTATGCGAAAGTTGTTACAGATAGAGAGCACATTGATACAGCGGCCGACTCTCTTGAGATATGCAAGTGGTTAACTGAATTTGAATTGATGGAAGAGGGCCTTGGGGGAGTTGCACGAATGGCTCAGGTTTTATCTGCCATTACAGGGGTGGAATTCAGTGAAGAGAGACTTCATATCGCTTGTGATAGGATATACAATATAGAAAGGGCTTATCTTGCTAAACACGGGATTACTCGTGATGATGATGTCCCTCCAAGACATTTTCTCGAAACACCAATTCCTGACGGACCATCAAAAGGAAAGACGATCGATCGAGAGAAGTTTGAGGCCCTTAAAGATGCATTTTATGAATTGAGAGGATCTGATATAAAGACAGGGACTCCTAAGAGGGAAACTCTTGAGAAACTGGGGCTTAAATATGTAGCAGATGATTTAGAAAGGATGGGATTGTATAAGTAAAAGAAGAGATCCCTCAATATCGAGGGATCTCCATGTTATTCATAATGTCCTTATGGATCTTTGATTTTCAAGGATTCGTGAGTATTTAAAAAAGCTCAAAAATAGAAGGGGGGGACAAAAGAGATGATTACAAGAATGATTTCAATATTGATAATAATTTTAATTAGTTTTGTATTTTTCGGGTCTGAATTACCACAGAAGGCTTATGCATCGAGAACCTTTGACATTGGAATTGCAACGCCATTAACTGGTCCAGCAGCTCATCTTGGAACAATGATAAAGAATGGTATACTTATGGCTATCGAAGAGAAGAATAACAAGGGTGGCATAAGGATAGGAGGAGAGAGATATCTAATTAATCCAATCATTCGGGACACAAAAAAGGATGCTGCCGTTGGTAAGGCAGTTGCTGAAGAGCTGATATATGGGAAAAAGGTAAAGGTGATTGCTGGCCCTTTTATTGATGATGCAGTTGCAATTCAAGAGGTAACAGAACCTAATAAAGTGATAGGATTTTTTGTTGTCCCTGCCATACCAGGGATGTGTTCACCAGAAAAGCCTTTTACATTCTTCTGCGGTGGTTTTGCCCTCATGATGATGGTCAATCAGGCTGCCTATATTCCAAAATTTTATCCAGATGCAAAGACTGTTCTCACGATGCAACCTGATTTACCAGATTCACCACTCTGGGCAGATTCGGCAAAGACCATGTTTGAATATTATGGTCTTAAATGGTTAGGTTATGAAAGATTTCCTTTCAATATAACAGATTTTATGCCTGTGATTACAAGGGCTCTAACAAAAAGACCTGACATTATTGACACAAATTCCACTGGAGGGGCCATGGGTGGGATGTGTGCCCTTCTCATAAAACAGCTACGGCAGGCGGGTTTTAATGGGATTATTTCAGTACCCACTGCCCCTCCGCCTGGAGTAGTTGAAGAGGTTGTCCCGAAGGAATTTTTAAATAAGGTCTTAAGCAGTGATGTGGATTGGGAAAGCCCGATTGTAAGCAAGGAATATAGGGATTTTTGTCGTCTATTTGTAAAGAAGTATAATATGCGACCAACAGATATGCCACCAGAATTCTATAGGGCCTTAAAGCCTTTCTTTGAATTTCTTGATGGACAGAATAAAATGGATACGACTGCTTGGATGAGAGGTTTTGAGAAGTATCGATGGAGAGATATTTATGGAAGGGAGGCTACATGGGTGGGAAAACCCATCTATGGAATCAATCGCCTTCTTTTTCGTAGTTTCTGGGTTTCAGAATATGTAAATGGAAAGCTTGAGACAAGATGGGAGGCCCCAATTCCAATGGAATTCTTTGTAGAGAAAAAATAAAAAAAGGAGCTTTTTATGAAGGTCAAAGATAAAGTAACAGTAATTGTTGGTGGTGAAGGTCCATTAGGCAGGGAAGTAAGTAGAAAATTTTTAGCTGAGGGTGCAAGGTTAATCATAGGTTGGTATTCAAAAGAGGAGTGGGATGAGGCAAATAAATTGATATCTTCATACTCAGATAGATATATTGATATGAATATTGATGCAACAAAAGAAGATCAGGTAGAAAGATTGATGAAAACTGCTAAGGATCAATTTGGGTCGATTGATATCCTTCTCCATATGGTTGGAATGGTTTACATTGGCCCAATGTTATGGGAAACAGAGACATCAGTTCTTGAGAAACTAATTGATACGAATCTAAAAAGTGCCTTCCTTTGTGCCAAACATGCAATTAAGATCATGTTCGAAAAGAAAAGGGGAAGGATTGTTGTGTTTCCAGCCAGGGTAGCAATAGAGCCCCAACCACGGTTTGGGGCTTATGCCTTATCAAAGTCGGGCTTGATAACCCTTGTACAAGTTCTTAGAGAGGAGTTGAAAGAGACAAATATTACAGTGAATGCAGTAATGCCAAGCGTCATGGATACATTCAGAACAAGGAGAATGCCTGGTGCTGAACCTGATAAATGGGTAAAACCCTCAGAGGTTGCAGAGCTACTGTGCGAAATCTGTTCGGATGAATGCGATGCACTTAGCGGCTCAATACTTAAGGTATTTGGTAAATTGTAAGCGTGTAATATTTGGATTAAAAATTTTTGGGGGTTGATGATGCCATCTCATTTATTATATGAAAAAAAGGGAAGGATTGTCTATATAACACTAAATCGTCCTGAAAAGATGAATGCTCTTAACACTGCATTAATTTATGAGCTTGAGGAAACATGGAAAAATTTTAAAGATGATGAAAATGTTTGGGTTGCAATTTTAACAGGTGAAGGAAGGGCCTTTTGTGTTGGTGCAGACTATCAAAGTATAGAAGAGCCTGGATTTACAACTACACCGATTGAGAATCCTTCGTATCATAATATATATAAGCCTATAATCTGTGCAATAAATGGCCATGCCCTTGGTCGTGGTTTAGGATTGGCTTTGGGGTGTGATATAAGAATAGCTGTTGAAGAAGCAGAATTTGGCTGTCCAGAACCAAAATTTGGAACAATTACAAGAGTGGATATCTTCGAACCCTATATCCCCCGCGGAATTGCATTTGAGATGCTACTTACTGGAGAAAGAATTAATGCAAAAAGGGCCTACGAGATTTTCCTTATAAATAAGGTTGTTTCAAGAGAGAGGCTACTTGAAGAAGCGACAGCCGTTGCAGAAAGACTTTGTGAAAATGCACCTCTTGCTGTAAGAGGAATTAAGGAAATGCTATGTAAAAATAGGATGCTTAAACTGAGCGAAATAGATGCCCTCTTTGAATCTTTAAAAGACCAGATTAGAAGAAGTAAAGATTATGAAGAAGGATTGAAATCCTTTGCAGAGAAGAGAAAGCCTAAATGGGAGGCAAGGTAATGTTTTGTATAATTTAAATCAAATTAACCGCCGGCGAGGAGGAGGGCGATAGAAAGCTCATCTCCATCAATTACTGGTTGGGATAGGTTTGTTGGATAATGACTTTTGCCATTAATAAGTACATAAACGTAATTGATTAATTTCCCAGA